>MPNB01000041.1 GCA_002238805.1 Rhodothermaceae bacterium bin80 | reverse complement strand
GAAAAATCCACTATATCGGGGTTTTTTGGGAAAAATCCAAAAAAAAGGCGGATTTGGGTAAAAAAAGGCCGATTTTGGGCCTGAAATGGCCAAATTGAGGCCAAAAACCCCTAAATTAGCGCAAAAGATCAGTCAGTGCGCGACTGAATTTGCAAACTTGCGATTGCGTTTATCGAGGTAAGTGTCTAGAGAGATATATGCGTGATCATCACGATCATTACGCCCTCCTCTCTCCAGGTTCTTTGCACGAATTAAATGTGCATCCTCATCAAGAAATCGAAATGCAAAAAACAGATAGTCCCGATTGTAGGCTATCCGCACCTCAGACAACTCTGTTGGCGGTGCTCCTTCGTCAGGCCATACCTGCGTGAACTCGGTGAGTGGATCAATTTCCGCCCAGATTGCATCATCCAAATTGCCATCAATGCGAGGGGCTTCTTCGACAAATGTAGGTGCAATCTCCCATTCCTGCGCTGCAAGATTTGGACTGAACAGCAAAACCTGTGTTAAGGCGGATACGACACACAATTTGATCTGCCAGTTTTTCCAATCTATTCCACCTTGCATCGAAAACATCAATTAGTTTAGTGCAATTATAACCGTCGTTGCCGAAAAAAGACTACTACCTGCCCACCATATAATCTCCAATCCCGTCATACTTTTGCGTTGTCGATATTAATACTCGGAAACGTGTCTCCGGCTACGTGAATATCTGTGGCCGAGTTACGTCGAATAAACGGCAACCATAAAAGGAAGAAAATCAACAATGCGACCGGCTGAGCCGTTAAAATATACCACGGCCATGGACCCATAATATCCAGGAGTGATGGCGTATCCGGCTTCGCCATCACATAGAAGTAGTTGGATCCCATGAAGTAATTAGGTACCAGCATTACCACTGCATAAACATTCATCGCCAGTAAACTACGTAGAACGCCAACGAACCGGGGATATATGCGCCATACAACGACCACGTAAATGATATGGAGGACAAGGCCGCAATGAACGATCCAGTAGCTAAAAAAAAGGATGTGCGGAAATCCTTCGGGGGAATTCGGGGTAATTATTCCCTGCCCCGTTCCTCCCAGGATCATGAAATAAAGCAGCTCGACGAGGCGTGGGCGTGGTTTCCAGAATAGGACTGGCAGCAGTAGTGCCAGCAGATTACACAAATCAAGCGGTAGATCTACACGCCAATCGAACTGGTTTGTCAGCAACCTGAATATGGCGGCACTGAGAATTCCAAGACTGACAATGATTGCAAGTCCTCGTGCTATCCAGATTTGATTCTGCGGGCGTAATCGGTCACGGGCAAATACAGGCAACCAAACAGACAGAACAATCAGAATAATAAGCGTGGATAGGTGCTGTGGTCCGAAAAAATCAAATCCTCTGGCTTGTAGAAAAAGCCCATTCATGACTACTGAATTCATACCCCAGAATACAAAAGGTACTCAACCTGAACTGATGTTCGTCACTATTGCGGGACGTATCCTTATCTTGCGTCGCTATGCGATAACATTATTATTAAATGTACCCCACTACTGCCAAAACTGAAGTTATCCGCCAGGCTTTTCCTGCACTGGAACGTGTACACAACGGTTATCCTGTAGCCTACTTCGACGGACCTGGTGGTACACAGGTACCTACTATGGTAACTGATGCGATGGTCGATTACCTTCTGCACCACAATGCAAACACACACTGGGCCTATCCTTCCAGTGCCGAAACCGACGCCATACTTGATGACGCTCGTGCAGCCTTCGCTGATTTTCTTAATTGCCGATCCGCAGAGGTTGTCTTTGGTCAGAACATGACCACGTTAACGTTTCATCTAGCCCGTTCCCTCGGGCGTCAATGGCGCCAAGGAGACGAAATAATTGTCACCGACCTTGATCATCACGCGAACATTGATCCTTGGCGAGACCTCGCCAGAGAGCACAATTTTGTGATACGCTCAGTAAGGTTTGATATCGAAACCGGACAACTGGACCTGGAGCATCTTGATAGTTTGATCAATACGCACACCCGATTGATCGCAATTGGTGGTGCCTCGAACGCACTGGGGACTATCAACGATTTGCAGACGGTTATTAGACTCGCTCACCAAGCCAATGCACTTACATTCGTGGATGCGGTCCACTACGCTCCACATGTACTCTGTGATATGAAAGCATTTGAGTGTGATTTTTTGACCTGCTCCCCATACAAGTTCTACGGACCACACGCTGGTGTACTATACGGAAGACAAACATTGCTTCAGAATCTGAATGTTCCTCGCCTCGAGCCGGCAGGTTCAACTGCACCTGAGCGTCTAGAAACAGGCACACTCAGCCATGAGGCCATCACCGGCTCTGCAGAGGCGGTAAATTTCCTTGCATCTCTCACTCCTATCGAACCCCGACGTGCAGCATTAAAAGCCACCTACCAAGAGTTGCATGAACGTGGACAGCATCTTGTGACACGCTTATGGGAGGGATTGCACAGTATTCCTGGTATTATCTGTTACGGACCACCACCGTTAGATGCACGTACGCCTACTGTTGGTTTCACAATTCAGGGGCTAACATCTGAGGAAGCATGCGAGCAATTGAGCAATTACGGATTATTTCTTTCTCACGGTGATTTCTATGCAAGCACTGTGGTCTCGCGTCTGGGTGTTGAAGGACTCATCAGAGCGGGCGTTGCCTGCTATACGACCGGTGAGGAGATTGATCGCCTCCTTACTGCTGTGAGAAAAATTTCGCAGTAACCGGATATAGGAATGCGTTTCACATAAATAATTATGGGATAGTTTAGCCGCAGACCGAGGAAAGAGGTTTGGTGAAAACGGGCGCGTGTTTCGTACCATTCGTTATCCTTATCAGACCTCAATTCACATGCACAAACATCTTTATCTGGAGCTGGACGCCCATGTCCGCAACTGTGTTCTGGCAGCAATAGATCCGTCGAACCACCTAGTGCTTACTGTTGCAGCTATTTTGGGCTTGACGGTTTTTGGGGGCTGTTGGAGGATTGGCTCACAGGTTGTTTTTCTGGCCATCGGACAAGTTCAAGGCATGATGGTGGCTTCGGACCTACGGCATGAGCCTTGATAATAGGGAGTGCGGGAGTGCGACGGGCAGTGCAGAGACAAACATGACAAGTTGAGGAAGAGGGGCATTTTGGCAATCCGGCTGTCATTTTGCCTGATTGTCTGGCATCTGGAATTACTGGGCATAGATTGATGTGCTGTCGATTTGACTGACACTGTTTGTTGGACATGTGCCATTCGGTTCAATCAGGAGGCAAAACGCCTATATCCTGTTAATGCTTGATCGCCTGTGTCGTGTCCTCGGGGCGAGAACCCGCCGATATACGTTACCATATCGTGATGTGATGCGGGCCAAGATCGTGCTACTGGCTGTCGGGGGAGGGGGGTATTGAGAACAAGGAAAACAATGAATGTCTCGATATGCCGCGTCCGGTGTAAGCAGGTGATGGAACGCTTCTTCCGAGTAACTATCCTGCCCAACTTTACCCTGCACAAAGCCCCTTCGCATACTCAAAAAACGGGTTCATCGGATGATTATTGATGACGAGTTTGCAATTCCGGTTAGGCATAGCCAGAGTAGAAACCAAAAACAACTGTACCCGTTAGGTTCTTGCTCAGCATATCGCAAATTATTAGATGTCTGGAAATATTGTGACTGGAGAAGTAGAGTCATCAGTTGAAGGACTAGACCAGCAGAATGGAACATGGGAAGACTACCCACTTGACGATTTTCTAATTCGCTCAGAAGCCCGCACAGTACACGATGTAATCCGGCGAATTGATCAGTCGTATTACATAATGAATCCAGATTTCCAACGTGACTTTATCTGGGGTGTGGAAAAGCAAAGCAAACTGATTGAGTCAGTTATAATGCGCATACCTCTACCAGTATTCTATTTGGCGGAAAATGAAGAGGGAAAAATGGTCGTAGTCGACGGATTGCAGCGCTTGTCCACGTTCCACAGATTCGTTAAGGATGACCTTCGACTTAAATTTTCTGACCGGCACGACTTAAACCGAAAAAAATTCTCAGAACTGCCTCCAAAGATTAAGAATCGTATTGAGGATTGTAATCTAATTCTCTATATAATGGATTCTAAAGTCCCAGAGCGTGCTCGTCTCGATATTTTTGAGAGAGTGAATGGGGGTGTCCCCCTGACGCGTCAGCAAATGCGCAACTGCCTTTATATGGGTAAAGCAACGAAGTTTCTCAGGGAGGAAGCCAACAGTGATCCTTTCAAAGAGGCTACGGGGAAGAGCCTTAACACAAAGTCAATGAGGGATCGAGAATTTGTAAATCGTTTTTGTGCGTTTCAGATTTTTGGATCTGAGAAATACCGAGGAGACATGGATAAGTTTCTGGCTAGAGCACTGCGCAAAATGAATGAAATGACTGCTGAAAAGCTTCAAGAATTATCCGACCAGTTTCGCGTTGGTCTATCCAACAACTATTTTCTTTTTAAGGAAAACGCATTTAGAAAACACGAAAAGGGCCAAAGGAAGCGTGGCGTGCTTAACGCATCTTTGTGGGATGTAATGTCAACTGAACTTTCGAAGGTTGATCAATCATGTATTGAATCAAATTCAGCGCACCTTCGTGAAGTATTTTATTCGCTATTAGAAGACGAAAATTTTAATGATTCGATTACTATAGCGACAAACGACAAAAGAAAGGTTATGAAAAGGTTTGAAATGGTGCAAAATCAAATTTCGAGGGTGGTCCGTGGTTACGCAGATTGAATTACGCCACTTCAAGTGCTTTGAATTGCTTAAACTCCCACTCCAGCAATTAACACTTCTTTCTGGACCTAATGCATCGGGTAAGTCAACGGTGCTACAGGCACTTAGTGTAGTTCACCAAACTATGCGTGACTTTGAGTGGTCGTCGCGTTTGATATTGAATGGGTCGGCCGTGCGTCTCGGTACGGTCATGGATGTAATTGATCAGGTTCATGGGCGGGAGAGTATTTGTGTGACGCTGATTAATGATGAAGTGGAAAAATTTCATTGGGTTTTCAAAGGTGGCCGCGAAGAAATGTCAATGGCATTGAAGGAAGGTTTTTACACGCCGGAAAGAGGTGATACGGTCAAATTTGACAGCGAGCAGCCACTTCATTTTTTGTCCCCGGATTTATTAAGTAATCACACTCTGATTGATCGCTTGCGAAGAATGACTTATCTGACTGCGGAACGGCTTGGGCCGCGGGAGTATTATCCTTACGATGACCCACAGCTTACTTCAGCAGTGGGTTCACGGGGCGAGCATGCAGTTGGCGTGCTCCACACTGGATCAAATGAACAAGTTCTTGAAAAATTGGTCGACGAGACAGCCCCACCAACTCGCCTGCGGCAGGTTGAGGCTCGTTTGTCTAGCTTCTTTCCGGGCTGTAGACTGGCAATTAGCCCAGTCCAACGTGCAAATGCAATTTCCGTAGGAATTCGAATGTCTAAAGAGACTGAATTCCTACGCCCGACAAACACAGGATTTGGACTCACTCAAGTATTGCCCATTGTTGTTGCTGCTATATCGGCCCGACAGGGCGATCTCTTGCTAATAGAAAACCCGGAAGTTCATTTGCATCCGGCAGGGCAAGCTCAAATGGGAAGATTCCTCGCTGAAGTCGCAGCGGCGGGCATACAGATTGTGATTGAATCGCATAGCGATCACATATTGAACGGCATCCGGCGAGCTGTAAAGAGCAATCTGTTATCACACCGAGACATTGCATTGCATTTTTTCCGACAACGTGAACGTAACGATGTCGTTGGGAAACCGCAGATCGAGAGTCCGAGACTGGATCCCCACGGCAACGTAGACTACTGGCCGCATGGATTTTTTGATCAATTCGACAGAGATATGCAGTACTTCACCAGTTCTTCATGACATGGATCTCCTTCTCAACGATCTGTCCATTCATGAACAGTTTCATGATCTTACTGATTTGCAGCGTGCGTTTGCACAACTCATCGAAATGCGACGCGTAGCATGGAGTTTCGAACGGGAAGTTAGATGTACGCGTCTTATATATGGACGTAAGCCGATACCCGGTGTAGAGTTGTTGTCGGCAATCAACCGAATCTCTAATCAGAATCTCAAGCGTGCGATTCTAAGTTGGTTAACCCGGAGTGGTCCGTTTTGGGAAGAGAGTCAAAAACACAGCGGGGATGACTGGCTTGAATGTGAAGGTGAATTGATCGTTACCGATACGGGCGTAGGAGAAGCTGCATTTCGAATGCTTAATGACGAAAAGTGTGGGCTAATCACCATTTACCCATCAGATTGGACATACAATCCCCTTCTGGTAACATGGAAACGGGGCATAGAGGCGACAGACACCACGGTCATGTCTGTCAACAATTGGTGGGCTCCTCGTGAGTTAGAAAATGATCTAGCAAGAATGAGATCGCCTATCGGCTCGTGGCAGGAATTGGCTGAGTCCTCCGTATCAAGTTTCGATGGACTGACATTCTTTGAAGAATCCTTTGACCCACTTTTTAAATTGCCGTTTTCCAGAAGCGCATCCAATAGAATTGGACAACTCTTGACTACTCTGAGTTCACTGGTGCGGGCCTATGACGCAGATGGCAATCGTACTGGCGAAGGACATAAGATCTATAGTAAGTTCTTCACTGGGGAAAGGGCGTGGTTCTCAGATTCCTCAGACTCTGAAAAGCGTCGATTTCGAGAAGAGCTGAAATTCAGTGATCGAACCCTACAGATCAGTGGACTATCATGCACATGGCACGGCAAGATTAACTACACAACGCCGATTCGCATGCATTTCTCGTGGCCTATTCAGGCGGGAAAACCGCTATACATTGTTTATATCGGACCGAAAAAAACTATGCGGTAAAAATCTCGTAGAGTCAGGAGGCCGGCGCGGTGCTCTTAGTGTCCTGTGGCAATTCCATCGCTTTCGCGCTGGCCCTCAGTCAGGCTCCCATAAGTCGTCTCCGGCCCCTGCTCTCCGAACCGGGCGTGCGGGTTTCCCGCACCCGACTCTCCAGGTGGATCATGCGGCTCGTACTCGGATTACCATGCTTCAGTACAGTCCTGCCCGCTATGCAGACAATGGTGCGTATTCCGACCATGCGGGCCACTGATTCCGAGCCATGTGGGCCACCATTCCGAGCGAAGTGGGCCACCTATATGTTGCTAAACTGACTTTCATGATTTGGTGGATTCGATGATCAATTCTTGTTCACCTTGGACCTTGCGCATGGAGTCACCGGTCAGTTGAATTTTGTGGGCATTGTTGACCAGTCGGTCCAGGATTGCGTCGGCTAATGTGGGATCTTCCATGGTCTGATGCCATTTGTCTATGGGTACTGACTGGTGACAATGGTCGATCGCAGGGTATAGCGGTCATCCACGAGTTCCATCAGATCACGCTGTTGTGCGCGGCTGATGCCGTGTAGTCCCCCAATCCCAAGGTGAGTCGTGTCAAATCCAGATAAGATTCCATTGAAGTACGCTATATTTTAGTGGGACTCAAATTTAATCATTCCACAATAATTGCGGTAGAACCGATAGAATAGAATTCGCGTCTGATTTTCTGAATCTCACGCACGCGGCTCCTGCGTTAAATCGTTGGGAAAAGATCGCGAAAGATGCGGCTGAATGGGTGCCCGAACACAACCAGTGTTGGTTTGTCAATCGGCTCATTGAGGTCAAACGTAAGTACGGACTCAGTGTAGATGCGAAGGAAACCGAGGCATTGAGAAACGTCCTTCCTTCTTGTGAAAGCACTGAGGTGGAAATTCCTGATTGTGCTCCAACTGAGAAGTTCTAAAACTGTGTTTATTGCCATCTGGGATTCTTAATTTGATATGAAGAGTGCAGGAAAATCCGGGTATCCCAAACCCCTCCTCGACCTGAATATAATTGGCATCGCCATTCTCTTAGAAATTTTTTTTCCTTGATAGATGCCTGGCTTGAATTTTGCATGCTCTGTAATAACCCGGATGACTTCTTCGTCCAATCCACCTCCGATGTTTTTATGGATTATGACATCACGAACATCACCCTTCTCGTCTACCGTGAAGTGTACAATCACCCGCCCTTGAATCCCTGCTCGTCTTGCAGCTTCCGGATATCTGATTTTACCTTGCAACGCACGAAGACCTCCAATGAGCTCCGGCGGCTCATCAAACATCCAGAGGGCTGCAAGATCTTCTACATGTCTGATCTGTATCTCCCCCTGCTCTCTCTCGTCCTCCGCCATAGTTGCATAACCACTTGGGCCGAATATATCCATGGTAAAAACAGCCTGTATCCATGTCGAATCTGAAACAGGATTTAGGACAGAGAACTTGCGAGTCTGTTCAACCTTGGATTCATTGGCCTTATCACGGATTTCCATGTGCAGAATGTACAGGCCAGAAACAAGATCAGACAAATCAAACGTACCGACAAGAACATCCGTTGGACGCATTGCTCGTTTCGAGTGCTTCTGTAACCCCAGGATGGGCTCCGATTTATTCAATTTGGAAACGTATATAAGCGTAGTATACTCGTCTGTATCCGAAGCTGCACATGCAGTATTGTAGGCCTCAGCATAATAGAAGAGGTTAGCAGCTCCTTCGCCGTACAGTTGGCTGGCATTTGGGCGTATGTGGAGCCCATTCTTGTAGAATGGATCCTCTCTATCCTCCGAAGGAGTAATCCTGGAAGCCAGTGTTATGTCTGAAAGCGCACAGCTTTCCTGCCGACCATAGTCTGGTATGATTACATCACGGCTTGCTTGTACTGGATCTTGGCCCAACAGGGGCATGACTATTTTTAGTTCGTACTCACCGGGCGCGACAGTTAGCCGGACTTGACGCAAAAACACCTGCCCCTCTGTAATCAAAGACGAATCGGTCACGGCAAACTGCAGATCCGTCTGCTGCTCCCAAACAACGCGTTCCGCAGATACATCCAAATCCGCGTCGGAGGAGCTATGCAAGCTCAGCTCGAGTGGAATAGTAGAGATGTAAAGAGAATCGCTGGCTTCATAAGTAAGCGAACTCGCTTCGATAGCCATATAAAATTCGACCAGTGATTCCTGTTCGTCATAAGCGAATGAAGCGTAATCAATATCGATCCGTGGAGCCTGTTGAGCTGTACTGCTGGCTGCAAAAAGCAGCAACCCAAGGAGGCTTATAAAATAACGTGTTCTATTCATGGACTCTTCATCACGCCGCGAACAATATTCATGAACCAACTGCAATTGCATCCCGCCTACCATACCCGTATAAAGCAGAATTACAAATCCCAAGCGCCTCTTTCAAAAGATACAGAAAAACAACCCTAAGCCCCCTGCAGCATGGAGAGGAAGCCACTAAAAGAGCGGAAGCCCCCTCTGTCAATCTGGGCGTCCTCAACGCAATTTGAAAATTATCGGTATCGATATTCTGACTGGAATCACGCTTCCCTGATGGATGCCCGGCTTGAATTTTGCGTGTTCAGTGATAACCCGGATGGCTTCCTCGTCACATCCACCTCCGATGCCTTTACGGATTATGGCATCGCGGGCATTACCCTCCTCGTCTACCGTGAATTGTACAATCACCAATCCCTCAATCCCGGCTCGGCGTGCACTTTTCGGGTATTTTATTTTACCGAACAGTGCGTGGCGACCTCCAATGAGTTCCGGCAGCTCATCAGGGAACATGGAGGCTGCAAGATCTTCTACGTGTCTGATCCGTATCGGCCCCTGCTGTATCTCGTCCTCCGGCATAGTTGCATAACCACCTCCCTCGAACATTTCCATGGCAACAGCAGACTGTGCCTGTGTCGAATCTGCAACAGGATTTAAGACAGAGAACTTGCGGGTTTGTTCAACCTTGGACTCATTGGCCTTGTCAAGGATTACCATGTGCAGAGAGTATATGCCAGAAACAAGAGCCGACAAATTAAACGTGCCGACAAGGACATCTGTTGGACGCATCGCCCGTTTAGAGCGCTTCTGTAAGCCCGTGATGGGTGCCGGTACGCTCGCCTTGGAAACATATATAAGCATGGTGTACTCGTCCGTATCCGAAGCTGCGCATGAAGTGTTGTAGGCCTCCGCGTAGTAGAAGAGCCTAGCAGCCCCCTCACCGTACAACTGGCTGGCATTTGGGCGTATATAGAGCCCATTCTTGTAGAATGGATCCTCTCTATCCTCCGAAGGAGTAATCCTGGAAGCCAGTGTTATGTCTGAAAGCGCACAGCTTTCCTGCCGACCATAGTCTGGTATGATTACATCACGGCTTCCTTGTACTGGATCTTGGCCCAACAGGGGCATGACTATTTGTAGTTCGTACTCACCGGGTGCGACAGTTAGCCGGACTTGACGCAAAAACACCTGCCCCTCTGTAATCAAAGACGAATCGATCACAGCAAACTGTAGATCCGTCTGCTGCTCCCAAACAACGCGTTCCGCAGATATTTCCGAATCCGCGTCGGAGGAGCTATGCAAGCTTAGCTCGAGTGGAACAGTAGAGGTGAAAAGAGAATCACTGGCTTCATAAGTAAGCGAACTCGCTTCGATAGCCATATAAAGTTCAACCAGTGACTCCTGTTCGTCATAAGCGAATGAAGCGTAATCGATATCGATCCGTGGAGCCTGTTGAGCTGTACTGCTGGCTGCAAAAAGCAGCAACCCAAGGAAGCTTATCAAATAACGTGTTCTATTCATGGAATCTTTATCACGCCGCGAACAATATTCATGAACCAACCGCAATTCCATCCCGCCTACCATACCCGATAAAGCAGAATTACAAATCCCAGGCGCCTCTTTCAAAAGATACAGAAAAACAGCCCTAAGTCCCCTGCAGCATGGAGAGGAAGCCCGTAACAACCATGACGTCGTAGATTGCATGTGCCCAGGCAACAACAGCAAAACCACGCACCAGAAAAACTACATTGAAAACCAGACCGAAAATGGCCCGGTAAACAAACACGCTGAGCTCCCATGGATCACCCATGTTCCCAAAATGATGTATTGCGCTAAAAGTAATCGCACCAATCACTGCGGCCAAAATATACATGAGTACTTTGGCTTTGGGGAAAGCAAGTCGCAATAAAAAGGCTAGTCCCCCAACAAGTATGACACGAAAGAACAACTCCTCATATAAGCCGGCGCCGAGGGAAAGAACCAACTGCATGACCAAATCAGACTCATGCCCTGCCTCCTGTACTGACATCATCGGTGACATCAACCATTGCGTAAACCCCGAAACAATGACCGCAAGGAGAATCGCATAAAAAGCACTTTCAAGAATAATAAAGCCAGGATATTTGCTATGGAATGCGACTTTCTTTTTCCGTTCGATGGCAACGATGAGCACACCTACAACCATTACTACACCCAGCAGAATTAGCTCATGCGCCTGCCCGAAGCTTGGGATGAGGTCTTTTAACCAGATATCAGCAGTAATACGGATCTCTCCTACTGTGCCATGATTCACCCATACAATCCCTGCTTCATAGAGTAACAGAAGCGGAAGTGCCATAAGGAACCCCCACGTTGCGGTTCGCGTGGCCCGAAAATAGCTATCAAATATACCCGGTACCGGGGTTTCGGTAGATGGGGAGTACTCTTCAGTCATCGTCATCTACTTCCATCAAAGCCTGTTGAAGCTCGGACCGGTCTTTTACCTCGCGCAGATCATTACATATCTGGATGCCTTCTTTGTACGTTCGTACAGCATCATCCCGACTGCCAAGTTCCAAGTACAGTTTTCCCAGATGATAATAGACTCCTGTATAGCTTGGGGCTATCACCAGGATGGACTTGTACCACTTCAGCGCATCCTCTAACCGGCCCTGCTTATGATACTCAAATCCAAGTGCAAAAAGTGTAAAGGGATCCGACTTATCAGCCTCATGGAGCTGCAGAAGCTGTTGTATGCGATCCATTTCGTTCGCTCTGTCTGGAGCTCTCAAATCCAGTCCACGCAATACCTTTTGGAGAAAGCAGGGAACTGAGTGAATACACTTTTTCTACCAGCCTCCACCAGCTCCACCACCACCAAATCCTCCCCCACCAAATCCACCGCCGAAACCTCCCCCAAATCCACCGCCTGCACCAAAACTCCCCCCTCCTCCGAAGCCACCAGATCCACGTCCGCTGGCATGTCCCAATAAGAACATAAGTGGGATAATGCTATTGCCACGATAGGGGCGACCTGGTCCTCCTCCTCCGCCACCCCGCGCAAGCATCATGAAAACAGCGAATACTATAACCATCAAGAACAATACAATTCCTCCAAAATCCCCCCTTCTGCCTGAATCCTGTGCTACTGGCAAAAATTCTGCTGTGTACTCCCCTGCTGCTGCAAGCATGAGCGCATCAACTGCCCCAGCTAAACCGGCATAATACCGCCCTTCTCTAAAATTGGGAGTTATGATCTCTCGTATAATACGGCCTGCAAGCACATCTGGAATTGCTCCCTCCAGACCGTACCCTACTGCAATAAACACAGAGCGATCTTGCTCGCTAATCAGAATAAGTACTCCATTGTCATTTTCAGCCTGGCCTACTCCGAGCGACTGTCCTAATTCGGTCGCATATTCGGCAATATCACGCCCCTCCAATGATTGTATTGTGCGAATAGCAATCTGTGTTGACGTACTATCCGCATACAGTCGCAACGAGAGGGCTAAGCGCTGTTCCTCCTGTGAGGACAACATCCCAGCTTCGTCAACAACGATGCGGTTCTCCTCCTGGGCCAAAACTCTCCCATGGACAATCACCAGTGCTATCAGAGCAACTGGGACAAACCAGCGAAGTCGTCTGTACTTACGAACCAAAATCAACCTCTGGCGCACTCTGAGCATCACTGTCCGCCTCAAACGGGGACCGGCGGCTGTGTCCGAACATACCAGCAAACATGGCTGCGGGGAATTGGCGAATAGCGGTGTTGTAGTCGCGCACTGCACCATTATAGCGCGTACGCGCCGTGTTTATACGATTTTCTGTACCCTCTAACTGAACCTGTAAATCACGAAAACCTTCCGTAGCCCGCAATTGCGGGTAATTTTCGCTGACAACTAACAGTCTACCGAGTGCACCCGAAAGTTGTGACTGTGCCTGCTGGAATTGTGCTAGGCCTTCAGAGTCACGTACATCCTCGGCAGATACATTTATGGATGTTGCCCGGGCGCGTGCCTCCGTTACAGCCTGGAGCGTTTCCTGCTCAAAATCTCCAGCTGCCCTCACTGTATTCACAAGGTTTGGAATAAGGTCAGCTCTTCGCTGATAGGCAGTCTGAACATTCGCCCAAGCCTCTTCAACCATCTCCTCCTGCCCAACCAGACTATTATACGTTCCGCAGCCTGCACAGCCCGCAAACCCCACAAGCAAGACGATAATTAACAAAACCAGTGTACTTGTACGACGCATGCTCTATCCTAAATTCTATTCAAATCGAAACCTATGGTGCGTACGTCAGCCAGGGCTATGGGTTTCGGAAATAGAGTCTAAATACTCCTGTAGTATTATCCCAGCTGCAACTTGATCCACGATACCGCGTCCGCCTCGGTAGGATCGTCCACGCAACATCGCCTTAGCTTCTTCAGATGTATAACGCTCGTCCCAGCGTACTATATCCACATCAGGCATCCGGTTTAGCAAGCGTCGAATATACTCGTTTATCCGCCTAGTTGCACTACCCTCGGATCCATCTTCCTTCAATGGCCAGCCAATAACGATCACATCTATTTTTTCCCTTTGATGGATCGCAACCAGTTTTTCTACCGCAGACGCCGGACTGCAGGTAACAAGGGGTTGCGCAAACATACGCAATGGATCAGCTATTGATAGACCGACTCGCCGCGTACCATAATCGACAGATACAATACGCGGATGCCCGTGGTACAACTTACTCTTCAAAACGGTATACCCCACGGACACTTTCAACTCGTCTGATACGTCCAATCAGACGCTTGAGATGCTGCAGATCACTGACATGCAGTATGATTGTACCTTCAAAAAATCCATCCTCTGTTCTGACAGTCATGGACCTTATGTTCGTCTTGAGGTTGCGGGAAATAACCGTAGTCAGATCATGAACAATGCCAACACGATCTTCTCCAACCACGCGCAGGCCTACAACAAATCGGACATCCTTCTGCCGACTCCAGGCACACGACTGGATCCTGTCTGGATGGTTTACAAGTAAGTGAGCTGCATTACGACAGCCTGTGCGATGAATATTGATAGAACCTGCCCTGCTTGTATAACCAAATACCGCATCACCAGGAATTGGATTACAGCAGGAAGCATACACAGTAGCCAAGCCCTTTATGCGTTCCCCGTTAATAAGTAATGTTTCAGCCCCTTTATGCTGAGCGGTTTCCTTAAATGTGATCGTGGACTCCGATGGAGTATCCATATCAGCAGACTCCGGCGTGTGCCCTGTGCGCATGTACTGAATCAAATCCTGTACATCTAATAAGCCAGAAGCGATCTCATAAAACATCTGCGCCAGCGTCGAATATTTGAACTGGGCCGCCAAACGTACCAGCTCTTCTTCTGAGACTGATATCCTGGCTCGCTTCGCTTTCTTTTCCCAGAGCTGGCGCCCATACCTCACCGCCGCTCGCCGCTCTTCATTAATTCGATGCCGAATGCGGCTGCGGGCCTTGTGCGTGACCACATACTTAATCCAGTCTGGGTTGGCTGTCACTTTTTTGGATGTAATGATCTCGACCTGATCCCCACTCCTTAACTTGTAAGAGAGTGGTACCATTTTGCCATTGACCTTGGCTCCAATACAATGCAAGCCAACATCCGTGTGAATCTGAAACGCAAAATCCACTGGTGTCGCATTTTTTGGTAATGTCTTCAGGTCTCCCCTTGGAGTGAAGACATAAATTTCGTCTGTGTAGAGATCCAGACTGAATTCCTGAACAAATTCAGTCGCCTGCTCACTATCAGGGTTCTCCATCAGATCATGGACCCAGTTTAATAACTGATCCATTTTCGTATCCGCCTTATGCACGCCTTCCTTGTACTTCCAGTGTGCTGCCATACCACGCTCGGCAATCTCATGCATCTCTTCCGTGCGAATCTGCACTTCTATGCGGCGACCAACAGCATCCAGCACCGTAGTATGTAAACTCTGATAACCATTCGACTTAGGCACAGAAATGAAATCCCTGAAGCGCTCAGGGAGCGGTTTATAGAGATCTGTAATGATAGAGTACACGCGCCAGCAATCCTCTTTACCCTTGTGCCCGCTGGTCTTTAGGATGATACGAATCGCAAATACATCGTAAATGGCTTCCAGCGGCTTATTCTGCGCCTGCATTTTGCGAAAGATCGAATAGATATTCTTCGATCGCCCTTTAATATCAAAATCGAATCCATACTTCTCGAGTCGCTCTCGAAGAGGTACGATGAATTGGCTGATGTACGAATCGCGCTCCTGTTTACTCTCTTTCAAACCAAGTACAATCGAAGAATATGCCTCTGGCTCCAACACTTTTAGTGAGAGGTTTTCCAACTCGGCTTTGATGCGTTGCAGACCAAAACGGTGTGCCAAGGGTGCAAAGAGCGTCAATGTCTCAGTAGCAATCTTTAGCTGCTTGGCCGGGGGAAGTGGTCCAAGCGTCTGCATATTATGCAGACGATCCCCAAACTTCACAAAGATCACGCGCACATCCTGGGCCATCGACAGGATAAGCTTGCGCACATTTTCAGCCTGTCCTAGTGCCCGATTGGCGTAGATACCACGAATCTTGGTTAACCCATCAATAAGCAAGGCCATCTCTTTACCGAATTCCGCCCTGATAATTTCCAGAGACAGATCGGTATCCTCAACCACGTCATGCAGGAGCGCTGCACCAACACTCACATCATCCAGTCGGATTTCACGGACAACAATATGGGCAACTGCGATTGGATGTGCTATGTACGATTCTCCAGACGCTCGTCGATCATTTCTGTGTGCCCAATAGCTGAGCTTAAAGGCACGCCGAATCATAGCCTCGTCAAACGCCGGCAAATACCGCTTGCAGTCTGCAATCAACTCTTCTAGCTGCTGCCCGTAGGGCTCGTCAACCGTGAAGTCGCGTTCTTTGAGTATAGTCGAAGCTTCAAGCATCTAGCGTCTGGAGTCGGAGACACATACGTTTGATATCTGAATGTACAAACGCAAAACAACCCGTTGGGATCAATTCCCTTCTGGCTCGATATGGGCGGAACCCTGATCCCAACTTTTACCGCTAAAACTCCGAATCACTGGGCAACCTCCAACATGCCCAAGCTCAGACCGCTCAGTCTCCGCTATCGGAGGTTTCTTTGGCAGGGGGGTCGGATTCTTCTTGAGGGACTTCCTCAGCAATATCGAGATCAGGCGGTTCTGGATACTCCTCTTGACTCGTCACCAGCGCAGCTTCCTCAGCAACTGATGCTGTGCTTGCAGCATCTGCTCCTCGTCTGGCGCCGCTCCTACGACGACGGCTGCGACGCGTACGACGGCGACGACGACGTGTCGTCGGTTCAGACTCATTGTAGTCCACAAGTTCGATAATCGCCATCTCAGCAGCATCACCTGAACGCTGCCCTAATCGGAGAACACGGGTATAGCCACCTGGTCGGTCGCCTACCTTCTCTGCGACCTCCTCAAAAAGCTCTGTAACGACCTGCTTATCCATCAAATGACGGAAAACTTCTCGCCGGTTGTGTGTGGTATCCTCACGCGCACGCGTGATTAGCGGCTCAACGTAAAGCCGCAGGGCCTTGGCCTTGGTAAGTGTGGTCGTAATTCGTTTATGGCGAACCAATGCTCCTGACAGCGCCGACAAGGTTGCCCTGCGATGCGATGCTGTACGACCCAGCTTATATCCTTTTTTGGCGTGTCTCATTGCTGGTAGCTAACTGGCCTCCGTCGTGGTCTCGCTGCTAACTCCCGGGATGTCCATATTAAAACCTAATCCGCGTTCTTCCAGGACAGCTGCGAGTTCCTGCAACGATTTAGTCCCAAAGTTGCGGAATTTCATCATGTCCTGTTCATCACGTGTGACAAGATCTCTGATCGTTCGAATGTTTGCAGCCTTCAAGCAATTTTTTGCTCGAACGGACAGCCTAAGGTCATCCACAGAATCATCCAACTGATCCACAACCTTCCGTGCAACCAAATCTGAACGATATTCTTCGAGTGGAGCTATGTCTATATGTTTCATTGCCGCAAACGGATCAATGTGCTCCTTAAGGATACTGGCCGCCTCCTTCAAGGCACTTTGAGGCACAATAGATCCATCCGTCGAGATTTCCAACTCCAGTCGTTCATAGTCTACACGTTGTCCCACTCGTGTGGGTTTCACGGTAACCTTTACCTTCTTGATAGGCGTGTAGACGGCATCCATGGCGATAACACCAATTGGATCGGTCTCTTTCTTGTTTTCGTCCGCCTGAACATATCTGCGTCCGGTTTCCACACGTAATTCCGCTCCAACATCAACACCCTCAGAGAGTGTGGCAATATGATGAGAGGGGTTAAGCACCCGGTAATCATTCGTAGACAGCCCTATATCCCTCGCAGTCCACGTACCTGGCCCCTTCACCCGCATAGTAATTATGCCACTCGCAAAATCAGCAGGTTTGAATCGGACACCTTTAAGGTTCAATATGATGTCAGATACGTCCTCAGTAACACCCTGAATGGTCGAAAATTCGTGCTGTATACCATCAATCTTCACTGCAGTAATGACCGTACCTTCGAGTGAGGAAAGCAGCACGCGTCTGAGAGAATTGCCGATGGTCTGCCCGAATCCGCGCTCAAGGGGCTGAATTACAAATCGTGCAAACGTAGACGAAGATTCTTCCGTCAGCACCTCGTCCGGCATTTGAATTCCGTTGTTGCTCATACTCGTCAATTTGACTTCAAAATTGTCTACAGTCGAACTACTTGGAGTAAAGCTCCACGATCAACTGCTCCCGAATATTCTCTGGGATATCAGAGCGCTCTGGGAAGTCCAGAAATTTTCCGCTCAATGTCCTTCGATCTGCTTCCAGCCATGAAAAGGCTCGCCGGTTTTTCTTCACATTTTCAACAAACATGCGATTGTGCCGACTTCGAGGGCGAACAGAAACAATATCCCCCGGACGTAGCTGACACGAAGGAATGTTCACCACCTGCCCATTGACCATAATGTGGCGGTGTGTAACCATCTGGCGAGCCTGCCGCCTGGTAGCAGCAAATCCAAACCTGAAAACAGTATTGTCCAAGCGCGCCTCCAGAAAACGCAGCAAGTTTTCACCCGTAACACCTTTTTTGCGGGCGGCCTTTTCGAACAGGTTCTTAAACTGCCGCTCTAGAATACCGTAAATATGTTTTGTCTTCTGCTTTTCTTTCAACTGAGTAGCATACTCGCTCTCACGTCGCCGCCGTTTCTGACCATGCTGGCCAGGCGGGTTCGGTTTGCGCTCAAGTGATTTACTTGGACCAAAGAGCGGCTCGTTGAATCTCCGTGCAATCTTTTGCTTAGGGCCTCTGTAACGGGCCATGGCTGTTTATCTCGTGTCAATAAATGAACAGATCAGACTCGACGACGCTTGGGCGGCCGACATCCGTTATGCGGGATTGGGGTTATGTCACGAATCGACGTAATATCCAAGCCCGAAGTGTTCAGTGCGCGGATCGCAGACTCCCTTCCAGAACCTGGTCCTTTTACGAACACATCTACACGCCTCAATCCTAAATTGACGGCTTCTGTCGCCGCGGTGGTCGATGCAACCTGCGCAGCATACGGCGTACTCTTGCGAGATCCCTTGAAACCCTCTTTACCGGAAGAAGACCACGATATACAGTTGCCATACTGGTCTGTAACCGTAACAATAACGTTGTTGAACGTAGCACGGATAAAGACCATACCGTTCGACTCGATCACCACCTTTTTCTTCCCAAAACGACCGCTCCGGCCTTTGCGTACCTGCTTTTTTGCCATAATTGCGTGTGGTTCCTGTAACTACTTGCGCGGTGCTTTCTTTTTGCCTGCCACCGTCTTCTTACGGCCTTTGCGTGTCCTAGCATTGGTCTGCGTTCGCTGACCACGTACCGGCAACCCGCGCCGATGTCGCAACCCACGATAGCAACCAATATCCATTAGCCGCTTCACGTTCATCTGGATCTCGGACCGAAGCTGACCTTCAACCACATAATGATCTTCAATCAAACGACGAACCTTTTTAGTCTCTCCCTCTGTCCACGTATCGGGATGTTTGTCGGGGTCCAGTCCAATCCGTTCCAGTATCTCTACTGCGCGGGAACGTCCAATTCCATAAATGGTCGTTAGCGCAATCTCGCCGCGCTTTTTCGGCGGCACGTCAACTCCTGCTATTCGAGGCATACATTACTATCCCTGTCGCTGCTTGTGCTTAGGGTTCTTCTTGTTAATAACATAGAGGCGGCCTTTGCGCCGAACGATCTTGTCGTCGGCACTCCGCTTCTTTATACTAGCCCTTACTTTCATGAATGGGTCAGCTATCAATTGTTCAAGCAAAGCACACTGGTACGCACATTGCCCAAACAGGTTCCTATCTATAGCGATACACGATACGCCCTTTGGTAAGATCAAAAGGCGATATCTCAACCTTAACGCGATCACCAGGGAGGATCTTGATGTGATACATTCGCATTTTCCCGGCCAGAAGACCAAGAATGGAATGCCCGTTTTCGAGGCGGACCCTGAATTGCGTGTTCGGCAGCGCGTCCGTGACTTCGCCGTCAAGTTCAATTGGTTTCTGCTTAGCCATACGACAATGCTTTCATCCTATATGGAGGAGTAGTGATTTCTTCAATGTATTCGAATGTGGTAAGTACATCCGGACCGCTTGGAGTTATACAGACCATATGCTCATAATGAGCCGAGGAAGTTCCATCGGCTGAGCAAATTGTCCATCCGTCCGAATCCGTAACCACTTCGAAAGTACCCAGGTTAATCATCGGCTCGATGCATAATACCATGCCCGTCCTGAGCCGACGCCCCTTGCGGGGTACGCCGAAATTGGGGACGTGAGGAGGTTCATGCAATTTACTGCCAATTCCATGCCCGACGAGTTCCCGCACAACTCCCAATCCGTGGGCTTTACAGTGGTTATAAACGGCTGCGCCGATGTCACCAATACTGCTATGAGACGTCGCTGATGCAATACCCATCTCCAGTGCCTCATGTGTTACCGTACAAAGATGTATATCCTCGGGACTAAGATCACCAACACCGAATGTATATGCACTGTCGCCGAAATAACCATTCAATAACACACCACAATCCACTGATACCAAGTCGCCCTGACGAAGCATGTAGTCACCTGGGATTCCATGGACCACGGCGTCGTTGATAGATATACAAAGCGAGGACGGGAACGGTGGCAGCGACGCCATGCGATAACCCTTGAATGCCGGTTTTGCACCATGACTGCAAATAAAGTCCTCGGCCACACGATCCAGTACAGACGTTCTTACACCAGGGGCGATGTGCTTGGCCACCTCTGCCAATGTGCGAGCAACCAGATCAGCACTTTTGCGAAGCAGTGCTATTTCGTGAGGAGTCTTTATCACACCCATCAACGTGACCGGCCTCGAATACGGCCGCTTTTCATAAATCCGTCGTAGTGACGCATCAGTAGATGGCTTTCGACCTGTTTGAGTGTATCCAATGTTACGCCAACCATAATCAAAAGGCTCGTGCCTCCGAAAAATTGGGCGAACTGCTGCGTTTCCGTCAGGCCAAGCTGTACAGCAAATGCAGGAAGGATCGCCGCGAAGCCGATAAACAACGACCCCGGCAATGTCACACGAGTTAGGATTGCATCAATGAATTCACTCGTTTGTCTGCCAGGTCGAATCCCTGGAATAAAGCCCCCCTGACGCTTCATCGTGTCGGCCATCTCTTTCGGATTAACTGCAATTGCAGTGTAAAAATACGTGAAGAACACACATACGAAAAAGAAGATGATTGAGTAGCCCCAACTGGTGAAATCCAGGAAGAGTGCACCAAAACGCTGCATAAACTCGTTGTTTGGCGCGAACTGTGCAATCGTACCAGGCACAAACATGATCGACTGTGCAAAAATGATGGGCATCACACCCGCTGCATTCACACGTACCGGCAGATACTGCGTCGTTCCCCCATATACTTTGCGTCCAACTACACGCTTAGCATACTGAACGGGAATTCGCCGTGTACCCTGTGTCATCAAAACAACAAATGCAGTCACAACAACCAAAACACCTATTTCAAAAATTACAAGGAAAATATTTGCAGATTGCCGCACTTCATTCATAAATGCCTGCGGTAGAAATGCAATAATTCCGATCGTAATGATGAGTGAGATCCCGTTGCCGATGCCGCTTTCGGTGATGCGTTCTCCAAGCCACATCACAAACATGGTGCCAGCGGTGAGTACGATCACCGTGCTGACCATGAAAAAGGTCTGTGGGATCTCGATTGCCTGAGGAACTGTTCCCCATAAAAACAGACTGTACCCAACAGATTGCAGCGCCGTGATACCAGCAGTACCATAGCGGGTAAGTTGCGTAATCTTGCGACGGCCCTCCTCCCCTTCACGCTGAAGCTTCTGGAAATAAGGTACAGCTGCACCTAAAAGCTGGATTATGATTGATGCCGTGATGTACGGCATAATTCCCAACGCAAACACCCCTGCCTGGAGGAAAGCTCCGCCAACGAAGAGATTGAAGAAGCCAAACAGATTATTTGGATCTCCCTGTGCGAATGCATTCGTGAGTTCAGTAGCATTAATGCCGGGTAAAGACACGTAAGCCCCAATCCGATAAATGATCAGGATGCTAAGAGTATAGATAATACGTTTGCGTAACTCATCAATCTTCCAGATGCTGCGCAAACTGTCGGCAATTCCTGCCATTCGGAGGTCGCTCGGCTGAGTTTAGTTGGCTGACAGGCGCGTGATCGTTCCGCCCGCTGCCTGAATTTTTTCTTCTGCTGACTTACTGAAAGCATGAACCTCTATGTTCAAAGCAATCGTCAGCTCACCATCTCCAAGAATCTTGATGCGATCATTTTTTCTGATCAAGCCCGCCTCGATCAATGCTTCCAGTGTGACCGGAGCGTCTGCATCAAGAGTTTTCTGCTCAATATGTGCTTTCAGCTGAGCCAGATTCAATACCTTGTACGAAACTCTGTTCGGATTCCTGAATCCGAACTTGGGTATCCGTCGCTGGAGCGGCATTTGGCCTCCCTCAAACCAGGAAGGCATACGATGATTGCCCGTGCGGCTCTTCTGCCCTTTGTTTCCTCGCGTGGAGCTGTGCCCACCCTTGCCGGATCCTACACCCCGTCCCAATCGCTTATTGCGTCTTGTCGAGCCCTTTGCCGGCTTTAGTGTACCTAGATTCATGCGTTCGACTCGGTTTCCTGCCCTTCAGCAGCGATTTCTTCTACGTGTATCAAATGTGACACCTTACGCAGCATCCCTCGAATTACAGGGGTATCCCTGTGTGTCACTGTGTGGCGTATGCGACGCAATCCTAGAGCCTGGATCGTCCGGCGTTGAAGGTCGGATGAGCCAATCAGGCTCCGCGTCTGGGTAATTTTGAATGACATGACAGTCTCTATCCTTCAAATACACGGTGCAATGGAATACCACGTCGACGTGCTACCTCGAGAGGATGCTCGAGACTGCGCAGTGCATTCATGGTCGCCGCAACCTGGTTGTGCGGATTACTGCTTCCGAGTGATTTCGAAAGCACGTTCGTGATCCCCACACACTCGAGTACCGCACGGACACCTCCACCTGCAATCACACCCGTACCCGGTGATGCGGGCTTCAGCAGCACACGCCCAGCGTCTTTCTTACCAATCACACGGTGCGGAATAGTACCATTCTTTGTAACCGGAACAGAGATTAAATGCTTTTTGGCATTTTCTGTCCCTTTCTTGATGGCATCTGCGACCTCATTGGCCTTGCCTAAACCTGCACCTACGTGGCCCTCTCCATCTCCAACCACTACAACCGCATTAAAGGAAAATCGCCGCCCCCCCTTGACTACCTTAGCCACACGTTTGACCTTGACTAGGCGATCAATCCATTCGGTCTGCTGGTCAGCTGTCTCACCACTACGGTTACGCTGTTGTTGCGTCTTTTTCATTCAGTATCAGATACTCTTTTATCCGTCAAAATTTCAGTCCACCCTTGCGTGCTCCTTCAGCCAGCGAGCGGACACGACCATGGTAACGGTAACCGTTGCGATCAAAGACGGCCTGGTTGATACCACGCTCCACTGCACGCTCAGCCAGGCGTTCACCAACAACCAGGCCCGCATGCACCGGAGAATCAGCTTCATGATCTTTGTCCAGCGTCGATGCTGACGCAAGCGTCCGACCGCTAACATCATCCACCAACTGTGCATATAGGTTGCGATTGCTCCGAAATACGGTCAATCTGGGGCAGTCAGCCGTGCCGCTTATTCTACGACGAATGCTCCGTTTAGTACGGAGCCGACGTACACCCTTGGCTGATTTGATTTTACGAGTCGCCATATCTCCTGTATATCACTGTTTGGAGGCAGTCTTGCCGGCTTTTCTACGCACGTACTCATTGATGTACCGGATCCCTTTGCCCTTGTATGGCTCCGGTGGACGTAGAGAACGAATTTTTGCAGCAACCTGCCCAACTGCCTGCTTATCAATACCTGATACAGTAACCTTTGGCGTGCGTCCACGACCACCACCCTCTGCTTCAATGATTACGTTATCAGGAGGCACAAAGTAAATGGGATGGGAATGCCCAACTGCCAACTCGAGTACTCCACCCTTAACCTCTGCACGCGTGCCAACTCCGATTATCTCTAATCGCTTCGTGAAGCCCTTGCTGACCCCGGTTACCATATTCGCTAAAAGCGAACGGTAAAGGCCATGCATAGCACGGTGTCGCTTCTGATCCGTAGGCCTCGAAACACTTAGTTCGCCTGATTCCTGAGAGAGTGTCAGATTGGGCGGTACCTGAAGGTGCAACACTCCCTTGGGCCCGGTTACCGTCACCGCGTTACCCTTGGAGACGTCTACCTTGACCCCCTCCTCAATCACTATGCTTTGTCTGCCAATCCTTGACATTATGATTTATCCTAAAACACGTGTGCTAGTACTTCACCACCGACATGGACACGCTCCGCTTCCTTATCGGTCATCACCCCTCGTGAGGTGGACAATATTGCAACACCAAGCCCGTTCTGTACACGAGGTAAGTTGTCCGCTCTCGCATACACACGCAGCCCTGGTTTGGAAATCCGATTCATAGAACGGATTGCCCCCTTTCCGTGGCGATCATACTTGAGAAAGATGCGCAACAATCCCTGATTGCCGTCATCCACATTCAAAAACCGAGCGATATATCCCTTGTCCTTAAGGATTTGTGTGATTGCCCGTTTTATTCTGGACGCTGGTATATCAGTATACCTGTGCCCGGCCATTTGCGCGTTACGCAGCCGCGCCAGGTAATCGCCAACCGGATCCGTGATCACTCCCATTCTAATTACCAACTTGATTTACGAATTCCAGGAATCTTGCCAGCCCGGGCCATGTCACGAAAAGCAATCCTAGAAACACCATATACCCGGATGTAGCCGCGTGCGCGCCCTGTGAACTGACACCGGTTACGCAGCCGCGAGGGGCTTGCATCACGCGGCAGGCG
The DNA here is from genome assembly GCA_002238805.1 of Rhodothermaceae bacterium bin80. GTDB lineage: Bacteria > Bacteroidota > Rhodothermia > Rhodothermales > Bin80 > Bin80. The sequence continues at coordinate 7,017 of MPNB01000041.1, read as the reverse complement.
CTGAAGGGCTTCGTAGTCCTTGTTGGCCCGGAGTTCCGCCCGGCGTTCGGCATATTGCGCAACCACACGTTCACGCTTCTTCTGACGAGCTATAACACTCTTTTTGGCCATAAACCTTGTTTTTTTCGTTATCTGTTATCTTCTCCACGGCGCACAAACGGCATACCCAGCTCCTTGAGCAACGCAAAAGCCTCTTCGTCCGAAGGAGCGGTGGTCACGAACGTAAGCCCCAAACCGGATATACGCTCGATCTGATCCACATTGATCTCAGGGAAGATGATTTGCTCCTTGACACCCAATGAATAGTTTCCTCTCCCATCAAAACTGCCATCAGGCACACCACGAAAATCCCTCACACGCGGAAGCGCCAGTGTGATCAACCGATCAAGGAACTCCCACATACGATCTCCGCGAAGCGTTACGCTCGCTCCAATAGGCATACCCTCACGCAGTTTAAAGTTCGAAACACTCTTGCGTGCACGTCGCACGGCCGGCTGTTGACCGGTAATGCGCCGCAACTCATCCACTGCACCATCCAAAAGTTTTTTGTTCTGTGTTGCCTCGCCCACACCTTTGTTGACGGTGATCTTGACCAGGCGAGGAACCTGCATACGATTCCTGTAAGAAAATTTCTTACTCAGCCGATCAATGATTTCAGATTTGTAACGCGTCTTCAGACGCGGCTCATACTGTGCCATTGCTCTAGTTCAACTCCTCTCCTGTCGTTTTTGCATAACGCACCCATTCTCCCTGACCGGTGTCGATATCCTCAATCCGCTTACGCCCAACTCGTGTCGAATCACCGTTACTGTCCACAGGCTGGACGTTAGAGATGTGAATAGACGCTTCACGTTGCACGCGCCCCCCCTGCGGGTAAGTCTGATCGGGACGTGTGTGGCGGATCCGAAGATTGACCCCTTCCACAATCACACGCTCCCTGTCAGGAAATACACGAAGCACTTTCCCCATGTATCCCCGTGCCCGTTCAGGGCTTCCTTTAGAAGCCGTAATGTCCTTCGTGAGCATCACCATGTCACCTTTCTTAACATGGAGTTTTTTTGTTTTTCGTTGCGATCTAGCCATCACTCTCTGTTCCTCTAAATGACTTCTGGTGCTAGGGAGACTATACGCATGTACTGTTTCTCGCGCAGTTCCCGAGCGACCGGCCCAAAGATTCTCGTACCTCTGGGTTCTCCCTGAGCGTTAAGCAGAACAGCAGCATTCTCATCAAATCGAATGTAGGATCCGTCCGCCCGGCGCAGTTCCTTACGGGTGCGAACAACAACCGCTCGGGAGACATCTCCCTTCTTAACGTTTCCGCCAGGGATAGCAGATTTTACGGACACCACAATCCGGTCTCCAACCCGCGCGTAACGCCGACCACTTCCACCGAGCACACGGATGCAAAGGATCTCCTTAGCACCACTGTTATCGGCAACGGCCAGTCTGGACTCCTGCTGTATCATCGATTTGACCTATTTCGCACGTTCCACAATTTCCAAAAGACGCCAGCGTTTATGCTTGCTCAGCGGCCGTATTTCGGCCACTCGAACCATATCTCCTTCCCGAGCCTCCTCCTGCTCATCATGAGCAAAGAGCCGACTGGTTTTCTTGATAAACTTGCCATACATCGGATGCCGTACCTGTCTCTGAATGCCAACCACGATGGTTTTGTCCATCTTGTTGCTAACAACAATACCTGTACGTTCCTTTCGCGAAGATCTCTTAACCTCACTCATTTTTATTTATGTTATGCAAGTTGCTCCTTGAGAATTGTTCTCAGACGTGCAAGAAAGCGACGCTTTTCTCTGAGTATCATTGGGTTTTCCAATTGGGCAATTGCATGTCTGAATTTTAGCTCAGACAGTTGCTCTTCTTCTTCGCGAATACGCTCTTTTACTTCCTTTCTGCTGAGCGCTCTCACTTCCGGGGCTTTCATCATTGGTTAATTCTCCACATAGTCAGGCCGTACGACAAACTTTGTCTTGATCGGCAGTTTTTGTTGTGCCAAGCGCATGGCTTCCTTTGCAAGTTCAACGGGTACACCTCCACCGATCTCAAACAATATGCGACCCGGGTGAACCGGCGCCGCCCAATGATCAATGGCGCCCTTACCCTTACCCATTCGAACTTCAGCAGGCTTACTGGTGATAGGCTTATCCGGGAATATTCGGATATACACTTTGCCTATACGCTTCATTCGTCGTGTCATTGCAATACGGGCAGCCTCTATTTGTCGGCTGGTTATCCGTCCCGGCTCAAGTGCTTTGATCCCAAAATCGCCAAAGTCCACTCGCGCGCCGCGAGTGGCGTTTCCCTTGATTCTTCCTTTTTGTTGCTTGCGGTACTTAGTCCGCTTAGGCATCAACATAATTCCTGTCCCTTTTACCCCTGATAGCTATCTGCGTCCACCCCCGCCTCTTCGGGGACCACCACGACCACCGCCACCACTCCGTCGCTTGCGGCCATCCCGCTTACCTCGGCGCCGATCACGTGCCTTACTTTCACTGCCGCGTCCACCGGCCTGCATCTGCCGCAACTGCTGACGTTGGGCCTGAACGTTCGGACTGAGATCTGGACGCCCAAGTATTTCGCCACGATAGACCCATACTTTGACTCCCGTCGTTCCATAGATAGTGAATGCCGTCGCTTCTGCGTAATCGATATCGGCCCGGATCGTGTGCAGTGGCACACGTCCCTCCAGGTACTGTTCGACCCGCCCCATTTCTGCACCACCAAGCCTGCCACCCACCTTTATGCGGATTCCCTGAGCACCCATACGCATAGCACCCTGGAGTGCCTGTTTCATTGCACGCCGAAAAGATACCCGTCCTTCCAGTTGCTGCGCAACATTCTGGGCAACGAGACTGGCGTCCAGCTCGGGGCGCTTAATCTCGTTGATATTGATCTGAATATCCTTGGTGGTGACCCGCTTGAGCTCCTCTCTTAGTTTCTCCACCTCCTGGCCCCCACGCCCGATAACAACACCGGGCCTGCTGGTATGCAGGGTTAAAATGATTCGCCTCGGCGTACGTTCGATCACTACACGGCTGAGCCCAGCCCGTCTTAATCGCGCCTTCAGGTAACGGCGAATCTCTTCGTCTTCGAAGATCTTTGCAGCAATCTCTTTCTTGGTGGCGTACCAGTTCGAATCCCAGCCTCGGATCGTACCGAGACGAAAACCAACCGGATGTGTTTTCTGACCCATGTATTCTTCTTAACGTCTCAAGCTGCTAGTCTTCATTTTCGGCTTTAATGGTCACTGTCAGGTGACTCATTCGTTTACGGATAGGATGTGCTCGACCACGCGGAGCCGGCCGAATTCGCTTCAGCATCGGCCCTTCATCAACCTTGATTTCTTTGACGAACAGATTGTTCTCATCAAATCGTTCGTCGGGATTCTTGTCCATCAGGTTATGTACTGCTGACCTGATCGCAAGAGAAACAGGCCGGGTAGCGGCTTGCGGTAAAAAATGCAAGACATTCATTGCTTCGGGCACTGAGCGGCCTCGAATCGCATTGACCACTCTCCGCATCTTTCGCGGCGAGCTTGAAATATACTTACGTACGGCGCGTGCCTCCATCGTTAATTATCTCACCCGTCTGTCTTTTTTTGATCCAGCATGCCCACGAAAGGTTCGTGTTGGCGAAAATTCACCTAGACGATGTCCTACCATGTTTTCGGTTACATAAACCGGAATGAACTGACGCCCATTGTGCACCGCAAATGTATGGCCCACAAAATCCGGTGTGATCATGGATGCACGGCTCCAGGTTCGGATCACCTTTTTCTTATCTGCCTGATTTAGCCGGTCCACCTTGCGTTGAAGCTTGTGGGGTACGAACGGTCCTTTTTTAAGAGATCGTGCCATGATTACCTACGTTTCGCGCCACGCCGGCGCACGATGTACTTGTCAGAAGCTGCATTACGCTTACGAGTTTTGAAGCCCTTAGCCGGCACACCCGAAGGAGAACGAGGGTGTCCACCACTCGCTTTGCCTTCACCTCCGCCCATTGGATGATCCACAGGGTTCATAGCTACTCCCCTCACTTTGGGTCGAACCCCCATCCAGCGTCGCCGACCCGCCTTACCGAGATCGATGTTCATATGCTCGGGATTGCTGGTGGTACCAATCGTTGCCCTGCATTCTGAGAGAATGCGACGAACCTCCCCACTGGGGAGCTTCAGCGTAACATACTTGCCTTCACGCGCTGTCAATTGGGCAAAGGTGCCTGCCGAACGGGCAATTTGCGCCCCCTTGCCCGGCTTCATTTCGATTGCGTGAACATATGTACCTAGCGGGATACGGCCCATAGGCAGACAATTACCTACCTCCGGCGGCACATCCGGTCCGTTCTGCACCGTCTGATCAACGGTAAGCTTATCCGGTGCTATCACATAACGTTTATCGCCGTCAGCATAAACCAGAAGTGCAATCCTTGCAGACCGGTTGGGATCATACTGAATACTTGCAACACGAGCAGGTACGCCATCCTTGTTGCGTCGGAAATCGATCACCCTGTAGCGTCGTTTATGGCGTCCTCCCTGATGGCGCACCATAATGCGCCCAGTCGAGTTACGACCACCACGTCGTTTGACAGGACGAAGTAATTTCTTTTCGGGCTTACCGGGGGTAATCTGATCAAAGGCAGATACCGAGCGCTGGCGCTGCCCTGGCGTGACGGGTTTGAGTTTGCGTATAGCCATTTAGATATTCTCGAAAAAATCTATCTGCTCACTCCCTTTAACCAGGGTAACGATGGCTTTCTTGTAACTAGCTGTTCGACCCGCTCTTACTCCCTGACGTGTCATCTGACGACGGCGTTTGCCACGTACTCTCATCGTGCGCACCTCTTTAATCTCAGCCAGAGGGAACCGCTCCTGCACTGCCCGCTTGATCTGTGTCTTGTTGGCATCCGGATCTACAACAAAAGCGTAGTGTCCGTCCTCCATCTGCCCCGAGAGTTTCTCGGTAACCAACGGTCGAATAAGTACTTGGTGACTCATGGTAATCAACTGCTTTGGGTTGAGGTGGATGCCCAGAGGCTACTCCATACACCCAGTGTTTCTTCCTCGCACACCAGCACACGGGCGCGAAGAATATCCTCGGCGCTCACATTGCGTGCTTCGCGCACAACAACACGCTTCAAGTTTTTACTCGAGCGAAAAACTTCTGGCCTATGTAGCGCAGTCACTATCAATACCGGTTGCCCCTCCAATCCCAGATTGCTCAAGAGATCAGACAATTCGCGTGTATTGGGCACCTCGTAATTCAGAGGATCTATCACCCGGATTGCTTCTTCCTGTGCCTTATAGCTGAGTGCTGAGCATCTGGCGTTACGGCGCACTTTTTTGCTAAGCCGTACACTGTATCGGTGTGGGCGCGGTCCAAAAGTTCTGCCACCGCCTCTGCGGAGTGGAGAGGCAATATTTCCTGCACGCGCCATCCCCGTACCTTTTTGGCGGTAGAGTTTACGAGTTGATCCCTTCACATCCCCGCGCTCTTTCGTCTTGTGTGTTCCTTGGCGGGCTGCTGCCTGCGTCCGACGCACGTCCAGCCAAAGGACATGATCATTGGGCTCCACAGCAAAGAGTGCTGTGTCAAGGGCGACCGTACGACCGGCCGGGGATCCGTTATGCTGATAAATATCCAACTCCATTCTCAGAATCAGCGCTTTTTGAAGAGTTCGACCACTCCATTGGTCGGCCCAGGGACAGCTCCCCGTACGAGAAGCAGATTATGCTCAGGAATAATGCGGGCTACATCAAGGTTTTTGATCGTCACACGAGAGTTTCCCATCCGACCTGCCATTCGCATGCCCTTGAAAACCCTGGAAGGATCACTGGAAGCTCCGATGGAGCCAGGGGCACGTTCCCGATTATGTTGACCGTGCGTCCGGTCATTCACACCGTGGAACCCGTGGCGCCGAACTACACCCTGGAATCCCTTCCCTTTACTTATTCCAGCAACATCTATCATCTCACCCTCGGAGAACACATTTTCGACGCGTACCTCATCACCAACGTCCGGAATATCCCCTTCCCACGCAAATTCCTTGAGAACGCGTTGGGAAGGCACACCTGCTGCACGAAAATGGCCTTGGAGCGCCTTGCTTGTACGCCGTTCCTTGCGTGCACCAAACCCGAGTTGTACCGCATCATACCCATCTTGTCCCTCCTTCTCCTTTATTTGCACAACGCGATTTGGGCCCGCCTCAATAACAGTGCAGGGCACATTATTGCCTGAAGCATCAAAAATATTGGTCATACCGACCTTTCTGCCAATCATTCCACTCATTGCCGCACTGAAAAAAGTGTTGCTTTAATTACACCTTGATTTCTACGTCAACACCACTGGGCAACTCAAGCTTGAGCAGTGCATCCACTGTCTTGGTGCTGGTCGAGAGTATATCGATAAGACGCTTGTGACTACGACTCTCAAATTGCTCACGACTCTTCTTATTAACATGTGGACTCCGCAGTACAGTATAAATCACCTTCTTGGTTGGCAGCGGAATTGGTCCGCTTACCACTGCCCCGGTGGATTTAACCGTCTTGATAATCTTTTCCGCGCTCCTGTCGATCAGCGAATGATCGTACGATTTGAGCTTAATGCGAATCTTTTGCCCTGTCATCGGTCTCTGTTAGACGTAGTTAATCTAGGATTTTGGTAACTACGCCGGCGCCGACGGTTCGTCCACCTTCCCGGATAGCAAACCGAAGCCCCTGCTCCATTGCCACCGGCTGAATTAACTTTACCTTGAACTGTGTATTGTCGCCAGGCATCACCATCTCCGTGCCTGCAGGCAACTCGATATCTCCCGTCACATCCGTCGTCCGAAAATAAAACTGCGGACGATAACCCGGAAAAAACGGCGTATGACGTCCCCCCTCATCCTTGCTCAATACATACACCTCACACGTAAACTCCTGGTGCGGCTTGATCGAACCCGGATGAACGATCACCTGACCGCGCTCGACTCCATCCTTCGCAACCCCACGAAGCAGTAAGCCCA
>MPNB01000190.1 GCA_002238805.1 Rhodothermaceae bacterium bin80 | reverse complement strand
ACGCTCAATCTGATCAATTTGACGCAGCGCATGCGCCAGATAGTGGGCGATCTTATCCGTAGCAATCTCACGCTTCCGTAGCGCTTCAAGGGTCACCGCGGCCCGCACAACAAGCTGAATGCACAATTCCAGGTAGGCCTTAACCTTGCGCGCACTGCGCCACCGACGGGAATCGCGCACCCGATTGAATGCCTTACGTACTTCCCTTATCCAATACTCGCACTTACGCCAGCCCTTAATCTCGTGCGCCGCACAGGTGCGATGCAACGTGCGGAGCAGACTGCGCATCGCGTCCCGGAGCAGGTTCACATCCGTGGGCCAATGCACGTTCGTCTTCGTTACCGCCGAATCCACACGACACTCCAGAGGGGCCTCCGCCTCTACGTTCAGACGTGCGTGCCCGCATTCCACAACCACCTTGTTGATCTTCTACAAAGCCTCCTCCGTCAACAGGCTAACATTATCAATCACCGTCTGAAGATGATACTTCGTCCGATCATAAAATTCCGCATGCCCCAGCATCTGGCGTAAAGGCTGATGATGGTTCGCCAGATTTGTCAGACGATCAAAATCACAGTTGAGCGCCATCTTAACCACGGCCAAAACAAAAATCCTCCACAGATCCATCCCCCTACGACCGTGCCGATGACTGACCTCGGGACGCACATGCCTTTTGAGAATCTCAAAGAGTTTTGCCCGAATTTCTGCGTCAACGTACTACGCCTGCAGCCCCATCAGCACCGCAGGAATGTCGTCCCGATCCTTGGGATCGAATTCAATATCAGCAATCTGGACTTTCCAGAGATCGTACTGTGAATCGTACACCTTACGCATTGTGGATAGGAGATCAATGGTACGAATAATGCTCCAATTTACGGCAAATTAGGGGATTTACGCCCAAATCATCCCCGAATTACCCAGATACAGCGCAACATTCGCCAGAATAAGCTCCGAGGTTAAGAGGGCCCCCAGACGCCAAAACAGGCCATATGGGCCGAAATATGGCCACAAGTCACCAAAAACCCCTATACCCAAGTTTGTCACGCGTAGTAATATAAAAGACACAGACCTTTCCTGATCCCATTTTTTGGGCATTTTTTTTCGGGGCTATGGATGTCGGAGATTTACCGGATCTGTCTGTGTTGATTTAAGGGGGTATGGCGGTCTGTTTTTCTCCTTCTCCGCGGCCTATTCTGCCGTGATCTGGCCTACCTGGTTGCACATGGACGCAGTTCTGCCTGCTCCATCTGGAGTTCCTGTTTTCAACCTTCATGAATTGACTCACATGCGTCATGTATCGGGGGGTTTCGGCTTGTCAACCTTCTCCTCCATGGTTTTGGTCGCTTTGGGATCGTATTTCAGTCCCATGCACTGGGCGACCCGTTCTAAAAAAGGCGTCAGATCCTCATCCGCATTCGTGATCAAATAGCGATGTTTGGTTTTGGGGATCCGAGTGGTAATCCGTTTGATTCGGTTGAGGCGGGTTCGAATCGTATCCCAGCTATGATGGATGCCCTGGGCTTTGAGCTTGGTCCGAACCAAGTGGGCTGCATGATAAGCCAGTACGGTGATGAACAGATGCCCCTCAATGCGTTCATCCTTGCTGTGATAAATGGGCCGCAGTCCCAGGTCCGATTTCATGA
>MPNB01000189.1 GCA_002238805.1 Rhodothermaceae bacterium bin80 | reverse complement strand
TCCCGTAGAGCCACGCCTGTGAACTTTCCTCATCTAATTTCGGCAGATGTCCCAGTTGGGCCAATGATTTGAATCGTTTGAAGACCAGTTCCACCTGCCAGCGTAATCGATACCATTCCAGGATATCGTTCTCCGAAAATTCATCGACCGGGAAGGTCGTAAACAGGATAACATAGCGCGCATAACGTAAGGTTTCGTCTCGTGGTCGATGCCCCTTGCGCTTTGCCGTCTTTAAGATCCGATTCTCTGCCTCTTGGATGGCTTCGTCTGCTTTGCGCAATGCACAAATACGTCCTTGGATTGGGGGTGAGGTTTTGATGAATACCGTCCAGACACCCGCCTTCCCTGCCTGTTTGATCGATTCCACGGAGGCCAATAAATCAAAGGACTGGCCGGGCTTCGTCTCGAACTGCAAGGCTCCGGTATTGACCCGCACGGTCACATAGCCGCCAGATGCCTCCACATGCTGGATTCCCTGAGCGGTTGCATATCCCCGATCCACCAAAATATAGTCGTCTGACCGGATGGGAAATTGCTTCAAGGACTCCCCCGTCCCTTTTCCTTTCGTCGCGGTTAAATTGAAAAAATCGCAACCCAATGCAGGTAGGGTTATGCTGTAGTGGAGTCTCCACAGAGATCCCGTACGTCCCGGCTCACTGATGTGGGTCGCGTCAAACGCACGCATTTGACGTCCCACATCCGCCGATACGCCAACTCCATGCTCCTGAAACAGCGCAACACACATCGCACGAAGCCACGCACGAGACTTCTTCAGACGCTTGAACAATGCGACCGCAGATAGATCCGCAATCTGAGCCTGGCGAGCTCGTATGACCGTCTCTCGTAACGAATGACCACATCCTAAATGGATCAACAAGGTTCGAAGTAGGCATTCCGGCGACTTATCCTTACGTAGCCCGCGCAATGCACCAGATTCCTCGGCTAACTCCTGCCAATTTTTCGGTAAAAACGAGAGCAGAACCGCCCAATCCTCTTCCTCGGGCGCGCGTGTTACGGTTCCCTTCATCTGATTACAATGGTTGAATGATCCGTCACAGGTGCATTCAACATTCTACCAAATCGGTAGAATTCAGAATGCTGAAATCACGACAATTCCCGTGTAGAGATACCCAAAGATAATCAAATAGGAAACAAGTTAACGCTTATGGGGCCAAACCCACGGTAATCATGGACGCTGGCATTGCAACCGAGGCGAATCTGGCGTATTTGAAGGAGCAGGGGCTGGGTTGGCTTTGCGTCCAGCGGAGTAAGACCCCGCCGGTCCCCGCGCGCGAACCCGATCAAGTTTTTGAGACCAGCACGAAGACTTTGGTGCGTGCGTGGGGGCTTGGGGAGCAAGACCAGGAGCAGCGTGTGTATCTGCATAGCGAGGCCCGCCAGGCCGTCGGTGATCAGATTCTCCAGACCAAGCGTGCGCAATTTGAAGAAGCCGTTGCGCATCTGAATGAGGGCCTTGCCGTGAAGGGGCGACCCAAGAAGTATGCGGTCATCCAAAAGAAGCTCGGACGACTGGTGGAGAAATATAAAAAGGTTGCGTATCAGTACGAGGTGAAGGTATGCCAGAAAAAGGACAGTCCGAATGCGCAATCCATTCGCATCCAGCGTCGGTCGGCCTTTGACGAAT
>MPNB01000040.1 GCA_002238805.1 Rhodothermaceae bacterium bin80 | reverse complement strand
ATTACCCCAGACTGATTCAGTAAATCTCAGTAGTCCATATCCCCGAAAAAAATCGACCGAAAACGGGAATGGGGAAATTCCGTACTTCCAGAGCACTATGAAATGGCGAACTTGGGTCAGGTATAGTCTTGAAACCGGCATTGAAGGCCTCAGAATTCTCGTTTACCGCTTCATCCAATTGCACCATGATGAACTTGCGATTTCCTCCATCAGCGGCATTCTGAAGCATCACGGAATGTGCGGTGGTGGATGATCCTGCAAAGAAGTCGAGTATAATATCCGAATCCTTGGTTACCATTTCAATGATTTCCTGTAGAATCAATTCGTCCTTGGGGTAATCAAAAAATTTTCCATCCATGAGGGCCCACAGACGTTTAGATGCAGCACGTCCATCTTGGTAAAAAACGCTGTACGGTACTTGGCGCTCATTGTCTTTCAAGTAACGTTTGATGCAGGGAACTGAGTTCTCATCCTCGCCAAAGTGGACGCGATCATCGTTAATCCGTGCCTGCATTAGCTTCGGATTACTGAAGCGCCAACCGCTAGATGGGATTTTTACTGGCTTCTGGGTCTCTGGATGAAGCACCTCATATTTTGGTCCGCCACCACCAGGCCATGAGATATTATCAGGAAAGTAGATTCCCCGAGCGTCAACGTGGGAATAATGCTTATGCTTTTTCGCGGGATTACTATCAGCAAGGCCTGAATACCACTTCTTCAGACCCTGCGTGATTGCCTCAAAATCATTTCCGTGTTGGCGCTTCAAGCGATAATACTGGGAATAAATGTCTTCCAACCCTTTCTTTCGCTGGCGCCAGATTACTTTGTTTTCGCTGAGATATGCAGAGTCACGGGCGTAACAAACGATATACTCATGCGAGACGGATACGAACCGCGAATCATTCTTGCGACCGGCCGCCCACACCATATCAGCAACGAAATTGGATTGACCAAAGATTTCATCCATGACCATGCGCAGGCGAGGCTGTTCCCCCTCATCACAGGATACAAAGATCGCGCCGTCTCTGGCCAGCAAGTTCTTAGCTAATCGTAGCCGCGGAGTAATCATCGTTAGCCAATTTGAATGAAATCGTCCATTTCTTTCGGGATTAGTTACAAGACGTTCGCCCTTCTCTGTTCGCTCACCAGATGCTATTTCATGGGAAATCAGTTCTGATTCAAATTTGTCTCGGTAGATAAATCCTTTGCCCGTATTGTACGGTGGATCAATATAGATTAGTTTGATCTGTCTGAGATAGATCTCTTGCATGAGTTTTAGTACAACAAGATTATCACCTTCAATAAACAGATTCTTAGTTGTGTCAAAGTGAAGGCTGTCGCTCATTACAGGGCGTAGTGCCTTATCGGTCGGAGTATTTGCAAGCAGTAGTGCTTCCCGCTTTCCTGGCCAATCAAGTCGATACCGTTCCTGCGGACCTTCCACAATATGATCGTTCAATTCTTGGAGAAGTTGATCAAAGTCCATCGCTAGGCGTAGTTCCCCTTTCGCTTCGTCAAACACCTCAGTTACACAATTAGGGAAGGCCTTACGAATCTTCGAAATATTTTCCTGACTCAGATCAGGTGTGTGCATCTTCAACTTATCCATGCTAGGGCTCAAGTCTTCAAAGTGTAAAGATATCACACTTGTTCATTTCGCAGGCTCGGCGGATCATTGCCGGACTATTAATTAGAAGCCCTGAGACCCCTGCAAAACCACACATGTCCGGAGGAATTCTGGTGCAAAACAGCGGAGATTCCCCGCGACCTTGGAACATCCATGTTATCCACAGGCCGCCAGTCAACACGTACATGGACGCGAGTGATCCATGACACATCGCCATTACAGTACCATCCAAACCAATAAAACGGTGCTGATCGACAGGGAGAATGCCATTCTCAGTGCTGGAAAACAAGGCAGGTTGCAAATCATGTGGATGAAGATCAAGGGGATAAGCATGGCCACTGCAACTCCCCGACGTAGGGCTCCATCAAGAGGATTGGGGACTATGATGTTCACCAAATAGACGATCACCAATGTGGCAGCGATCCAAAAGGACAGGATGGTGAGGTTACGAGCAATCGCCAACTCACGCCTGTCCTGCTTGGTCAAGATAGCCGTCAAGAGTGCCCAAAAGAGGACGAGCACGAGACTAATGGCGGCAAATTTTGTTGCCCCTATCTGGATTCCACCGTTGAACAAGAGCGATAAGCCGGGGAACATGGCGAGCAGGATCGCAGTGACAGCTGCCTTCAAAGAGGCATTAATATCCTGTTTAAACGGTTGAGTGAAGAGACCTACGAACGCGTTCAGTACTTGGCGGGCTTCGTGTTTAATACGCATGGGCAGAGCTACCTGACTTGGAATACGTACTGGTAGATATCCGGGCCGAGGTTATCAAGATCACCTGTATAGGAAACCGCTATGCGGAGTTCGTTTTGCCCAGACGGAGCACGGGTTGTAAACGGTACCCATGAGGTGAGTGGACGATGTCCCGCAAGCCTCAATAGTCGCTCCGAACCGTAGGGAAGCACTGGCAGGCTGTTTGTGGCACCAACCACCAACTCGTAGCTGCTAACATTGGACAACCATACCGACGTGTCGTGCCAAGTGGTAAGGTTGTCCCACGGGGGCTCAGAAGGATCCTCAGGGAGGCTACGATGAAACTCTCTGAAAGCCTCATCGGGATCTAAACCCGAGGCATCAGGTGTCCGGCTCCAGTTGCCCAGTAGGTTGCCAACGAATGGAAGACCAGCTGCCGCATTGTTTCGAAAGAGCCACAGCGGCTGTTTGTCTCTGTATTTCGTGCTAACGTAGACGATCTGCCGGCGAGCATTGTCGTAGGGAGGTGCTTCCCAAGCAATGCACAAGCTCTGGAGCCCGCCGATTTCGATGATGTATGCGGATCCGTCCTCGTCTTGGGTAAATAGCTGCCATGCGCCGTCAAGCCTGACTGCCAGCCGCCCTTGGCCAGTCGCCTCGCGCGGGAGATCTTCTACGGTGCAGATTGGCTGAGCAAAGGTCATCGCGGAGACAGCAGATAGCATGGTCATTGAGAAGGCGAAGATAACGCGCTTGGACACTCTCATCTGAAATACCCTACGTAGTCATACACAACGCGCACCCTCAAACTCGGATGCCGTATGTTGGTTTCTGTCAGTTCACTTTCATGGAAACCAAAACCGAAGCGCATACCTGCGTGGTCGCACTACTCCAGAATCGCAGGAACCAGGCTTCCAGCCAGCGGGCTCGTTGCTGGTTCTATTAGATGGTTACAAGGGATTGCAGAAAGGAGTTCGAGAAGTATTTGGAGATCGGGCACCGATTCAGCGATGTCAGTGGCACAAGCGGGAAATGTCGCCTCCAAGATTAGCAATCCAGACTTTTCCGGACAGGTTAAGAAGGAACTTGAAGCTGCATATGCAGCCCACATGTATGGCTAAGCATGAGAAAAATCAACTGTACTGATTACAACCATGGAATCCCGATGTCACAAGTGGCGCCAGCTTAAGGGAGAACCGGAGCAAATTCCCCCTAAACGGGGAACCCCGAAGTTGTTGCGAGACCGAAATCGGTGCGGACAGTATTTTCTATTGCCTTTGTAACAAATAGGACTTAGGACTTATTTTGAAGCTAGGTCTTGAGCGACTCTGGGATGGTTCGTGGGTGGGAAAAGTTCAGCAACCCAATAATCTAACTGATAAGTGTAGCAGGTGAAAGTCCTCGAAAGCGCAGGGGATTCTATAATGACCATACTTGCTAGAAACGGAGCAAGATCGTGTCCGTGTGGACAGGATCGGAGAGGATGCATATTTATTATGTCTCTCCGTAAACTAGCCGAATCATGTCAACGAGTTGCTGTGGAATCTGATCGGCTGTAACTGAATCAAAGTGGTCTAAAGCGGCGAGTGGCTTTCCTTTTCGTTTACCCTCATTCTTGGGCATCTGACCACAGCCCTCAAAATCTGGTCGTAAGACTACGACCGAACCTGCCTCGCCTACCAATTCCTTGATTGTAGTGTTCAATTTTTGGGAACTCAGATTGGACAACGAGTCCTGATCATGCACAACGACGTAATTGAGATGAAAGGCCTCAGCAATGGCTACATAGAGCGGGATGTTGTTTTTTGAACCACAATCAATTATGGAAACATCCTCCGAATGGCAACCCATTTTCTCGGCAAGGAACGGGAAGATTAATTTTTCAGTTTCACCTTCAACGAATGCTACTCGGCGAGCGAAGAGCATCTCGCCGCGATCTGGATTCACCCATGTGGCCATATGAAATCGGCGTTTTCGGTCAGCTTCTTCTTCAAATAAGTCCTCAGTGCATTGTACCGAGATAGTGCCCTTCTCGACAGATTCTTTTCGAATCAGGGCAATACCTCGGTAGTCGTCCAAGTCCACGAAATGTGTGGAATGGCTGCTAACGATAACCTGACTATTAGTACCTTCTGAAAGTACTCGAAGGGCCTTGTTAAAAGTACGTTGTGCATGCGGATGCAAGAAAAGCTCGGGTTCTTCTATTGCGAAAATAACTGATTCAGACGCTCTGCGTGCAGTAATGCTTCCGCCCGCTGCATCAGACCCGCGCATTACCCTTGCCCATGCTTTCATGAGACCAAAGATCACGGCACGCTGCAGACCATGTCCTTTGCGTTTGGCCAAGGTTTTAAGGCCATCGTTGAGATGGATTTCCGTCCCCAATTCAATGATTTTAGAGATGTCCGGCGGTGTCACTTCCACAGAAACACGCACATCCCATCCAGTTAGTTCTTGCTGAATAGAAGACTCAAGATCAGTGAGCTGCTGAGGGCGATCCTCGGTTTCCGGCCCTGCATTGAGCACATTGACCAAATCGCTGAGTTGTTCTTCAATGCTATGAAAGAGAGGATTCCTGGACGCCATTTCCTTGACTGCATAGGTAAGAAGTTTCCCGAAGAGTGCAGTATTCCTGACTTTCGACTCGTCGCTCAAATCACGGATAGCGGGAACAAGGAAAAATTCTGGCAGAACGCCTTTCGCTACGTTTTTCTGGCCAAGCAATGGGCCTTCCTCGAGGCCTACTCTGAAATCCAAATCCTCACTGTGCTCTTTGATATACTGCTCTTGGGCCGCTACAATTATAGCTTTGGTGACTTGTCCTGACTCCGGAATATAGGGACTCAGCGGTGTTCCAGAAACTACGTCGCGCTTCGTGTAGTTGCGCACGTTATCTGCTTTCAACCATTCTTCGTTAGGTTCAGACACATAGCCGTTGTATTTGACGTCGACCCTGTCTTCATCGTCAAAACTAGCTGTTTTCCGAAAGCAGAAAATGCCATCAGCTTGAACATATTTTCTCCATGTCGTCTTTTCTTGGTCGGTCAACCGACCAAATGAGACTTCTACCCATATCGTTTTATCGCCAGGTTCAGCGAGGGCAAAGAGGTCGTCTATATTCGGCTTTGACGAGTTCAGTGCAAAATCCAAGGCACCGATAATATTTGATTTTCCATGGTTGTTCTGGCCGAGCAGAACGAGCATGTCGCGACACGACAGACGGCACTCCAGAATGCTCCGAAAGTTATGTATTTCGATGGATGTAATTTTCATAACCCTCATCTAGTCTAGGTTCAAAGCATATTCCGAACGACTCTGCCGACAGAGGTAAAGTACAGCTAAGCGTGGTCGTCAAATGCACTAGGACCGTAGAGTAGCCGTCCCTTGATTGATCATACATTGGATTACTCTTAGGTGGATCTTGTCTCGCAGGGTATTTTTCCAACTTGGGCCGCGAAGCTAGCCTACCCTTAATGTGATCTGGTCTCTTATCCTTGACCATTCTTCCGTGCAAGTCTGTACATATCGGATTCTCGCATGGCCCTAACGGCCCCCTCAGGGCTGGGGTATAGGCGAGCGGCATTATAGCCGAAAGTGTCGCACAGCTTGCAAAGTTCTGGAACTTGACATACTGGAATTGTAAACGCTTTTATTGGTGGTTCAGAGCGGGGTGACAGGTACTTTTCAAGGCTTTTTACTTCTGCCATTTCGTTCTTATTCCCAACTAACGGGTGCAAGGTAAACATGCCTTGTTGCACTACAATATTGGGCGAAATGGAGCCCCTGATTTGGAGAAGTCTAACCTCTCCCAAATACGCGGTGTCTACTCCCATATACGTGGTGTCTACAGGCCCGAAATCTAGCTCAAATATTGCAATTCTCTGACCTGGCACCCAATCGTCTTGTGAGAACAATGCCTCGCTCGCAGCAAAATAGGCGGCGACATATGGATTAGTAGACCAGTCCAAGAGTCTTGTAGGCAACCCGTGCAGCCTCCCAAATGCCATTATTTCCAAGAACTCGTTAGAGGGCCAAGTAGACGGAAAATCGTGATGCTTCCTGAAGTTAATGTCAGAGAATACTGTATTGCGCAACTCAAGCGAGTCGTTGGGAACCTCCACTCCGTTTTCATCACAACAGCGGATGAAGTGTTGCAATTTCCTGAATTCTATCAATGCCAAGAGCTCACAAGTAAGAGGAGCAGACCACAGCTCTTGCTGTAGTTGGAGAGACTTCAGCCGCAAAAACGTTGGCTTTATCTCCCACTTAGCGTTTGCGTGGCCCCGATAAATTATTCGATTGTCCAAATTGGATTGCCTCTTGGTGGAGCTAAGTTGATCCCATAGCTCACTCGCAGTATCGAGGCGTACTTCTGAAATCTCCGGCATCGTTGGTCTAGGGCCGTCAGCAGAACTGTTGGGAGTTAGAATTCGAAATTACTGCATTGGCGCAAAATAAGAAAATTTCGCAAGATCAAAGAGAATTGTAACTACGATACACACAAGTCAATTGCCTTTAGAACGCATTGCCAAGTCGAACAGCAACAAGTGGGGGCGGCTTGATCCTTAGCCCGTTCTGTGGGTGTACGACTGCTTGTATCACAGCTGAAAAACTGAATCGTCGGTGGACAAACATAGATATCTCAGCGAACGCACATGACCTGAAATTGCGGCAGTTTCACAAAGAACTGGGCTTGTTCATCCCCAAAATAATCCACAGATCCGATACGCTGGTCCAGCCGAAGAACGCTCACCATTCGAAGAATATGGAGGTATCCTTCCCGGCGAGTAAAGCGGCAGGCGTTCCGAGACATTCTATGTAGACCATATAGCGCTGAGTTGAAACGGCAACAGGACGATGATAGTAACCTACAACTGCAATGGGCAGTTGCAATTCAATCAGGAGCAACCGGTCAATGGGGTGCTTGTTGGAGGAAGTCAAGAAGTACCCCAATGCACAAGAAGAAGGAAGGTGATAAGGCTGAACAACATTGAGGCCTGAACCAAGCCTGCTACGTATCAAAATGACGAAGGTGCATAAGTAACCATAAGTACAATTTCTGGTTCAAGGACATCTTTGAATCCAAAACATCATCATGATGACCAGAATTCATCACTCAATTGTACGAAATACAGTTACAGCACTGATGATCGCAGGCTTGATATTCAATACTTCGGCCTGCGACCAAGTAGTTGAGCCCGTGGAAATACCAGTAGGAGTTATCCTGCCGCTCTCAGGTACTCTGGGTGTGGCCGGGCAGAGAATTCTGAATGGCATGGATCTGGCTCTGGAAGAGATCAATGCTAGAGAGCCGTTTCGTCTTCGTTTCATTATAGAGGACAGTGAGAGCAACATTGATAGCGCCCTGATCGCATATTCTCGACTGGCGGATGAACACAGAGTGCCGGTCATTATTGGACCTGCAACTTCATCCGAGACGGAACGCGCGATCCCGCTAATCAACAACAAAAAAGTAGCTACAATCAGTCCGACTGCAGCACGCAGCGGCTTGAGTGCACAAAGTGAGTTCTTGTTTCTCTCGTCGCTCACCGTAGGCCGTACGGTACCGGAAGGTGTGCGCATTTCGAAAAAGCATCTGGGCTACAAAAACGTTGCGACACTGGTTAATAAGGTGGATGCATTTTCGGTCAGCAGCAACGATTTCATAACGCAGGAGCTGGGAACGTACAGTGATGTGACCATTGTTCATGCGGCTTCGTACCGACTTCCTCAGGGAACAGACTTTGGGGATATTACGGCTCAACTGACCGCAATTCAAAATGCAGTCCCCACACCTGATGTCATCTTTCTTTCTGCATTGCCAGAAGGACGAACCGGCACGCTCGTGGCCGCACACCGGTTCGGACTTCGCATTCCGTTTATTGTTAACTTTATTTCGATTGATGTCATTCATGACGTAAATGATGCAGAGCCTGGCGCCGCAGAGGGTGTCATCACATTTCAGGTATGGTTACCAAATTCTACGGTTGAAGCCAGTCGAAAATTTGTAGATAACTACCACAGTAAATTCGGCGAGGAGCCGGGAGATTTTGCCGCTCGTGGCTACGCTGCCGTAACCGTACTGGGAGAGGCGTTGAACCGAGTTTCAATGTATGATGCGGCCTCAATCAGGGATGGATTAGCCGAAATAAGAGAATTCAACTCCATTTTCGGGTCATTCTCCTTCGATGAAAATGGTGACGCTGTTACTAGTCCGGTCATTGCCCAAGTGCAGAATAATAAGTTTGATGTCTTGGGTGAATAAATACTGCATGCAGAACTTCGGGGCATATTCCCCATCTTTCGTTCTTGGAGACCATACGCAATAGGATTACAACCTAAAACGTTACCACTTGCAATTGTTGTTATGCGTGCATATGTTGTGGCGGTCACAGCTGCTCCTGCAGGCAATAAATCCAGGCATCCCTGCTCTGTCCCTATGAAATTCCCCTTCTGTACACCCATTATCGCTGCCGGGCTGCTGTTTTGCCTGGTCGGTGGCTGCAACTCTAGATCTGCAGTTGATCAGATTCTGACTCCGATTCACATGGACTTTGGAGATCTCTTTGTACAGGAAAGCGTAATCCGACTTGATACTACGGTACTGCTCGGTTCGAGATGGCGTCTGGATGCGAATTCTAAAGGTGAACTCCTGGTACTTGATATCCAAAGTCAGGGTGTACACCTGTTCTCACCAGACGGAATATTGGTCTGGACAATGTTAATCACCAACTGCAATCCTGAAGCAAACTTCAATTTCAACGCACAAGCTTCATTCTTGAACGATTCTCATGTTGCCATTTTGATTAACAAGGGGGCGATCGTTTTAGATCAAAATGGGGAGTGCGTCCAGACCACCACTGACGCGGATTTGGCGACCAATACGTGGGGACTATGCTCGCACCGAGATACCATATTTGCCATGCCGCGCGATATCAGGGAAAACTCTTTCATTCGAGCCTACAGTTCGGACTTTACGCTAATTGACCAATTTCCACTCCCTACGCCCAAGTTCCAAAGACGGGCGTCCGTTATGCTGACACACTCGGGACTCAACATGGCATGTTTTAATGACGATGTTTGGTGGGTGTATTCAGAAAATTTTGATGCCACTCCCCGGCTACCCCGTGCGGGTCTGACCCAGTATATACCAGACTTTTTCGTGGAACGGACTCAGGATTTTCCAGAGTATCCATTAGTGGATCAGTCCAATTTTCGGGAGATTACTAGAATGATTGATGAAGCTGAAGCCGAGGCAACAAGCGTGATAGGTGTGTTTACGCTTAATAACGAGACACGCATGATCGTGTACGATTCTATTGATTCCAGCAATGAGGAGCTGACAAAAGGAGCAATCATTGCCAGCCACAGTGACCGTTTTCCAGCTGTCAGCACACGGTTTGAGGAGACTCCAGAGGTTGCCGAGAACGGGAGGTTGTATATTGTGAGTGATTCGGGAGATGAGTCCACCGAAGAAGTCATCAATCCTACGATCATCCGCTACCGATTCGTCCCGCCGTCGGACGAGTAACGGATGGCCCGTTCATGTAAAGTTGATGGAAGACCTTAGTTGGCACAGAATACAACTAAGTGCTCCAGGGATGCTCGCTGTATTACCGTTCCGAACCGGAAGTTGATTGAGTATCTACAACTGCAATAGCGCGCTATTAGAAGGTGACCCGTGGTCCGTAGAGATCCCACCGGTGATCTGGCATTTTCGTACAGATAGATAGTAGGTCGGCCGGTGTTCAGGATCGTCTACCAGCGTGTCTCAATCATCCTCCCCTCGAATCTGACTCCCCAGCTGCAAGACAATCAGTCTCACATGAGAGACCGACCAAAGGCAACCAGTACACTTTACCTTGCGCGGTATCAAGTTCTCTCAGATGACAATCCCTGTGGGAGTACTCCAAAATCAGTTGACAGTGAGGGATCCAAGTGAGTGATGAAATGCCCCGGTGGCGTGGAGGAGCAAGTTGGATCTGTATCAACGCTGGGGAGAAGCAGCCTCAATTGTATCAGGATCCAGCAACTGAATGTGGCAGTAACGATCAGTGGTCTTGAATGCACACCCCAATCGGTTTGGTAGACTCTCACGCTGAAAGGTTAGGCGTGTCTAACCCTCAGATGGAGTCAGGCCGGGGCTGCATGCGAACAACTATGCTGTACAACACCGGGACTATGAAAAGTGTAAGTACGGTCGCACTGGTTAAGCCACCAACTATGGCAATGGCCAGCGGTGCACGTAACTCAGCCCCCTGACCAAAGCCCATCGCCAAGGGCAAAAGTCCAAGAACAGTCGTGATCGTGGTCATAAGAATCGGCCGCACACGATCGCGTCCCGCCGCCAGAATAGCCTCGCGTATCGGCATACCCGCTGCACGCCTTTGATTAATGAAATCAGTCTTTATGATAGCATCATTAACCACAATCCCAACAAGTACCACAGCCCCCATAAGGCTCATCAGGTTAATGGACTGGCCTGTAAGACCAAGCACAAAAGAAACGCCTGCTGCTGCCAAGGGCACCGATACCAGGATGATAAGTGGTTGAACCAGATTTTCGAACTGAGCAGCCAAAATTAGATACACGAGCAATAAGCTTAACGCCAAACTGAGACCCACCCCCAATAAACTCTGCTGAAATACCTCGGCTGCTCCACCCACACGACTGCGTACGGCAATCGGCAAGGTGCGTCTGGTTACATCGTTCACCGCGCTTATCGCCCTTCCAAGATCATATCCCTGTGCAACATCCGCTGTCAATCGAACTACAGAAGCCTGCTCTACTCGAATGAGTGCAGCAGGTAATGGTACTGATGTCGCGGTTACGAATGCCCCGATGGGCATCAATCCATCACGTGCAGGGATCTGTTCAGCTAAAAGCCGCTCAATAGAATCAATATGACGCGACCGTATCACGATAGGCACTTCCTCGTTAACGGTCTTAAGCGTGGTAGCTTCACTCCCGCGTGCACCGGCCTCCAGGTATGCCGTCAATGCTCCGGCAGTAACGCCAAAGCGGTTCATTACATCCCGATTGAAGCCAAGTTGATACGTAGGAACCGACGCCGCATCCGTACGACGCACATTGGCTAATTCCGGTCTTACCTCCAACAGTTGTTGTACGCGCTCTACGACATTTTCTGCCTCACGCCGCTCTTCGCTCACAAGATCAATTAATATGTCGGCATCACTTGTAGTCAGCAATTGCTCAAGTTGGGTTTCTACGCGCTGAACCTTGATTGAGACATCGTCAGGCAGATCAAGCGACTGTACGTCTAGCAATATTTCATCAGCACGCTGCCCAGGCGGTAACAATAAGGTAATATCACCTTCATAGGGTGGGCGTGGATCCAGATCCAAGCGGGCCTGATCCCGTTCCCCCAAGTCTGCAAGTACTCTTTCAGCCCATCCTCGAGATTTAGCTTGAGACTCAATCTCTGATGCACGTGCTGCAACCATTGTTAAGTCAGCATCAGTAGGTAGCGTAATCCGCACATCAATACGCCCCTGCTCCGTCTTGGGGATCACTTCGCGAGGCAGGTTCGTGATTACCAGCCCCGCACCCATGAGCACCACCCCCGTCCAACGGTGATCCAAACTCCAGGAAAGAGCACGTTCATAACCAGTCAATAATCTCGATCCCATACGAGATTCGCGCTCCGTACGACCAGCGGTTTTCTTTTCACGGGATACGATGAGTGGCACTACTGTCAGTGCCACGAGCAACGAAGCCAGCAGTGAACATACGACTGCCAACGACTGGTCCCGGAAGAGACGACCTGCCAGCCCCTCTACCAAGGTGATCGGCAAGAAAACGGCAATCGTGGTCAGTGTGCTTGCCGTTATGGCCCCTGCCACCTCGGATACACCGTTGCGTGCAGCTTCCAACGCCCCCTGCCCCTGCTCCCGCAACCGGGAAATGTTCTCAATAACAACAATCGCATTATCAACGAGCATCCCTGCACCCAGTGCGAGACCACTCAACGAAATCAAGTTGAACGTAACGTTCAGTGGTTCAAACAACACCAACGTCACAGCAACTGAAAGCGGTACAGCCACCGCAGCCGCCAAAAGAACACGCACACGCTTCAGAAAAGCAAGCAAAACCAGGATGGCCAGTATGCCTCCCAGCATCACGGCCTGTGTAACCCCGCCGATCGCAGCCCTAATGAACTCGCTCTCATCCACAACTACATCCAGCGTGATCCGCTCGTGTTCTTCTTCCAGCTCAGTCAGAACTGTGCGAATTTCTTCCACTGCCCGAACAACATTTGCGTCTGCCTTACGCTCAACGAGCAGCAGGAGTGTCTCTACTCCGTCCAAGCGCACTAACCCACGACGGTCCGCAACTCCATCACGCACCTGAGCGACATCCCTTAATCGAATTGGCGTATTGTTGCGAATGGAGATAACCGTTTCTGCAATATCCTCGGTGTCCTTAAACTCTCCACTGACCTCAACGGGATATCTAAACGGCCCCCGACGAATTACCCCTCCCTGCAATGCTACGTTTGCCCCTCGCAATTCGCCCGCGATCTGATTTAAGCTGATCCCGTACGCCAAGGCCTGGTTTGGATCGACCTCAATTTCGATTTGACGCTCAAATCCGCCCGTAACCTGCACACGTGCCACATCGCCAAGTTGCTCCAGTCGCCGTGCAATAATATCCCGGCCGACACGCTTGAGCTCTACCAGATCGTCCGAGCGCCCCTCTTCGAGTTCTCCTTCATAGCGCAGTGCTATGACCATTATGGGGCGATCACCCGGATTAAGGTGAAGCACAGCTGGCCTTGATGCTTCCCGCGGAAAGCTGTCACCTAGGCGATCAAGTTTATCTCTTACATCCAGTAGTGCCAGATCCAGATCTGCATTCCATCCGAACTGCATATGCACGAGACTCCCGCCAAGAAGCGTACGCGAAGTCACGCGTGTGAGCCCTGCCGTGCCGGCAACAGCTTGTTCCACCCGTTCGGTTACCGCCCGCTCGACTCTTTCTGGAGGCACATCAGGATAACTGGTCCATACCACGAGCCCTGGATATCGCAAGTCAGGGAGCAAAGCAACTGGCAATCGTACATAGGCTACGACTGCCAAGACCATCAACAGCAAATAGAATGCCGTGACTGCAACCGGACGATTAAGGCAGGCAGCAATAAAGGTTTTCATGCCTTACTGGAGGTCGACTCAGGCAACACAATACCTACTTTAATCCCAATTCTACAACAGCGGTCACCTCCACAGGAACGTCATGAGCCAGCGCATAATTACCCAGAACGACAAGGGAATCACCCGGCTCAACAACGGCCGGGGGATCACCACTAATGATTTCCGTGAAATCACCGGAGCGCTCACCTGTAATCACGTACATCCAGTAGGATCTACCCTCTATGACCAGGAAAACGACATCTCTACCCTGCCGGACGACTACGGCGTCAGACGGGACAACCATTCGATCCTGTAGGCGATTCTTTTCCAACGCTACGTCTGCATAAAGCCCGGATACGAGCCGTCCACCAGGATTCTGTAAGGCTACAGTAACACGCCCTGCGCCAGTCTTTGCGTCAACAGAGGGGTTGACTGCATGCACGTAACCTTGAAACACCTCATCGCTGTAACTCGGTACGTTTACATTGGCCGATGCCCCTTTACGAATATGCACCAGGTCGCCCTCTAGGACATCTACTTCCACCTTCATTCGATTATCGCTGAGCAGTGTTAGCAGCGTCGTACCAGCCCCAACGTTCTGACCCGCTTCCACCTCAAGGTCTGCTATTCGCCCATTGAATGGAGCCACCACTCGTGTGCGCTCTAATTGCAGGCGTGCCAGCTCTACCTGCTGTTCGCGCTGCGTAAGATCGGTGTATACTGCTGCTACATCCTCGCGCTGATTACCAACGAGTAGATTCATAGCTTCAAAACGACGGCGGGCATCATCCAGTTCTGTCTGTGTAAGATTACCTGCCGCAAATGCTTCTTCGGCTGTCTTCAGCTGGACTCTGGCTTCGGCAAGTTTCGTGGTGTCGGTTTCTGTCAGCTCTCCGGTATTGCTGAGTTGTACCGAGTAATCCGCCATTGCCCTGAGTAGGGCTCCTTCTGCTTCCCTCAGCCGTATGAGCAGTTCGCGATCATCCAGTCGCATCAGCACCTGACCTGCCTGCACACGCTGCCCTTCTTCTATCGGTCGTTCCAGGATGAGACCACCGATCTCTGCGCTTATCTCGGTTTTTCGCCACGGCGCCAAGTGCCCTGTCGCTTCAGCGCGAAGTGGAAATTCTCCCCGCTCTATAACCATAACTTCAACAGGAGCACGTGCCGCCTCCGGCTCTTCAGGCACTTCCCGATCTTCCTCCGCATCCTCTCCGGTTATAGCAGGCCAGACTCCGTACAGGACCAGACCTGCCGTAGCCAGAGCTAAAATCAAACCAAATACCTGCCAAGGACGAATCCTCCTTGACGAACGCGATTTACCTGCCATGTATTTATAGGCTTCCTAAGTAGTCCTCCTACAGAGTGTCGATTTTAACGTCCCCACAGCAAGAAACGCGCCAAACTGGGCTAACGCACGTTAAGCGGTATCCCCTCCTTCGCGAAAGCTCACCGAACTATGCTGTCGACTTTGAGTTCAGTTCCGTTGTGCACGCTACAAATTTGTCCACCGAATACTCTTCACGTAACTACTATGTTCAGTAAGGGGGCCGGACTCCTTAAAAGGCCCATCTCTGTGATGTCTTGGTGTGTTGCTGTAGTTCTCGCCGGCATCTGGGCTGCCATTGATATTCCAATAGAATATTCACCGAACACCGAGCTGCCACGCGTGAGTGTTTCGGCAACTTGGTACGGTGCATCCCCTCGACAGGTCGAGCGGTATGTGACCGCCCCGATTGAACGTGAAATCCAGACCGTTCCCGGCATTGTCGAAATAAACAGTCTTTCTTCTGAAGGGCGCTCACATGTACAGATCCAAGTGGATGAGGAAATTGATCTGAGCACTTTTGCCACTCAGATCGGGGAGAGATTGACCCTGCTTAGAGATCAATTGCCCGATGGTGTCTCGCCTCAATTGACAAAGCAGATCCCGGAAGCATTTCGTGACGTACAGGGCTTTATGACGCTAAGGTTAATCGGCCCATACAACCCGGATGAGCTTAGGAAGCTGGCTGACGAACACCTCAAGCCCCAATTCGAAAGTCTGCCCGGTATTGACTTGGTTGAGGTTACCGGCGGGAGTAACCGGGAGCTTCTGATTACACTGAATCCAAGCCGACTGGATGCCTATGGAATTGACAATTCCGAAGTGATGGGGCAAATAGGGTCGGCATTACGGGATCACGTCTACGGACGCATGGATGCCAAGGGACGGGGCCATCTGATGATTAGCCGCCCTGAGCTTGATATAAACCGTCTGTCAGCCATCATAGTTAGCCAAAGCACCCCAGAGGGACTTCCGATTCGCCTTGATCAGGTAGCTGACTTGAACCTGGGCCCAGCCCCACGACGAAGTATTCGGCGTATCGACGGGCTTAATGCCGTGGCATTGGATCTGGAGCGTACACGGGGTTCGCATATGATCAATGTCGCCAAAACCGTCAATAATCGTATTGAGGATATTCGGGATTCCCTACCAGAAGGTGCGCGGCTCCTGATCGTACTGGATCGTACTGAAGATGTCCGCGAGCTGCTTGATGATCTGGCCTTGCGCGGTGGTATTGGATTAATTCTGGTTACGTTCGTACTGCTCTTTATGCTCAAGAGCGTAAGGGCTACTGTTATTGTGTTGTTCAGTGTTGCCCTGGCGCTGGCGCCTGCACTGGCCCTGTTCAGATTTTTCGACCTTTCCCTGAATGTTATTACCCTCGCCGGGCTGGTTCTTGTCTTCGGCCTTCTAGTCGACAACAGTGTTGTCATTGTTGAACAGCTGCTCTTGCAGCAACAAAAACTGATGGCACGCGGAATGAAGGGGCTTGAATTGCAAATAGTGCGCACAAGAGCCGCCCTGAAAGCAGTCTGGCTGCCGCTAATGGGAGGAACTTTAAGCACCATGGCGGTCATGCTTCCCCTAGTTTACCTGAGTGGGGATTTGCGTGATTTGTTTTTACCGTTCGGGATTTTGGTGAGCCTTACCCTTCTTATTTCTTTGGCAAGCGCGGTCATTTTCGTGCCAGTGGTTGTGCGCTTTCTACCTCCCAAAGCCGAAAAGCTGGAACGCCGCTGGCTTAGACGGGCAGTTGCCGGACCCTACCGCGTGGTTGCCCGATTCCCAAAACTTACCCTGGTCGCACTGTTTCTTGTGCTCGGCGTCCCCATATGGACACTGCCCACGGAAATCAATGAGCCTCGGCGAGGATGGTCGAGCGAGGTTAAGGGACGTTTTGCTAACGTGTATAACGTCACATTAGGAACACAAAAAGTCCAGAGGGCGCGCGAATGGCTGAACCCACTCACAGGTGGAGTCCTGCGACCTTTTTTCAGGAACACGTCATTCTACAAACCTTGGAGCTATCGTGAACGAAAAACCATCCCTGTTAGGTTGTCATTTCCAAAAGGAAATACGATCGAGCGGAGCGATTCACTAATTGCAGGGTTTGAGCAGATGGCCCTTGCAGAGGCAAGCGTCTACCGAACCGATGTAACGATTAGGGAGGGAAGCGCTCATTTGCTTATCGAATTCAAGAAAGGCGCACTCATGGAACCTGGCCCCTATATCCTACAAAGACGCCTCGTAGGACAAGCCATCCTCCTCGGCGGAATTTCCGTATCCGTGGGAGGAATAATCCCGCAGACGAGTTATTACAATGGGCTTGGAGGGGGATCCAGTGGCGCACGGGTTCGCATGTATGGTCCAAACTACGAGGATCTCGACGCCTTGGCACATCAATACGCAAACTTTGTTAAGCGAAGAAGCCGCCGTGTCCAAAGCGTGGACCTGAATGGTACACGAAATTCATGGATCTCTAATCAGGCCCGCCAGGTCCTTCAGCTTGAATGGACCGGTAATGCTACAGCAAGAACCGGCGCTGATGCTGGTTGGATTAATCATCAACTGAGCCCCTACATCGAAACTGAGCGCGTATTCTGGAGGGCCGATATAGCCGGAGATACTCGTGTACCCATTCGGATTATTATTGATAAAGCGACCGAGATGGATATTGACCGCGTTATCCAGCGTCCTCTCATGGTCGCTGACAGCTCATTCCTAAGGTTAGCGGGTGTGGCAGACTACAACATCGTCCGTATGCCGGCCGAGATTGAGCGTGAGGACCAGCAATATGTACGCCATCTGAGCGTTGATTATCGTGGCCCGTTTGACATGACACGAAGATTTATGGAGGAATCAATCGAGGCTTTCCCTGTACCGCCCGGGTATCGAATGGAGTACGGGTACAACTACTTTTTCACTGATGAAACCAAACGTGCCTTCAGTTGGGTTTTTGTGGCAACCATTATCCTTGTATTCCTGGTTACGGCATCAGTATTTGAATCATGGCGTCTACCCCTCGTGGTCATGCTCAGTGTCCCATTGGCTGCAGTAGGGGTTTGTATCGGCTTCATGCTCACAAAAGCCAACTTTGTTGAGGGAGCCTTCATCGGGACCGTCCTTTTGATTGGCATCGCCGTTAACGACAGTATTCTACTGACAGATCGTTTTCGGCAATTACGACTGGATCGTCCATATGGAGAACCTTCTATACTGGCGCGTCTGGCCGTTCGTGAACGACTACGCCCAATGTGGACAACAACACTGACCAGTTGTGCAGCTATGCTGCCGTTGTTGGTCTTTCCCGATAGTGACGATTTCTGGACAGGCTTGGCAGTCACGGTTACAGGTGGACTTATAGCGTCTACACTGCTCGCCCCATTTGCCTCAGTAGCCATGCTGTCGCTCTTCAAACGGAAATCGCTGCCAGAGAAGCTTGAAGTCGAACCCATCTAACTCTGTAGCTCAATACTCAGAATTGAGTCGTCAATGCGGGATCATTACAACATCTTATCAGATGTCGTGAATAGACCCGCAGCCCAAGTAGAACAGGGATTGCGCCAATACTTCTGAAAACAAGCACAGCTCAGGTCGTGTTCTGGGAATCAATGTGCCTGCAAATGCCCGCCACGCTGCGCATGCCGCTGCAGCCATTTTTGCAGGTGCACATAATTCAGTACATCTGCATGTACGCTTGGCCAGATTCGTGGGATGCCATTGGTCGCTCAGTTTCAGACCACGCGTAACAGTGCGAACTCCTTGCACAGAATTGCCCGATTCTATTGCTGATGATCATAGCGAAAGTCACCTCCTATGCTGGGCTAATTGGCGTTAGGTTTCCCTGATTCAGCCATTTCGGTATGGCATCTCCACAGTTTTGAGCCAAAGGCTCGTAGATTGAATCGTTTTTCATGGGATTTCGGGGAATTTTGATCAAATTTACCTACCCATGTACGTTGCCAGAATCCCCCACCCCACCTAGCTCATCCGAGAGTCCAAATGGGTCAATGGAGAGTTGTCAAAACCACCCTCGCCAATCGCGCCAAACTGCTCCTTGAGCTCATCCTTCAGATCGGGATTCTCCTCAAAAGAGGAACGGTTGTCAAATCCATCAAAGAACCCTTCGACATTCCAAGCAATACCCCCTGTATCTTATAAGCGAGGCTTAACCCTGCCACAATAGATCTGATCTATCTGCCCCCGGTCCAATAGCAAAGCCAACTATGCAACTCCCATTGGCAGCAAGACTGCGGGTGCTGCCTTTAAGGATCCGTGGATGCTGGATGACTTAGACCAGAACGGCTTGATTTGATGAATCCAAGCATCCAGCACTGCACCGGGTGATCATAGCTGCTATGATCGACAGTGACAAATCCTATCTCGTCTACATGGCGGCGCGGTTACTGAGAATGGAGCGATTGTTGAAGCTTACCGGATCAATTTATTTGCACTGTGATCCTACTATAAGCCATTACCTAAAGCTCGTTATGGATGCGATTTTTGGAAGAAAGAATTCCAGGGATGAAATTGTGTAGTTGGACTACGGCGGTCGATCCAAGGCAAGCCAACACGCACCCAAAACTTATGGTGTGCATAACGATTGTCTGTTATTTTATGCCGCCAGACCGAGTACAAAAGTGGGGGATTGTATACGACAGTAGCCATTACAGGCGTCTAGTGGCACGCCGGTACTTCTTTGGAACTTTCATTTTATCGACTTCGGTACAACTTGTGGTTGTAGTCTTGCATCCATATTCACTAATCTCCATCTTCATATGAATACGATGCAGGACATCCTCGGTCTTATCATCAATTCAAAAACTAATTATTGCGTACATAGAATCTCTGAACGCTAGTTCCTACCAAGCGAAAAAATCTCCGATAATACTGGAATCATTCTTGGCATATGCTATGCCGTACAACATTGAATGCATTCTAGCAAATGAATGCTCGAACTCCTGTATATATTCTCGAAGAACAGTCGCTAGTTCTTGATTCTCTATGCCCCGTTTCGCATTAAGACCAGACATAATGAAATCAATGAGGACATCGCAGTACTTCGTCCACGAGGATAATTCATCGGAATCTTCTGCGAAGTATCCCCGACCGTCATCTTGGTATTCGCTGCAATGCAGACCATGCATTTCTGCAATGGCCCGATGAAGGCACTGCTTCGAACCGGTCACCACACTCTATCAAGCTCATAGAATATCTGTGCTTGTATCTTCGGTCTTTTCCAAATGGTGTGTAATCTGACATAACAGGCTCACCAATTCAATTATAAAATTCAAAACAATAACACCATAACTAACAATATTAGGGGATCGAATAATACAGTGATCTGAGATGGTTTTGAAACAAATTCATACTGAATGGCGGGAACAACACTGTCGTTGCACCGGATGTGCTCCAATGCCTTAGCAATGGTGATCGGTGTCTGGAAACCATAAAACAGTGATACTGCTGATTAGATCAGAAATTGATGATTTTACAACATTCGCTTATCTGGCCGACGCTGAACCTCAGGGCCTGAAATCGGGAACTACCACCAAGTAAATACGGATTCACACTAAGCACAGACTTGGCTGGATTGGGAGGGCGGGGAATCAGTCTCGTTTCTCGGTGGGCGGTTTGGAAGCCCTATCACCCCCAGATTTTACTGGCTCTTGTTTTGGAAAGGTATGGGCAGGTCGCGGAACTAGTTGCACCTTGTCCCCTCCCAACGCACGTTGAAAGCTGTCCTGTTGCGCGTTAAGCAACTCTCGAAGGCTTGGTGAACGAACCCCACTTTGAGTACGTTTCATTGTTTGACCTCCTGGGATAATTTCTGTTGTCCCTGTGCCAACTCTGTGGAAAGAAATTGGAATCCTAAATCCGGTGGCCACGGAATGAGAGCTAGATTGCCCAAGGATTTGGCAAGAATTACCTCTTCATTGCTTGGTTCCTCTACGGAAGAAAAGAGCCGTTCCGCCTCTGTTCGGTCTATCACGTAGCCATGTGATGGATATTCCGAAATGATTTTCCGAAGATTTTCTTCGGTTATGTTCTGTCCCTTTTCCAGAAGCCGACTACCGTAATGTGACGCGACTGACATAGCTCTGCCAACCTCTCCAATGTGCAGTGGATCCACTTGGCTATAGAGAGGCGAAAACAAACCGGTTGTCATTTTAGTAGCAATTTCCGCAGCTGTCCTGAGAGTAATTGAACTGGATCCACGCACAAGGTTCCCCAAAAAGTCTTCGAAAGTTCTAGTTGCCCTGTGCTGTAGGGTGCTTAGAGTACTCATAACCGTGAGGCCAGATTGCATTTCCCATACGGAATCTTGTTTTGGCATCTGCACATCTAGTGGACCAAGTTCTCCATAATCTGACATTATCAACTCGTGTGCACCAATAGCCACAAGGGTTCCTGCACTCTTGCAGAGCCCAGGGATATACAGGGAAAATTTCTTGTACTGCATCTGGAAACATCGTGCTATCCGATATGCAGAATTGGCATCACCTCCTTCTGTTACAAGAATAACAAGCACATTTTCTCGTTTGTTTCGGTTGGTGCATTGAGAAATAACACTTAGATCCTCAAACCGACGGAGGCGGCCATGGTACAGGGCAATGTCTGCGTCGCGCAGACTCGCCACAGAATCAGCCGCCTGAGTTGGACTCATCCCTGTATTGATTTCAGCCATGAATTTTTACGATATCAAAATACTTACTGGTTTGCTATATACGTGGTTCAGGAATCCAATTACGCGTCAGGATCACACAACTGGCCCGTCATACACCACATTGCCTCTCCAGAGACTACCTCAGTGAGTAAGCTTCTTGCCTTTCGTCCTTATTTGGTTAAAACATCACGGATTTGATCATACTTCGGGCTATAATCAACCGTATTGCCTTCCTGTCTTTAGACGCGTCCTTGGTCACTTCATGCCCATCCACTAATCTACTTGGTCCAATCAACAAATGGAGCGTTGATCTGTTTCCCTTGTTCCGAATCGCAACTGCCACAATGTGATTGCAGGTGACTTGTTATTATTACATTCTTGATCTGACGACAAGACTTTGAGACCTTGATAAAATTTCCAATGTTTGGTCGGCCTTGAAAACTGTTTCTCGCTGTACTGTTCGCCACCGACCAGCGCAAAGTACTCGTCGTGCTCTGGACCATCTGGAAAAAAAAGATAGCATACGAGCCTCAATTCGAATTTTTTTATTCACCACCTGCATCCGCGGTGACCGCGTAGACCTTGGCCATGCCATCGTGCCTTGCAACGGTTGCTTGCGGATCTGGGTTGCCGGGATATACTCCACGGGGAATTTAGCTCCACTGAGGAAGCTCCATATATAGACTAGTAGCCCGGCCTTCATGCCCCATTAGATATTAGCGCCCATTTTGAGGGACGCTCACAAACGAGTATGGCAGTTGAATCGACGCCTTGTTCATTCGTCTTGTTAATCCGCATCCAAACAACCGAGACATCGCACAAATATGGATCTCCAACAAAAATCTACCTGATCAGCGGTTTTGCCATGTGCGCCCTGCAAAATTTCGCACATTTTGTAGCGTGGGAGGTGTGTGTGTGTGAAACTTTCTTTTCAAACGAATTCACCTAATTTATCTGCTATCATATTTTTGTGGTACCAGGCCGTTTTAGTTTTTGAGCAGCCTTAATAAGAGCCATATATTCGGCAGACTCTCTGACTTCGTAGGCTGTCGATATTAGCCCAGTATAGTGTTCGTCGTTAAGCTACGATATAATCTCTTCTGATAAACTTCGGGCTATTTTTGTTACCCTAGCTGCTAGGGGTGTGCTCTGGATGTTCAGAGCAGCATTCTTTTGATAGAATTTGGCATTCAAGTTGACAAGAGCTTCAATAAACTCTTTACTATTGGCTTTAAGAGTCTCCAGTTCGGTGTCGCGCGTATCCATTGGCGTTTGCGGGAGTTAGGTTCATTGACGGCCCCAATATACCAATTCCGAAGGGACTTACTCAGTACAGTTTACAGGAGGATGCGGTTTCCTGCCCGCTCCTTTTCTAGAAATTGCCCCCATGCCTTCGCTGATTTTAGCCGGTCATACTTTCCACACATGCCTATCTGGTTAAAAACATCAAATCCCCGCCCCACACTTTGGGAATGCGGTGATCTAATTGCAGGTCAACGGCCCTAAGCGATTCAGAATTACAATACGGATTAGCACATTTACGCCCCTACTTGGCGTGTAATGCTTGCCAAAGCCTGGCATCCAATGTATACGGAATATCAGTTCGTCTCAATGACTTGCGCACATTGATTAGCTCATTTGAAAAACAAGCCGCTTGTAATTCGACTCTACTTCAGCCGCTTCCGGCGTTTGCTTCAAAACTCGTACGGACTGCATATATGCCGTCCCGTCTCGCTTCCTTCCCAATCGCGTCTTCATCCCGAGTGTAGGCGAAGTGTTCTTCCTTGATCTCCAGCGTGAAGTGTTTCGCCACCTTATACCATCCGATCACCTCCCCCACTCGCAGGGCAATCTTGCTCCCATTTTAACAGTCGATTTGCGCGAGAGTGGCCTGCACGATCTTGTCCGGCGCTTTCTCCGTCTTAGAAAAATCATCACTACCCCCAACCAATGGGGCCCAATTAATAACGGCTATCGATTGGTTGAACCACCTCCCCACAACACCTTAGTCTGCCCCTATAACCCAACTACAACACACCTTGCGTGTCCATCATTGCAGTCGCTTCCTCGAACGTGGGCATGAAGTTGGCACATCCGTGCCGGGTCACTACAATAGCACCGCAGGCATTACCAAGTCGGGCCGCATCATAGTAGGTCCAACCATGAACGACTCCATAAATGAATCCCGCGGCGAAAGCATCTCCGGCCCCCAGAATATTGCGTACCTCGACCGGGAACCCCTGCACTTGAATCGGAGACTTTCCTCGTTCATGAATACGTACCCCCTCGGCTCCGCATTTCTCTACTATAGATTCAACACCCCAATCAAATAATGTCTGGATGGCTGAATCAACATTCCCGCCCACACGAGCATCCGATACCTGCTGATGCGTCAATTCTATCTGGGCGGGATCCTCGAGGACTGCGGCATTAATCTCGTCCTGAGTGCCGAGCAAGATATCAACGCTGGCAAGAACGTTCCTTACCGTAACCCCAAATGCGCGGGGATCATGCCATTGATCTGGACGAAAATCAAGATCAAAAACGACAGTTACATCGGAACGGACAGCACGCTCTACAGCGAATAGCGTCGCACTTCGACTGGATTCCTGGGCAAGATTAGTGCCGGCGAACTCGAAAACTTTCGCCTGATTTATTGGAGTAGCCAATACATCTTCAATACTCAGCGCATTGTCAGCGCAGTTATCTCTGTAGTATACCAGAGGGAAACGCTCTGGAGGTTCGATGCCCAAGATGACTGCACTTGTCCGCCGGTCGGGCTTGCGTGAGATATACTTGGTCTCCACTCTCTCATTCTGGAGAAAATTCAATACAAAGTCTCCAACTGGATCCTCCCCAACCGCGGTGAGCAGTGCGGTTTTCATTCCGAGCCGACCCGCACCCACACATACATTGGTAGGTGACCCTCCCACGTACGCAGAAAAACTGGTGATCTGCGGGAACGGCGCCCCGATATCATCCGAGTACAGGTCGATGGACGAACGGCCCATCGCAATCAGATCATACTGCATGAGGAAGCTTAGTCACGTCCGCCGATAAAAATCGACAAAACATACCAAAACAGGAGTGCAACAGAAGCAAACAGCTGGAGCGCCGCCCCTACATGACGATCGACGGGATACCTGTGCAGCACATTAGACGTGTCGTACAAAATGGCACCACCTGCAAGTGCAATCATCCCAACGCTGAAAAACGTCCCCAGATGCAACCCGAACAATACAGAGGCAGCAATCAGCACGAGCGCTACGACAAACCCCCAGCGCAGCAGGCTCCCCAAAAAGGAAAAATCTTTGCGAGAGAAGTACGCCACAAGCGTTAGGCCTACAAAACCCATGATGGTCACCGAGGCGGCACTCTCAATCGCACCAGGAGCCACAGCCTGTGCCGTATAGAGCAAAGGGACGAATATGATCGCCTCCGCC
The DNA here is from genome assembly GCA_002238805.1 of Rhodothermaceae bacterium bin80. Taxonomy (GTDB): domain Bacteria; phylum Bacteroidota; class Rhodothermia; order Rhodothermales; family Bin80; genus Bin80. The sequence continues at coordinate 7,319 of MPNB01000040.1, read as the reverse complement.
AACACAAACCCTCCCAATGCCAGATATTGAACTCCCATTGACACAGCCTGGTGTGCTGCACGACTCGCAAGCCATCCAACGACAAGAAAGCCACCCAACACAAAAAGCCAATTGACGCCCGCAAGTGCCTGATAAATGCTCGCAGCCAATCCGCTCTGGAAAAAGAACATCTCCAGCAAAACGAAGCAGCCGATCGCCCCCGCCAGATGTCCGTACGTGTGCATGATGAATGCCGCCCGCGCGCTGACATCAAGTTCGATAACCGGCCGGCGAAGTGTGTATTCTGCTTGCATCAATGTGTTATAGGTTTGTAAAAGGACGCATGGCTAGCATGCAGCGTTCATATCAACAATGGCTTTTATACAGCCTAGTGCACCATCAAGTGCCTTAATTCGGTCTGGTACCTCAGTAAATGGAATCTGATTAGTGATGAACCAACTTGGATCTATGGCGCCGGTTTCCAGCAGTGACATAACCGCACAAAAATCATCGTGAGTACCATTACGACTGGCCCGCAAAGTTAATTCCCTTCGATGAAAATCCGGATCATCAAATTCGAAGCTCCCGGTATACAACCCCACAAATACCAGGGTCCCACCAGGTGCAACCAACTGATAACTTTGATGCACGGCAGCACGATTGCCGGTTGCTTCGATCACGGTAACAGGTAAATCACCGTCGAAAGCCTCCCTTACCACAATCTCTGAATTTTCGCCGGGAGTCAATACACGCCTAGTCAATCGACGTCCCGATTGCCTACGATCTTCCCGAATATCCATCACTGCAAGATTTGCCCCCAGAGCTTTCGCCATTAGTGCACAAGAAAGCCCAATTGGGCCCTGCCCTACAACCAGAACTTGATCCCGTGCACCAATACGGGCGCGTTTTACTGCATGATAGCCAACCACGAGGGGTTCAACAAGTGCAAGTATAGCGGGTGGAAGTGAGTCGCTTGGATGGAGGCTCGATGCAGGCAACCTCATAAGCCTCGTGAACGCACCATCCTGATGAATCCCAAGCACACGGAGCTTGCAGCAGCAATTTGTATCTCCGCGTTTACAGGCCTGGCAATCTGCACAGAACATGTACGGATTAACCGCACAATACGTACCCGGAGCGAGGTCACCCGCGGACTCCAGTACTTGGACAGATATTTCGTGGCCAAGCCTTCTCGGGTAGGTAAAGAACGGCTGACATCCTCTGATCGCCTGATAGTCTGTACCACAGATACCCACCTGCTGCACGCGAACCAAGACTCCCTCGCCGTCTGGCTCCGGCACGTCCTCCCAAGCCCATTTCTCCGGTGCGTGCAATACTAGCGCCCGCATCCCGCTAGACCTGTTCCAGAGCTTGGTACTTCTGGGCAATACGAAGCGCCATTTCCAGGGATTGACCAACATTCAGCCGGGGATCTACCGTCGAACGGTACCGAAGATTAAGGTCTGCCTCGCCTACATCACTGGCACCTCCAACACACTCGGTGACATCTTCCCCGGTGAGTTCAAAATGCACGCCTCCCAGAATGGATTTCATGCTTGTATGGATATCCATTGCGGTTTCCAGCTCCGCCAGGATATTATCGAACCGACGCGTTTTTATGCCACCGGAGGCCGTCTCTGTATTACCGTGCATCGGGTCGCAGCACCACAAAGCATTCAGGCCCGCACGCTGTACTGCATCAATAAGCCCTGGCAATGCATTTTCTATTTTGGCAACCCCCATCCGCGTGATCATGGTTATGCGTCCGGGATCATTAAGGGGATTCAGGTTGCGAAGGAGCGGCACCAGATCGCTAGGCGCCATTTCGGCGCTGACTTTTATACCGATTGGATTGCGTATCCCGCGCATATACTCAATGTGTGCGCTTCCTTTGAATAAAGTTCGCTTACCAATCCACGGCAAATGTGTAGACAGATTATAAATGCTATCGGAATGGGGAACTTGCCGTGTAAACGCCTCCTCATATGGCAGATGTAGCGCCTCGTGGCTGGTAAAAAAATCCACTCGGTTTAACCCACCAATGGGATCGTCTGCTACTGTTTCGGCAAAGCGTAGCGCCTCACGAATCTTACCGATGATAGTTTGGTAACTCTTGATATGCGGCGATTGTTGAGCAAAGCCAAGACCCCAGTAGTCCGCATTATGTATATCAGCAAATTTACCATCAGCCAGTGCTCGTACAAAATTCAGCTGAATGGCCGAGTAACGGTAAGCCTCCATCAGGCGCTCAGGATCTGGAATTCTTGCCTCTGGTGTGAACTCCAGATCATTAATATTATCACCTCGATACGACGGGAGCGACATACCATTCCGGGTCTCAAGCGATTTACTCCGGGGTTTAGCATACTGCCCAGCAAAGCGCCCAACCCGCACAACTGGCATCTGTAGGCTGTAAATGAGCACCACGCTCATCTGGAGCAGGATCTTGAGACGGTTCTTGATAAGTTCCTCTTGACAATCCTCAAAGCTCTCTGCACAATCTCCACCTTGAAGCAGAAATCTTCGACCTGCAGCAGCTTCCCTCAGCTGTTTGCGCAAAGCCTCAATCTCCCAGGATGTAACCAGCGGAGGCTGTCGCCTTATCGCATTAAGGACTGTTTGGAGATGTTCTTCATCCGCATAGTCTACTTGTTGAGCAGCCTCTTTCGTACGCCAAGAGCCTGGACTCCAACCTAGTCGTGTGTTCTCCATCCTGGTTAAACTTGGAAACATCGTACTACGAAGCACGCGCTGCATCGTTTCTGTGGCAACGATATAGCAAGAATTACGTAGACAATAAAAACGGTAAATTCAATGGAACAAAATACTCTGCTGATCTTTGGTTTTCTTCTCGTCTTCATCATGTTCGGTTGTGATTCCGGAAATTCGGATACCACCTCCCCCGAAACAGGTGCAGCTATTCTGACATTCCAGAACTTACGTCCACTCCCGGGAGACTACCACTTGGAGGGCTGGATTGTAACGTCGGACTTAGCTACGCTATCACTTGGGAAATTCACTATAGGTCCAAGTGGTAGGCTTTTCAACCTGTCCGGCGAAGAATTAGTCACTCGCAGATTGGAAACCCCATTCCCGATTGACAGTGCCCGCGTAGCCTACATTACGATTGAACCGCCTGGTGACACGGACGATTCCCCCTCCACAACTCGACTTATGGGCGGATTATTCATTGAAGGAAGTGCCGAGCTGCGCACAACCGATGTAGAGGGCATTGAGGATGCTCTGATTTTAGCACGCGGCAATTACATCCTAGAGACACCAACAAATGGACCTGATTCGTTTGAGCAAAGCGGTATATGGTTTGTGAATTTAACAGGTGGCCCTCCTGGACGCGGACTGCGTATAACAACCCCAATCCCCGGCTGGAAGCACCAGGGATGGGTAGACATAGATGGTGTTCCACTCAACATGGGAGTAATCTCACACCACAGCCAGCCCGACGATTCAAATATTTACAGCGGTCCTCAACCTGGATATAATTACCCTGGCGAAGACTTTTTGACAAATGCCCCTCCCTCCTTCACATTTCCTCTCAACCTCGCGGGTGCACGGGTAACAGTTTCACTTGAGCCTGATCCCGACCCAGATCCGGAGCGATCACAACTGATCCTTTTCGAGGGCACTGTGGCCGAAACGCCTGAGTCGGTTGGTACGACCTACGATATGACCAATCTGGTTGACACATGGCCTACCGGGAGGATTGTCATAATCCGGCAGTAATCGCCTGTCTTCAAGCAAAACTTATGGATGCCAAGCCTACCGAGAATAGGATTGGCACCCCTCTTGCGTTAATTCGGCTGGCGCCACCAATTGTTCGAAACCAGTACAGCAAGCAGAATACGCACAGGAATGCACGCACGGTCGTCTTAACGCGTGTAACTAAAACACACGCTCCCCTCAAAATACCGACACTCCTGAACTGCCAGCCGAGTTGCGGTTGATAACCTTGGATATACTCCAGACCGACCAACTCTGACACAACTGTGGCAACCAACAAGAACCACACTGTGGTCTATACTGCCCTGGCCGCCCGATGACGATCACGCATACGTTCACGCTGTTCACGAATCTGCCTTGCTACCGCTTCAAGGGCCTCACTGATCGCTCCTCGGACAGAGTCCTGTGTGCGTGCTGCCGCGATATTTGACGGCTTACAGTATACAACCAAGCGCACCTTGTACTCCGCACGCTTGTTAGCACCACTCACACATTCCACGGCAACAGAAGCTCCCGCAATATCACGGTGACCATAGGCCAACTTTTTGAGGCGCACCTCGATGGCATCTTTTTGCCGCTGACTAAGATGTGCACCCTCTACGTAGTATTCGATTGCAAATTCGGGCAATTTTTTTCGCTTGGTGTTTTCTTTCAAAGCCATCAGGATATGTTCTAATGAATACTTATGAACCTAGGATGAGGGACCCGTAAATGTCGCTGTATTTTTGGCGTACATAGTCGAGCCAGGGCGTCGCGCTGATTCCTCCTTTTGTCATCCATTCAATGATTTCACTGGCGGACAACTTGCGTCCCCAGTGATGTACATTCGCTTGCAACCATTCACGCAATGGAGCAAACTCCCTTGTCGCAATTTGTTCGTCCAGATTACCCAATTCTGATTTAGCACACGCAAATACCTGAGCCGACATCAGGTTGCCAAGCGTATAGGTTGGAAAATACCCGATTGCCCCCAATGCCCAGTGTATGTCCTGAAGCACGCCATCAGTGTCGCTCTCTGGTCTAATCCCAAGATAACTCTCCATCCTGTCGCACCAGAGCTCTGGCAATTCTCGAACGGCAACTTTCTCCTCTATGAGCAGCATTTCGAGCTCAAATCGAAGCATAATATGCAAGTTGTAGGTTACTTCATCCGCCTCTACCCGGACGGGGGAAGCATGTACCCGGTTGATCGCTCTGTAGAACTCGTCCAGAGATACAGAACCCAGATGCTGCTTAAAACGTTGTTGTAGGTCATGGTAATAACTGGCCCAGAAAGGACGGCTTCGCCCTACCTGGTTTTCCCAAAGTCTGGACTGTGATTCGTGCATCCCCAGCGATGTCCCCTGTGCCAGGGAAGTGCCTTCAAGTTCTGGATCAATACCTTGCTCATACATGCCATGCCCCGCTTCATGTAAGGAACTGAAGAGCCCTGAAATTAGATTACGCTCATGAATCCGTGTAGTCAGACGGACATCATTCGTCGAAAAGGAAGTGCTAAAAGGATGTGATGATATATCCTGCCTCCCTCGCTGAAAATCAAAACCAATATCCCGCAAGACCTCCATCCCGAAATCCCATTGAATATCAGAGTCGTAGGAGTAGTAAAGGAATGCATTCCTCGGCTGAGAAGCGCATTCGATTGCGTGGACAATAGGTACCAATGATGTGCGCAGATCGTCAAAAATATCTTTGACCTGAGCTGCAGTGATGCCCGGTTCATACTCGTCCAGTAGTGCATCATACGGATGCTCTGCGTATCCGACCGCTTCGGCTTTTTGAATACAGAGCCCTACAATCTTTTCCAGGTCGCCCGCGAATCTGTCAAAATTATTTTCGCTGTATGCATGTCTCCATGATTCCTTAGCTCTAGCCGTGGTTTGGGCAATCTCGCCAACCAATTCCGGGGATAATTTGTGGGCACGGGCAAAATCCCTCGCGGCCACCCGGACGATACTGGCCCGAAAACTCATGGAATCCTCATACTCGTCCTTTAAGCGATCAAGTAGTTCGCCCGTACGATCTCGAACAAACAACTCATGCGACGTCGACTGAAGAGTGGCTACCTGTCGGGCACGAGCCTCTGTCCCCGCCTCTGGCATATACGTTTCCTGATCCCATTCCAAAAGGGCGGCGGCAGCTTGAAGATCACATGCTGTCCGAATGATTTTCAGTAATTCCTGGAAATCAGATCCTGTTGTTGAACTCATACTGAACGCTGTAAACTACACCAGAACTTCGCCTCAATATATTGCATTACATTTTCGGCGCTGACCAAAACTACGCTGAATTACTCGAATATTAAAACTCAATTTCATGTGAATATACTCTGCTTTCACAAAATGTAACCGTCGCCTTCCTGGATTTTTATAGAAACCAGTACGCCGAATGCGCGTGAAACCCGCTTCCCGGCCAACGTAGCTCAGTTGGTAGAGCAGCTCACTCGTAATGAGCAGGTCGCCGGTTCGAGTCCGGCCGTTGGCTCACTCTTTTTTTGACCATAGACAATCTGTGTTTCCGAGGTTTAGTGAATAACGGCCATGTGCTTTGTACCGTTCGTTATTCTTGTCAGACCTTAGGCTCCACCGTGTGGGAGCTCGAGTTTGAGGACAGTATCCCGATCTTCATGCTCCATATGACACTAGATGCCGACATTCGTGTTCGGAAACCTCCAAAAGAGTCTGGAAGATGATCATGCCCTTATCCACGTCATGTAAATCCGCCGAAGATCTGGTGATACGGGAATAGCGCTCATCAAAAGCAAGCACAAATCACTTGAAATGGACGCGGCGGAAAACAGCGTGGTTGAGTCAGAGGGGCGGCGCAATGCCCATCTTTGTCATTTCCCCTGACAAAGACGGATGAGGTTCAGAATCAGTCAAACTGTTCCAGTGCCCACTCCGCTGCCAATCGTATCACGTCACGTGGAGAGCTGTCTTGTACCGCCTCTTCCAAAAACTGAACGATCGTAGAATCCCCTATCTTCCCAAGACTCCTGAGCGCCTCGGCACGAGCAAAGTAGCTGGTATCGTTTCTATAAAATTCAATCAGCAAATCGCTGTGTTCTTCACTCCCTAACTCCCCCAAACCACGCACTGCTGCCGCTCGAACACGTGAGTGCGGATCCTGAGTAGACTCAGAAAATAATCCCGCATCACTATCGGCTATACTTCTGGACAACACATCTAAACAGGTCATGCGGACGTTCCACAAAGGATCAGACACTGCGCAGTCTGAGAGTCCGCTGCGCACTTCAGTTTCGGCCGCATGGGCTTCAAGGTCAATTGCCGCTCGTCGGCGCCCAGCAGCATCTTCATGAACGAGCTGATACCGCAGCTCAGATGCGTCCTTCTCAAATGACCAATTGGCCAACAGTGTACCACGCGCATCAAAGCGAACCAAGCGTGGTCGACTGTCTACATGGAATTCAAAAGTGTTACTTCTCTCCAATAGCCAGATACGTTCTTCCTTTATGCCGGATTCTGTGTGTATCCGAATATCTAGTGTCTGCCAGAAAACACCTATTTCGGCTGAGTTAAGGGCGTCATGGCCCTGGTTTGCGTACGTCTGAGGTATCAATTCGAGGGGGTGGTGGCTTGGTCACG
>MPNB01000188.1 GCA_002238805.1 Rhodothermaceae bacterium bin80 | reverse complement strand
CCTGAATCTCGGCATCCTCATCGGCCTCAGCAATATCCTCACGCGCAATCGGTACGTTACGGTAATGCGACTTAGCGCGTGGCGAGGACGAAAATGACAGGGAACAGATCGCTTTGATCTCGCCCTGGTGCATCTCCGCCTTCCCGCGCCGACTGTACAGGGCAACCAGAACCTCCCCCAAATACGTATCCGCGTCAAGATTGGTGACCAAAAAGTAGAACTCATTGAATAACTCCCCCGGACGCGGTTTTACCACCAGGATCACGCGACGGGTCTTCTCCCAAGGTTGCGCACCATACTCGAGTTCAAAGTACGTCTTCGTCTCATACGAACAATCCTCAACGTACGGGGCAGCCAGCGCCTCCAACACCTTGTTCTTGCTCAAATGCATCACGTAGTGAAGACCTTCTGCCTCCAGCCATGTAAATACAACACCACTATTGAACCCTGCATCCAAACGAATAATGACGCGGTCAGCGGCGTGCTGGCGCACGCCATCGGCCATGGAAACCATGAAGTCTTCGCAGTCGGTGACTTCGCGCCGGTTACCTGGACGCAACTGCGCCCCGAGTACATCCCCGGTCTCCCCGCATGAAGCAATCAGCGGCAAGAAAACCGTACGCTTATAGTGCCCATGATACGCACTGCCAAGTTGCTTGCCATGCGCATTCACCGGCACCGCGTCCACATCAATGACCACTTCATCACGGCGCCGGCCACCGTTGCGAACCAGCATATGCTCAATCGCCAACTTTTGAACCGCCGCCTCCAAGTGCGACGGATTGTCCTTTTTGCTGAGCAGACCCAACAGACGGGACATGGTCGGCTGCGAGGCCAATGTACGACCCGCTCCGACAGCACTCCGTTCGATGCGGGTGGACGTGCCAAATGCTGCATCGGTGCACAACTGCTCTGTCCATAGGGCGCTCCATCCCTGAATCAACTGTAGCAGCCACTGCAAAAGCAACTGCGCCAGGCTATATCGTACACGATACTGTTTCCGGGGATCGTACAGCCGCTCGGCCAGAAATTCAATGAGCCCCGTTCGCGCGATCACCGACCGCATCAACAATGCCCCCGCATCAGATGTCGTGTGGTTGTTGCTGGCCGCCTTGATCCGAACCGACTGGTTGTAGGGAAGCACAAAAAGAGTCTCCGTAGACTTTGCCATGATCTCACCTCCAAGGTGAATTTTTTAGATTACTTTGAAAGGTCGCTTGTGCATGTGATCCATAGTAGAAACAAGTCCCTATTCGGTCAAAATCCGCAAAAAAAGGGCAATAGTTCCTTTTTATAAGGAACGTACAAGGGACACGGAAGCTTCAGGTTGGTTAGGCTATCCCGAAAAACTGAGTTGTGATGAATATTGTGGGAACAAGGGAGGCCCCGGGGTGGACGGGATGACGGTTAAGGAGTTGGGGGAACACCTACGGAGTCATTGGGACGGGATCAAAGCGCAACTCTTAGCAGGGACCTATACACCGCAGGCGGTACGGAAGGTGGAGATACCGAAGGCATCGGGCGGCAAGCGCATGCTCGGTGTGCCGACGGTATTGGACCGCTGTATCCAGCAGGCGTTGTTGCAGGTTTTGCAAGCGGAGTGGGATCCGACCTTTTCGGATAAGAGCTACGGATTTCGGCCCAATCGTTCGGCCCATCAGGCGATCGCCC
>MPNB01000039.1 GCA_002238805.1 Rhodothermaceae bacterium bin80 | reverse complement strand
TATACCCGACGAATCAAGGCGAAACGCCCCCCAAAAGAGGACGCCGACGTGTAAGAAAAGAACGAAAAATAGCCCTTTTTGAACTCCCCTGAAAAATAGGGGACAGCAAAGATCCGCGAAAAAATCCACTACAATTGCAAACTTGCGCCAAGCAAAGATGGAGAACCCATGTCTTCCCCTTTCGGTAGCGGTAACCGCGAGCCCGAGTAGAAAGATAATGGCAGCTCCGACGAATTCAAATATTGAGCATATGGCCTAGCATGCGTACACCAGATTGATCAGCCGTCGCAATTGCTCAAGTATCCTTCTTCGTGGCTATCTGTCCTAAAAATGTAACCTAAAACAATACATATCGCCCGTAATTGGAACTTGCTATACTACACCAGGGAATTATAGTACGTGGGTATCCATTAGTGCGGGACAAGTCATGCCATCGGGAAGCATCTCTTTATGAAGAGGTCGGCGAAGAATAGTATATCTGGTTCCTCCCAATACCTATCACAATATCCCGTAATAGAATTGCCGTGGGGATTAAGTAGAGGTCAATCTGCTGCTTCTGCCCATCCAACAGTATCTTATCGCCCCTAGTCGTGTCCTAATCCTAAGCTGTATCGCATCATTGCAACGAGAACTTTTCCCATTGAATACTTCTATATTTGGTCGGACCCAAAATTAATCACTCCATATGGATCACGATAGAACCACAAAAATCACACCTGATGGAGTATGACCCGATCAAGGATCGGCTTGGCAGCCTGCTTGACTCGCGTCCGAGATTGCTCCCGATCCTTTTTGGAATTCTGGATTTATTATTCCTCCGAACGTGGTATGTCCATCGTGTACTGCGAAAATTGAGCCTCGGCCCCGGCTCAAGGCTTCTGGATGCCGGTACAGGCTTCGGACAGTATGCCTGGTATGTGCTACGAAAGTATTCGGGAGTTTCGGTCACCGGGATAGACGTTAAGAAAGATTACCTTGACCGGGCAGCCCGCTGTTTTCTGGCCTTCGGTCTGTCTGATCGGGTCGAGCTGTTGGTTGATGACGTGACGAAACCCAAAGTCAAGGGAGCTTTTGACTGCATCTTGGCAGTGGACATTCTTGAGCATATTGAGGCCGATGAGGTTGCCATAGGTCACTTTTCGCGGCGCTTGCTTCCGGGGGGGCGTCTTATCATTAGCACGCCTAGCGACCAGGGCGGATCTGATGTCAAAGCCGATGGACAATCCAGCTTCATCGGTGAGCATGTGCGAGATGGCTACAATCTCGGAGAATTGACTCGAAAGCTTGAAGATGCTGGGCTGAAAATAGAAGAATCACACTACAGCTACGGACCGGTAGGATCGGCAGCCTGGCGTATGCTGATTAAGGTACCAATGCTGCTATTGGGTAGATCCTTGTTGTTGGCGCCGTTGGTTGCGCTCTATTACATCCCTGTATTACCGTTAGGACTGTCCCTGAACGCGGTGGATCTACGTCGCAATAATGATGCAGGAACGGGCCTGATTGTCGTTGCTCGTCGGGAAACTTGATAAGGCCAGCCAAAAGTCTTACTTTTGCTAGGCCCTAGTGCCGCGGTTCAGACTTAGAATTAACCAGCGTAATTTTTGCGAACTGAGGTGACAAAATATATTTTCGTGACAGGAGGCGTTTCGTCTTCGCTTGGTAAGGGAATCTTCTGTGCTTCCCTGGGCAGGCTTCTTGAAAGCCATGGCCTGAGGGTTTCTATCCTAAAACTGGATCCATACATAAACGTGGATCCAGGCACCATGAATCCCTATGAACACGGAGAAGTTTTCGTCACGGATGATGGGGCGGAAACAGATCTGGATCTTGGGCACTACGAACGGTTCCTGGGGCACGAAACAAGCCAGGCTAATAACATCACCACCGGCCGCGTATACAGTGAAGTTATAGGCAAGGAACGTGCCGGTGAGTATCTGGGAAAGACGGTACAGGTCGTCCCCCATATCATCGACGAAATCAAAAGCTGGATCCTGCGCCTTCCTGAAGAACAGGACCTGGATGTTGTGATCTCAGAAATAGGCGGTACGGTCGGAGATATTGAGAGCCTGCCATACCTCGAGGCCATTCGACAGTTGCGCTACGAAAAGGGCGCAATGAATGTCCAGATTGCTCACTTAACCCTCGTGCCGTATCTGGCAGCGGCCGGAGAGCTGAAAACCAAACCGACCCAGCATTCAGTCAAAATGCTGCTCTCCTACGGACTCCAGCCGGATCTTTTGGTATGCCGGGCTGAGCGCTCACTGGATGCAGAATTACGGCACAAGATAGCACGGTTCTGCAACGTGGAGACACGAGCAGTGATAGAGGCACTTGACGCACGTTCTATTTATGAGGTGCCGCTTCAGCTTGCAAAGGAAGGGGTCCAAAAACTTATGCTTGAACGCCTGAGAATTACAGATAGTGTGGCTAACAGGCGCTTAACGGACGAGCCGGATCTGGCGAACTGGACGCGTTTCATCCAGCGGCTGCATGCACCGGGGCAGGAGGTTCGCATTGCACTTGTGGGCAAATATGTGGCACATCAAGATGCTTATAAGTCAATCTCTGAGTCGTTCATACTGGCGGGCGCAAAGTTATCCGTTCATGTGGACCTGAAGCTTGTGGAGAGCGAGAACATAAGCGAACAGAACTGTGAAGCGATGCTCGGTGATGTGACAGGTATTCTGGTAGCGCCTGGTTTTGGAACACGTGGTATTGAGGGCAAGATTGAGGCGGCTCGATACGCACGTATCAATAACATCCCCTTCTTGGGTATTTGTCTGGGGCTGCAGTGTGCAATTATTGCGTTTGCACGTGATGAATGCAGCATGGAAGATGCTGATTCTACCGAGTTTAATCCAGACTCCCACTGGCCGGTTATTGATCTGATGGAGGATCAGAAGGGAGTATTTGATAAGGGCGGTACGATGCGGCTTGGTGCGTATGATTGCCGGCTAGTTGAGGGGTCGCTCGTGCATTCTATTTACAAAGAGACGATGGTACGTGAACGGCATCGTCATCGATATGAGATCAACAATGCGCTCAGGCATTATCTGGAAGCACAGGGGATCCAGTTCACGGGCATAAATCCAGCAAACGGACTCGTGGAGATTGCTGAATGGCCCACTCATCCCTGGTATATCGGCGTGCAGTTCCATCCGGAATATCGATCTACCGTTGGCCGCCCCCATCCCCTTTTCACATCATTTGTTTCTGCAGCGACCGGCGCGTTTGCAGCATCCGAAAGAAGATAGGACCCGTTAACTGCTTCCTGACCGGAATCCCATCTGGTACGACAGCATGCATCCCACCTGACAGGATAGGTGCATTGGGCAAGGATATTCGGACATATAGGGGGAGAATCTTTGCACAATAAAGAAAAAAAGAGTATCTTGGGGAAAAAGTGGGGAAAAGTGGGAAATTTTTCGTATCATATCCTCGCGAGGTTATACTCGGGTAACGCCGAATGTCAGGTTTCAAGGGGCAGGCAACATATTCGATAGACGTAAAGGGACGCATAGCGGTTCCTGCGAAAATGCGTGCCTGTATGAGCACAGATGCACGAGAGACATTCGTAATCACGCGTGGGTTCGAGGAATGTATTTATGCGTATCCGCTCGACAGGTGGAGAAATATTGAAAGTGACATTGAGGGACTGAATCCATACAACCGGCGGGACAGGGCTTTTACCCGTCGGTTCCTGAGGTGGGCGGAGGAAGTGATTTTAGATAAAAAGGGTCGTATCGCGCTTCAAAGACCGCTACTTGAGTACGCGGGCATAAAACAGAATGCATTGATTCTCGGAAGTCAGAGACACATTGAAATCTGGGATCCCCAAAAATTTGACGAATATTTGGCGGCTGAGGAAGCGGACTATGAGACGCTTGCGACGCAAGTGATGGGAGATGGATGTTGACGGCAAAAGGGCCGTACGCAACCGCCTACCACACACCGGTTCTCTGTCATACTGTACTGGAATATCTGGTAACGGATACAAACGGCATGTACGTTGACGCTACTGCAGGAGGAGGGGGACATGTTGAGGCTATCCTCTCTGCGCTTTCGCCCAAAGGATGCGTGATTGCAATTGATCGGGATGCCGATGCGGTGCATGCCGTGGAGATGCGACTACCCGAGGCCATTGATTCGAAGCGGTTAATAGTGTATCAAGGCGCTTTCAGCAACTTGGAGGCTCTTGTGCAGGATCACACGCCTATCACGGGGCTGCTGCTTGACCTAGGGGTCTCTTCATACCAATTGGATCACGGCCCAAGAGGCTTCAGTCATCGCCAGACGGCTCCTCTAGACATGCGAATGGATGCGGAGTCGCAGATGACTGCAGCCGATATCGTGAATAGGTTTACAGAGGGTGCACTGCGCAAAATCCTCCGCCGCTGGGGAGAGGAACCTCATGCACGACGAATAGCCCAACGTGTTGTGGCATGTCGGCCAATAGGAACCACGACGGATTTGGCTACAGCTGTGCGCAGCGCAGTCCCCTTGCGATGGGAATCACGGGCAGTGGCCCGCACATTCCAGGCACTGCGTATTGCTGTGAACGGTGAAATGGACGAGCTGGCACAGGTTCTGGATGCCAGCGCACGGGTAGTGGCCGAAGGCGGACGCCTGGTAGTGATCAGCTATCACTCTCTGGAGGATCGTATGGTGAAGCGCATGCTGAGGGATGGGGTCCTGACGGGCGAGCCCGAGCGGGATGTCTATGGTGTGAGGCTTGTGCCTTGGCAACCGCTCACGCGCCGACCTGTGGTACCAGACGCCACAGAGATTACCGCTAATCGCCGGTCCCGAAGTGCAAAACTGCGAGCCGGTGTCCGTTGCTCATTTCCAGGCAGTGCATAGATAAAGTTTTATTATGGCGTATAGCCGCAATTTTAGGAATACAGGACCCCGCGACCGAACCCCGCGCACTCGACGTGCAGTGGAGGAAGCGATGCGCACTGTCCGCGGCTGGCAAGAGCTGACGGTCATAGATGAAATCTCTCCGAAACCGAGAGTTTTAGCGCGTATATCAACCCTGCGCTTTGGCCTGATGGTCTTTGCTATTGCAGGCGCACTCACGATCTATATTGGTCACGTTTATCAATCGCAGGATCTACTGGATGAAATAAATATCCAGCGCCGCGAAAACGTCCGTCTTCACCTGCAGCATAACCGCACCCTGGCGGAACACAACGCTGCTACGGGTCCTTCTGTTATTTACCGGCGTGCGCAGACACTCGGACTTCAGGAAGGACATGAATATGAGTATGTAGGAGCTATTCCTGCAGATACACTGGCTGAGCTCCCCCAGCAATGAACATCAGAGATCAGATACTCAGTCGAATGTACGTTGTACTGACAGGTCTGACAGTACTTGCGCTCATTATTGTTGGACAGCTGGTCTGGTTGCAGATTGACCGGGGTGAAGACCTGCGTGAAGCGGGATTGCGTCAGAGACAATCTCAAGAACTATTGCCCCCCGAACGGGGAGATATTGTAGATGCCAGCGGGCGTGCGCTGGCAGTAAACTCGCCGAGGTATGACCTTGCACTGGATCCCACCGCGCCTAGGTTCGAAGCACAGAAAGATGACTTCCTGCATCGCCTGGCAAAGTTGACCGGAACGTCGAGTACGCAGCTGCACAGACGGATTGATCGCCGAAAAAGTAAACAATTTGTAAGACTGCTCAACCTGACCCTGGAGCAGCGCACAGAAATAGCTTCATGGAATATACCCGGAATCGTGCTGGAGGAGCGATTCGAGCGTCGGTATGTCTATGGTAAAACTGCAGCCCATGTACTTGGGCACGTTGATGTTGACGGTGTGGGTAGAGCGGGACTGGAACTGGAATACGATGAACACCTGCGGGGAAAGGCGGGGAGGCGCACGCTCCTTCGTGACCGTCGGGGATACCGCCGGGTTGATGCAGACGGCATCGTTATCCCGCCCAAAGACGGACAAGTGCTGGTGCTTACAATTGATCTCATCCGGCAAACCATCATGGAAGAGGAGTTGGCTGCTGGTGTGGCTAATGCGCGTGCCAATCGCGGAAGCGCAATCGCGGTCGATCCTCATACCGGCGCGATTCTGGCCATTGCCAATGTTCCCACCTTTGATCCGAATGCCCCACTGAATGCCCCGATGTATGCCTGGCGTAACAGTGCTATAACTGACCGGCTGGAGCCAGGGTCAGCCTTCAAACTGATAGGCGCCTCCGCAGCCCTGGAAATAGGAATTACCTCAATGGATCGCCTTGTAGATACTGGCGACGGTAAACTCGTGCTCAATGGGCGCACGCTGAACGATACGCACAACCACGGAGAAATCCCTTTTAGTGAGGTGATCTCGAAAAGCAGCAATGTGGGCATGGCGCTTACAGCACAACAAATGTCGGCAGAGCAGTTGTACAAGTATGCACGCAATTACGGGTTCGGGCAAAAGACGTGGATTGATCTTCCAGGAGAGGTTGCGGGCCTACTCAAGCGAACCAACCGGTGGAGCAAGACTACGAAAGCTTCACTCATTATCGGCTACGAAGTAGATGTAACGCCATTGCAAATGGTGATGGCATACGCTGCTCTGGCCAATGGCGGTCTGCTGCGTCAACCATATATCGTGTCTGAGCGGCGTGACGTGACCGGACACGTGCTGTGGCGTGCAGCGGATGATGCGGCAAGGATGGACTCCATTCGGCGTGTACTCCAGCCGGAAACAGTGCAAACATTGTTGCCGGCCTTTATTAATGTGGTTCGAGAAGGAACCGCACGAAAAGCGCAAACAGAAGAATTCACCATTGCCGGAAAGACGGGAACCGCACGCAAAGTGGTCCGCGGACGTTACGGTAGAGGTTATAGGGCAACATTCGTCGGATTTTATCCGGCGGAGGATCCACAGGTGGCAATGATTGTGGTTCTGGATGAGCCCCGGACCAGTATTTATGGTGGAGAGGTGGCTGCACCCATATTCAGACGGATAGCCGAGCGCTGGATCGCAACATTTTCAGCCCCAACTCCTCCACCTCCCACCCCCGATTCCCCCCCCCTGCTCGAAAAACTGGTGCGGCAGGCATGGGCGCAGCAAGACGAAGCCTCGGAGCGCTCGCCCGCAGGCACACGCTTGGTATCCGAACGTTCGCGGGTCGCACGTACGGGGGGCGACGCACCGGTGCACTCGACTCCATTGGCCCACACGTCGGAGGTTATGCCCGATGTGATTGGCCTGGATGCAAGAGCTGCATGGTTCCTCTTGGCTGCAAATGGATTTCGTGTGCAGTTGAACGGACAGGGACGCGTGGTAGAGCAATCTCCAGAGCCAGGAGCTCTGGTTGATACAAAGGTGATACTCCGGTTGCAATAGAATGAACTGGTCTGACCTACATATCCGATTGACCAGCGCAGGGCTTTCTGCCGACGCTACTGCACATATGCCGGGAATAGCTGTGACGGGGGTTACTCAGGATAGCCGCAAAGTGCAGCCAGGATACGTCTTTGTAGCTGTCCGGGGACATCAGGTTGACGGACATACTTATATCCAGCACGCACTCGAGGCAGGTGCCCGGATCATCGTTTGTGAAGATGCACCGGATGAAGTCTCCAACGCTGTGCAGGTGCGTGATACACGAAAGGCTGCTGCTGTGATTGCGTCGGCGTTTTATGGAGACCCAGCCCGTTCTCTGCAACTGACAGGAGTAACTGGTACAAATGGAAAAACAACTACGAGCACGCTTATACGGCATGTACTGGAGCACACTGGTACGCCCACCGGCCTGGTAGGGACTGTAACCTGCTTAACCGGACAGGCCACGTATACGTCGACACTCACGACGCCTGACGCTACCGATCTTCAGCCGATGCTGGCACAAATGGTGGATTCCGGCTGCAAGGCATGCGTGATTGAGGTTTCATCACACGCCCTGGACCAGTGCCGCACAGCCACACTGGACTTTTCGGTCGGTGTGTTCACCAATCTGATGCACGACCATCTGGATTACCATGGAACTATGGAGCGGTATTTAGCCGCGAAGAAACGACTATTTGACGGTCTGGACTCCAGCGCTGTGGCGATATACAATCAGGACGATGCCGCGGGCGAGCGTATGATTCAGAGTACACGGGCTGCTCGTTGCTCATTCGGCCAGGACCCGGATTCAGATATTCAATTCAGTGTCGTACAGGATACTCCGAGCGGACTCAGGCTACGTCTGGACGGCCAAACCAGCACATTTCGTTTGACAGGTCACTTTAATGCTTACAATCTGGCTGCCGCGTATGGTGCAGCCCGGGCCACCGGGTTACCCGGAGCAGATGTCATTGAAGCGCTGGCAGAAGCACATCCGGTTGCTGGCCGGTTTGAGCAGTATCTGTGTGATGATGGTACGCGTGTTGTGATTGATTTTGCACACACACCCGATGCCCTGGAACAAGCTCTGCAGGCGATCAGGCGTACTCGTGAAAGACATGCCCGTTTGTGGTGTGTATTCGGATGCGGGGGCAATCGGGATCAGGTCAAGCGCCCCCTGATGGGAGCCGTTGCCGAACAGCTGGCAGATCGGGTTGTCGTCACAAATGATAATCCACGGGATGAATCCCCGGAGGCAATAGCTGAGGCTATTCTCTCCGGTATGCTGCACCCAGATCAGGTACGGGTGATTCCTTCCAGGCCCGAAGCAATACGCTATGTCGCGCAAACATGCAAGGCAGGGGATCTAGTGCTCATTGCCGGTAAAGGTCATGAGTCAGTACAGATCGAAAAGGGCGTCCAGATCAGGATGAGAGACCAAAATCTGATCCTGGAGGCTTTTACTCCACGTAATCCACAACCAGTCGGCTGAAGCTATGCTCTACTTCGTGCTACAGTGGCTGGAAACGTCGTTCAGCCCACCGGGATTGCAGGTGGTCGAGTTCATCACTGTGCGGGCAACGCTCGCAGCTATTACCACGTTCATCATAGCTATGGTGATCGGACCGCGCGTGATAGACTGGCTTAAACGCAAACAGCTTGGCGAAGAGGTACGCACGGGATTGAACGCCAACCTCGTGGATCACTCGCATAAGAACGGAACACCAACGATGGGAGGGCTGATCATTATCAGCGCAATCGTGATTTCGACACTGTTGTGGGGGGATCTGCGTGAGATCTATGTCTGGCTTATCGTGATTGCCATCCTCTGGATGGGTGCATTCGGGTTTGTAGACGATTATGTGAAAACGGTTCGCAAGGATAAAGCAGGTCTGGCTCCACGCATGAAAATAACTGGACAGGCAGGGCTTGGGCTACTTATAGGAAGCGTGATGTACTTCCATCCACAATTTGCAGATACACGCGCTATGACAGAACTGCCGTTCTTGCGCGATTGGCATTTCGACTATAACGTGTTGGGGAATCTGTTTCTGGAAGGAGCTGACCTAGGGTGGATTCTGTTCATTCCGATGAGCGTTCTGGTGATCACCGCGACCTCAAATGCAGTCAATCTGACGGATGGCTTAGATGGACTTGCAGCTGGTGTCACTGCAATCGTGGCGCTGGGATTGGTTGCATTGTGTTACGTAGCCGGACATGCAGGTTTTTCCTCGTACCTGGGTGTGACGCACTTGAGTGGTGCAGGCGAGTTGACCGTATTCGCATCTGCCATGGTCACTGCATGTCTGGGATTTTTGTGGTTTAACAGTTACCCGGCAACGGTCTTTATGGGAGATACCGGATCGCTTGCTCTGGGAGCAGCAATCGCGGTGCTGGCCCTAATGGTTAAGAAGGAGTTGTTGTTGCCGCTTTTGTGTGCGGTCTTCTTCATGGAGACGGTATCGGTCATTATGCAGACCACCTATTTCCGCTATACCCGCCGAAAGACAGGTAAGGGTCAGCGAATATTTCTTATGGCTCCCTTGCACCATCACTATGAGGGACAGGGGGTGCATGAGGCCAAGATTGTCACCCGTTTCTGGTTGGTAACCGTGGTCACGGTACTGGCTACTGTGCTTTCTCTCCGAATCCGATGATGCACGAGCGAACAATCAAGGGTAAACGAGTAACCGTTTTGGGAGCAGCCCGAAGCGGGTGGGCGGTGACCAAATTTTTGGTGCGGGCCGGTGCCCGCGTAATGCTCTCAGACAGCGGGCCGATAGATCATGCAACCATGGTCTGGTGCGAAGAGCATGGCGTCATCGTGGAAACCAACGGACATACAAAGGCTACATTATCAGCGGACTTTCTGGTTGTGAGCCCGGGTGTGCCAAGTACAGCGTCGCCGGTTCGGAGAGCATTGACCTTGGGAATCCCGGTATACTCAGAGCTGGAAATTGCATCCTGGTACGCCAAAGGACAAGTGGTCGCCATCACCGGGACCAATGGGAAAACGACAACAACCTCGCTCATTGGTCACATGATGAAGACAGCGAATCGGCAGGTGATTGTTGCAGGCAACGTTGGTACTCCGCTCTCAGATCATCTAAAAGAGTTACGGCGAGATACCGTCGTGGTATTAGAAGTGTCAAGTTTTCAACTGGATCATATTGATACGTTTTGCCCAAGCGTGAGCGTGGTGTTGAACATTACGCCCGATCACCTGGATCGGTATGGCGGCAGCTTCGAGCGTTATGCCGAAAGCAAACTGCGCATTTACGAAAACCAGTCGGCCGGAGATGTGGTGGTTTACAATTATGACGATACACTCGTGCGTGAGCGTGTAGAGCATTTTGTGACAACCTCTGAAGTTCGAGGGCTGCCCTTCAGCAGACAGGTTCATCTATCAAACGGGGCCAGTGCAGTTGAGGGCATGATCAGACTGCAGGAAAGAACACTTCTGCGGACGGAGGAGCTGGGAATACCCGGACCGCACAATGTTGGCAATTCATTGGCAGCCGCCCTCGCAGGTCAGGCTGTCGGACTTTCAGACGAGGTGCTGCGGGAAAGCCTGCGAGGATTCGCCGGTGTGGATCATCGGCTGGAAATAGTACGCCGGGTCGAGGGAGTCACCTATGTGAATGATTCCAAAGCTACCAACGTGAATTCGCTCTGGTATGCTCTGCACAGCTTCAAAGCGCCAATCGTTTTGCTTGTCGGTGGTCGGGATAAGGGAAACGACTACGAAATTCTCAAACCACTCATCACCAGCAAAGTACAGGCCTTGATTGCATTTGGCGAAAGTGCGCCCAAGGTCATGAAGGAGCTTGGGCCGTGCAGCAAACATGCAATGACCGTGGAAACGCTGGACGAAGCGGCGCAGGCGGCACGCGATTGTGCCAAAGCCGGTGATGTAGTGCTCCTGAGTCCGGCATGTGCTTCCTTCGACCTGTTCAGTAATTACGAAGAACGAGGCATGAGATTTAAAAGCATTGTAGAGAGTTTCTGACGCATGATCAGTCCCCTCAAAATATTTCCCCGGCACATGCGGGATCAGCGTCCCCTGGACAAGTATATCCTGTGGATAGCGCTCGTACTGTCTGCAGTTGGGGTAATGGCCGTGTACAGTGCCATTGCTTTCCTGGCTGAGGTCAAGGCGGGTGGGGATACCGAACTGTTTCTTGTGCGCCATACGTTGCGCGTAGGGCTTGCACTGGTGACGTTAGCTGTGTTCAGCATGGTGGATTACCACCATCTGGCGCGCTGGTCCAGGTTGTTCTTGATCGGCTCACTGCTATTATTGGTGCTCGTACGGATATTTGGAGTGACGTATGGAGGTGCCACACGCGCATTCCAGGTTGGCATGCTAAGTGTGCAGCCCTCAGACTTGGCCAAAATCTCACTTATCCTTTACATAGCCGTACTGCTGGTGCGCAAACAAGAATACATTCAGAGCTTCATACGGACATTTCTGCCGCTGTCATTGTGGATATTTGCTACGGTCGGTTTGATCGGTCTTGAGGACGTGTCGACAGCATTCCTCGTGTTGGTTTCGGTGATGCTCATGGCATATGTGGGTCGTTTTAGTCTGCGCTACATTGGTAGTGTGGTGTTTTTTGCTGTTATCTGTGCGGCTCTGATGTTGCTTAGCTCGCCAAACCGGGCGCAGCGGCTGGAGTCGTATCTCGGTGTCAAGATTTTCCCGAACTCGGAAGAGGTAGAGACTTTCAGTGTACAAGCTGAAGGATATCAGGCCCGGCAGGCACACATTGCGCTTGCCATGGGAGGATTAACCGGTCGTGGCCCCGGCAAGAGTATGCAACGAGATTTTCTCCCCGCTCCGTACAACGACTTTATTTTCGCTATCATCACCGAGGAATATGGACTGCTGGGGGGGCTTGCGCTCCTGGCATTGTTCGTGACTCTGCTTTTTCGAGGGTTTTTGCGCATTGCTCGGCATGCAACGGATCCACTTGGGCTCTTTGTTGCCATCGGCTGTACGACGATCCTTACACTGTATGGTTTTGTACATACGGGTGTAGCTGTGGGGTTACTGCCGGTTACAGGCCTTCCCCTTCCACTGGTTTCCTATGGTGGTACATCAATGATTTCGGCAGGCATTCTTCTGGGGATTCTGTTGAATATTTCGCGACAGATAGAGCGATGATGAGAACTCCACGCATATTATTTGCTGGTGGCGGCACGGGCGGTCACGTTTATCCTGCGATAGCTATCGCTCAGGCAATACGTTCGCTTGCACCGACGAGTGCAATTGCGTTTGCAGGGACACGTGATCATCTGGAATGGCGCGCTGTACCGGAGGCGGGATTTGAAATCCATCCAATCACGATCAGCGGATTTCATCGCAAACAGCCACTTCGCAATATAAATTTGCCGTTAAAGTTGGCTGCGGGGCTGTGGCAGAGCTACCAGTTGGTGAATGATTTTGATGCCGATGTCGCGGTTGGAACCGGTGGGTATGTATCGGGACCGGTATTGTGGGCTGCCAGCATGCGTGGACGGCCAACTGTTGCTCAGGAGCAGAATGCATATGCAGGTGTGACAAATCGAATTCTCGGGCGTAGGGCAGCACAGATTCACATCGCTTTCAAAGAGGCCGAGAGCTGGTTCCCAGAAGGCCGCTGTCGAGTCAGCGGTAATCCCGTGCGACGGGAATTAACTGCCACCGCACATGAAGCTGGCCGGGAGGCGCTCAAGTTGCCCAAAAATGCGAAAGTGTTGTTCGTATTCGGAGGTTCGCTGGGCAGCCAGGCCATCAATGAGGCAATGGGCCAGGTTGTGGATAAAATTCTCTCGGATCCGGATATTCACATCATCTGGCAAACCGGACGACTTTACTACAACCGGATGCGAAAAAAAGAACGTCCGAGGCTCAGAGTCATGCAGTACGTGGATCGAATGGATCTGGCATATGCGGCCTGCGACCTGGTTTTGGCACGGGCAGGTGCTCTTACATGCAGTGAGCTTTTGTGCACCTCTACCCCTGCTATCCTCGTACCGTCAATACATGTCGCTGAGGATCATCAGACAAAGAACGCTCGCAGCATGGAGCGAATAGGTGCGGCAATACATATGCCGGAGGAGGAGCTATTGAGTGCACTGGTCACACGGGTACCCGAACTCTTGGCTAATCCCGAGCAAAGACATAAAATGGCAGCTGAAGCACGAAAAGCTGCTAAACCTGAAGCTGCCATGACCATCGCAAAGGATGTTCTGGCACTCGTTGGATGGGAGGGACAGGCATGAAATCTGAGCGAAGACAACCCATGCTTGGACGTATCCGTCATGTACACATGGTGGGCATTGGGGGGATCGGGATGAGCTCGATTGCCACAGTACTTTTGTCCCGAGGATACCGGGTAACGGGTTCAGATTTGTGCCTCAGTGAACTAACGGATAAGCTCGTTGCCGACGGAGCGACAGTGTATGAAGGTCATGACCGGAAACAGGGAGAAGGTGCGTGTGTGGTCGTCTACTCGTCCGCGGTGGATGTGAGTGAGAACCCCGAAACGCAAGCTGCAGCTGCCGCCCGCATTCCGTTAATCTCCCGGTCGGAAATGCTCGGAGAGCTCATGCGCATGAAGTATGGCGTGGGGGTCGCGGGCACGCACGGAAAAACCACGACTACCAGTATGGTTGGCCGTGTTGTAGCAGAAGGCGGATTTGATCCCACGATTATTGTTGGGGGCAAGGTAGCCGAATTAAACACCAACGCGGTCAGTGGTGACGGTGACATTATTGTGATTGAGGCAGATGAGTATGATCGTGCCTTTTTGCGATTAACCCCCGCTCTGGCGGTCATTACTACTATTGAGTCGGATCATCTGGACATCTACGGAAACCTGAAAGAAGTTTACCGAGCCTTTACGACGTTTGCAGCCAGTGTGCCCTTTTTCGGGGCTGCGATTGTTTGTCTAGATGATCCTGGCGTACAGGCTATCATTGGCGACATTGACCGCAGGGTGGTGACTTACGGTACAGCACGGCAGGCCATGGTGCGGGCCGAAGGGATTGTGCAGCAAGGTATGGCCATGCAGTTTGATGTGGTTGTATTTGGCAGTCGACAGGGATCCATTACCCTTCGGGCCCTCGGACTGCACAACGTACGCAATGCTTTAGCTGCAGTTGCTGTAGGGGTAGAGCTGGAGATTGATTTTAGTCGTATCAAAGCGGGCCTTGAGCGTTTCGCCGGCGTGTACAGACGTTTTCAGTTATTGGGTGAGGCGCACGATATCCTGGTGATTGACGACTACGCTCATCATCCGACCGAGATAACTGCTACACTAAATGCTGCAAATGAAGGTTATCCTGATCGACGGATTGTGGCGATTTTTCAGCCGCACTTGTACTCGCGGACAAACGATTTCAAGGAGGAGTTCGCGCGTGCATTCTTCAACGCGGACGTGGTGATCGTGACAGAAATTTATCCCGCTCGCGAAAAACCAATCGCCGGAGTGACTGGCACATTGATTGCAGACTTGGCCACAACCCGTGGGCATCGTGATGCCCGCTACGCGAAGAAGAAAAATATACTGCCTGTTTTGCGCGACTTGGGTGAACCGGGCGACGTAGTACTGTTCATGGGAGCAGGAGACATTTGGCGCGTTGCCAGACAATACACTGAAGAGCTTTTCCGGGAAGCAGCCGCCTGAAATGATGCAAGGTAAGCGTAAACGAATTTTGACCGCACTCCTGGTAGTCATTCCGATCTGCCTAGGGGGGGTTATGGGCTGGAAATACCTGTGGGAGCGCCCCTGCGTTCGCCTTGAAATTATGGGCATCCAGTCCGCTGATTCTGCCTCGGTGTACAGTCTGGTGGACAGTACACTTACTCCACAAATGATTGTTGATCGATTGCGGAGGCACCCGTGGATTCACAGCGCACGCGCTGTGTGTTATCCGACGGGCACAACACATGTGCAGATCCGTGAGCGTGTACCGCGTCTACTCGTACTGACCGGGCATGGTGACACAGCTTATTATCTGGACGAATATGGCTATATGATGCCTCCCGCCGCACATGTGGTATTTGATGTACCACTCGTGCGAGGGGTGCCCGAGCCTTATCACGCAGTGCGTCCAATGAAGAATACAGAAGTGCGAAATCTGTTGGCACTCTTGTCGCGGATTGGCCCACGGATGGACTTCCTCGTATCCGAGTTCGAAATAACAGAGAGCAGCCTGACCCTTATCGCGCGAGCGATGGGTGCCGATCACACAGCGATTGTACGTCTTGGATCTGAAGATTGGGAAAAGCGTCTGGACCGTCTGTATGACTTTTGGGGCAAGGAAGTGGAAAGACTTGAAGATCGAGTCTTTGATGTCATTGATTTGCGGTTCGACGGACAAATCATAACGAGAGAAAAATCGGCGTAGCTATCTATAAAACTGCAAGCCATGGATGATCGAATTGTAGTCGGAATGGACATAGGCACTACGAAGGTATGTGCTGTCGTGGCTGAGTCTGATGAAATGGGCAAGATCAACGTACTTGGTATTGGTACAACTGAGTCTGATGGTCTGAACAGGGGTGTGGTGGTCAATATTGACAAAACCGTTGCATCAATCCAGAAAGCTGTCAGGGCGGCAGAACGGGCAGCGGACATAGAGGTCCAAAGTGTGATTGCGGGCATCGCGGGAGATCATATCCAGAGCTTCCAGAGCCGGGGAGTTATAACGATAGCCAGTCGTGAACACGAGATTTCAGTGAAGGATGTAAAGCGGTTGATTGAGGATACGACGCATGTAGCCATGCCGCCCGACAGAGAAATCCTCCACATTATACCGCAGGAGTTTATCGTTGATGGCCAGGATGGTGTGTTGGATCCAGTGGGTATGAACGGTGTACGTCTTGAAGCGAACGTGCATATCATTACGGGTTTGGTCTCCGCGGCCAAGAATATTTACAGATGCATCGAAAAAGCGGGTTATCAAGTTGAGGATGTGGTACTTGAGCCCCTGGCCAGCTCTTTCAGCGTCCTGCATTCCGATGAAAAAGAGGTAGGTGTGGTTCTGATAGATATTGGGGGAGGTACTACAGATGTTGCGGTTTTTGAAGATCGCACGATCCGACATACGGCTGTCATTGCTGTGGCGGGCAACCATGTGACGGAAGATATACGGAAGGGGCTGGGTGTTATGCGTAACCAGGCGGAACAACTGAAGCGCCAGTTCGGCTGTGCACTGGTAGACCTTACAGAGGACGGCGAAAAGATCCGCATGCCAGGATTAGGGGGCAGGCAGGAAAAAGAGATCAGCTCCAGCGCGTTGGCCCAGATCATTCAGCCTCGCCTGGAAGAAATTCTGGAGATCATTGCAATCGAGATAAGACGCAGTGGGTACGGAAAGCATCTCTCTGCAGGTGCCGTATTGACTGGTGGAGGATCAATGATTCGGGGAACCCAGGAATTGGCAAATGAGATACTGGGACTCGAAACACGTGTCGGTTATCCAACGAAGCATGGAAGTGGACTCTGGGAAGAGGTTTCAGATCCAAAGTATGCCACTGGTGTGGGCCTAGTACTGTACGGACTTCGTCCAGAAATGATGAGATCAATAACCCAGGACGGTGTGGATAAACGGCTGCCCGGTGCAGCGTCATACAGTGGAAAGAACAGCTCCTCCTGGGGACGGATCGTCGAACGTATGAAAGGTTGGTTCGATGAGTTATAGGGCAACTCAAACTGCTGCAAACATAATCAAGCAAAACTCTTAGTGTGACTCCATGGAAACTCAACAAAAAAACCGGTTTACTTTTGACGCCGAATATAGCGGTGTGGCAAAGATTTGCGTTGTTGGTGTGGGAGGAGGCGGAGGTAACGCCATCAACAGTATGGTCAACGACGGCTTGGAGTCTGTCGAATTCATGGCCGTGAATACGGATGCCCAGGACCTGAACAAAAGTCTTGCGACACACAAGATTCAGGCAGGTCGAAAACTAACCAAGGGACTGGGGGCAGGAGCGCGACCAGACGTAGGGTTGCAGGCCATGCTGGAATGTGTAGAAGAGCTTGAGACAGCTCTGCACGGATTTGACATGATTTTTGTCACCGCTGGTATGGGAGGAGGAACGGGTACAGGAGGGATAGGGGTTGTGGCCGACGTTGCAAAGCAAATGGGCATCCTGGTAGTGGCTATCGTCACTAAACCCTTCGAGTTCGAGAACCATAAACGTATGAGTTCTGCCAAACAAGGCATTGAGCAACTGAAGCCGTGTGTGGATACACTCATTGTGATCCCTAACGAAAGATTGCTGGATATCGCGGACGAGAATACTGATCTTGCCGAAGCATTCAAACGTGTAGACGGCATTCTGTGCAATGCTACCCGTGGTATAAGCGATCTGATTACAAAGACTGGCTTGATTAACCTGGATTTTGCAGACGTGCGGACAACAATAGAGGATAGCGGAACGGCAATCATGGGAGTTGCCACGGGTGATTTGGGGGCGGGTGCTGCCACTGTTGCCCTTGATGCGATTTCTAGCCCGCTCATGGATGGTGTGTCCATAGCGGGAGCGCGGAACGTCCTAGTCAACATCACCGCTGACTCAGTGCCGATCAAAGAGGTGAACTCTGCTATGGTGGTCATCAGAGAGGAAGCTGGAGAGGATGCCGAAATCATCGCTGGCGTGGTGGTTGACAGTGAGATGAAAAACTCTGTGCGGATTACTGTGATTGCGACAGGTCTTCGCCATACCGAGGAACTCAAAGAGGAGCAGCG
Organism: Rhodothermaceae bacterium bin80; assembly: GCA_002238805.1. Classification (GTDB taxonomy): domain Bacteria; phylum Bacteroidota; class Rhodothermia; order Rhodothermales; family Bin80; genus Bin80. Next base: position 14,254 of record MPNB01000039.1, on the reverse strand, counting down.
AAGCAGGCCGTTACTGAACGAAAAAGTTTTTGGGTACAAGGGAGAACAAAACCTCAAAACTTTGGATACGCCAGCGTGGGAGCGTCGTGGACTTGTCGAGTCCAGCAGGGACAAGTCGGGAGAGGAGTCAAAGGTTCTGTACTTGAATGAAGATAACGAGCCACCCAAATCCCAGGGAAAAAAGTCTTCGGGAGATACGCCAACTTTTCTACGGAAAATGATGGACTAGAGAACAACATAATATGGGTAATGGTACAAGCATGTTGTATATTGCCCGTATTCTGGATCCAAAAACACTAATCAAATCAATGCCCCAGCACGCTTCTGCAATCAAGCGAGTGCGCCAGAACACTGCGCGCCGACTTCGCAATCGCGAACATCGAAGCCGAATGCGAACGATGGTCAAGAAGATTATGCAAACGGATGATGCTTCTGCTGCACAATCTCTTTACCCTGAGACCCAAGCGTACTTGGACCGACTGGCAACGAAGGGGATCATCCACCGCAACAAGGCTGCCCGCTACAAGGTTCAGCTCCTGCGACATGTGAATGAAATGAACTAGTCGTTCTAGTTAGAACGCACGAACACGAAAAAACAACAGCGTAGGAATTCATGAAAAACTTAATACGATTTTCGACAACGGTGCTCAGGCTTGTATCGCTGGCCCTGATTCTCGTGATTGTGCCTGGCACATTCGCGCAGGAGTATGCAAAAAAATTGCGCCCGGAGGGCACAATGTTCGTGAAACCCCGCATAGGATTCTCCGGGTATTTTGGGGATAACGAACAATCACCATTTAACTTCAATGGAGATGCTTTCGATGTGGGTAGTCCCTGGAATTTTGGACTTGAGCTGGGCTACCAGTTGAGCGTTCCCTTCGGGATAAGTCTGGCGTACGTTGCGGGAGATTATCCTGTGATCACACAGTTTCCGGCGCGTGTCAAAGATCTCGACAATGTAGGAAATGACGACTCATTCCGGAGTTCCGTTCAGGCTATCGGGCGTTATACGTTTGCTGAGGCAACGACGCGTAATGCCTTTTATGTCAACTTCGGTCTGTCGTATTCTTTTGGGAATGTAACTCAGGAAATGGCGCCATACACGAGCGAGGAGAGTGGGAGTGGTTTTGGGCCACTCTTCGGCGCGGGCGTGGACTTTGCTATTAACCCACGCAGCTCACTTTTTGCGGAGCTCAATGCTGGTCTTCACTTCGGTGATGAGGGCCTTGATGGCACGTCTGAGTACGGATTCGGTGGAGGGGACCTTCTGACAGCATTGGGCGCGGGCCTCAAGGTAAACTTCACGAAGGCGATTACTCCACCTGAGGTTGGTGCACTGACCTGTCCTACGGGGACGGTGGTCACAGATACGCAAGTCGATTTTTCTGCGGTCACCAATGCCGAGGTTGCCACGCAGCCGCTTGAATTGCGCTGGGAATTTGGGACTGGCGCAACAGCCACGGGCGATTCCGGCTCTCACACCTATACGGAGGCGGGAACTTACGAGGTAATGTTTGTCGCAACCAATGAGGGAGGAACAGCTACCGGGGGCTGCACGGTTACCGTTATCGCTCCGCCTGAGATACTCACGCTGACATCTGACAAGGAAACCGTGAGCATATGTGATGAGGATCCGAGTGTTACATTTACCGCGAACTCAAGTGGATCAGATCCACTCAATTACACGTGGGATTTTGGTGATGGCCAAAGCAGCACAGCAACGAATCCATCGCACACTTATGATCAACCCGGTTCATACACCGTAACCCTTACGTTGACCAACGATGCAGGCAGCGACAGTCGCACTACTGTAGTGAATGTGAACGAGGAGAACTGCTTTGACTGCGATATTTCGGAAATGAATACGATCTTCTTTGATCGCAACTCGTCTGTGCTCACGGATGCCGGTCGCAATCAATTGTTGGAGAACCTGGAGATCCTTCAGAACTGCGAGTTCAACGTGCGTATTGAAGGCTATTCTTCGCGTGATGAGCGGAACGCACAGGGATTGAGCGAGGATCGCGCCCTGTCTGTCAAGCAATACTACATTGACAACGGCATTGATGAAGCCCGCCTATCCGATATTGGTATGGGTGCTGGTGGTCAGACCACAAAGAAAGGAGCAGCAAGTCAGTTCCGACGGGTAGACACGATCCCGCTGAACTAACGCCCACAGACCTGACGAAATGCAAAGCGCCCCGGCATGTTATGTCGGGGCGCTTTCGTTTATAATCGACGCTCATTGTAGTCCGTACACCGCGATTTGGCCGAGCACACTCCTGGGTGAAACTGGTATCAGAAAACTATTCTTAGAACCGCTCAGAATCGTTGTGACCGCGTTGCACAATATTAGCCAAGGTAATGTACGCCTGCCATGTATACTGAAGTTACTCTTGGTGCAGGATGACAGGTTCCACAAGAAGCGCAGATACACTATGTGTGTTAAACGGTTGAATTTGCTAGACCAGGAACCAAGATTGTATGTTGTCTTCTTGGTACCTTTCCAGAATGGGGTCTATTCGGACTGTGCCAACGTCCCCTGATATAAAGCGGGCCAAGTCTTTTGCTCAGCCGAGAATATGCTTCCCTTACTTCACAGATCTCATGCCTGGGTTTGACAAAAACCAGCAGTTCGCACTTGCACAGCGTCTGAAAAAGGAAGCGGCAAGATTGGGGTTTGATGCGTGCGGAATAGCGGAAGCCCAGCGCCTGAACGAAGAGGCCGAGCGACTGGAAACCTGGCTTGCAAAGGGACGGCACGCGTCCATGGCTTACATGGCGCGGAATTTTGAGAAACGAGTAGATCCTAGAAAACTCGTCCCCGGTGCTAAACGCGTAATTAGTGTACTGTGCAGCTATTGGCAGGAAGCTGAGCATGCGGAAAAGGCTGGAAAGATCAGTCGTTATGCGTGGGGAGATGATTATCATCAGGTGATGAAAGGGCGACTCTACGAGTTATATGCATGGCTGGAGAGTGAAGTAAAAACTTTGTCTGGCCGTGCTTTCGTTGACTCAGCCCCGGTAATGGACAAGGCATGGGCACAACGCGCCGGGATGGGATGGATTGCAAAAAACACCAATCTGATCAATCCACAAATAGGTTCTTGGTTTTTTGTTGGATCTTTGATTGTGGATGTACCATTGGCTTGTGATGATCCCTTCACACATGATCACTGTGGATCATGCACTCGGTGCATTGATGCGTGTCCCACGGATGCCATCTATCAGCCTTATGCGGTAGATGCAAACCGATGTATTTCTTACTGGACGATAGAGCACAGGGGAAATTCCTTACCCGAGGAAATTGTATTGGGACAAGAGGATTGGATTTTTGGTTGTGACATCTGCCAGGATGTGTGCCCCTGGAACAAGTTCAGCTATTCGACCAAGGAGTCTCGATTTCTACCTCGCGAAGGTATCCGGGATACCCCACTTGAAGAATGGGAGGAACTGGATCTGGAGGCTTTCCGCAAACGGTTTAAGGGAAGCGCAGTGAAGCGGGCAAAGTACGAAGGCTTCATGCGCAACGTGCGCGCAGCAAAACGATCCCGATCACTCCGGGGCAGACCTTCGGCGGTTTCGTCGAAGCCCGATGAGGCTCCTTGATCAGGTGTGTAGAATTGAAAAGGGCATCACTTATGAAAGTGGTCCACGGCCTAACTTGGGGTACACATCAGCCCAGAATGCTCCTGTATCTTGCATTCTGGTCTCAGATGTTTCATCTCAGGCCTAATATAGAAAATGACCCGAACTGGTCAGCAGCGTCGACGACTCGCGTGCCAGTAAAGTAGTAGGGCTCCGATCCTGGTCCGCAGATACCCACTGAATATCCATCAACATGTATCCCATGTTCTCAATTGTGATATTTCTTGCTGATACCCCCTCTGGTTAATCAGGGCGCATAAGCGGAAACAGGATTACGTCACGAATACTGTTCTGGTTGGTCATTAGCATGGCGAGACGATCAATTCCTACGCCCAGCCCGGCATTGGGCGGCATACCATATTCGAGAGCACGCAAATAGTCATGATCCATCTGCATGGCCTCGAAATCCCCTTCCTTGCGAAGACGTGCCTGATCCTCAAACCGTGCACGCTGATCATCCGGGTCGTTAAGCTCACTGAAGGCATTGCATAACTCCTTGCCACCCGAGAACATCTCAAAACGCTCGACCAGCCCCTCTTTGTTGCGATGCCGTTTGGCTAGCGGACTGAGTTCAATCGGATAGTCCGTGATGAAAGTGGGCTGGATCAAATGAGGTTCGACCGAGGAGCTAAAAATCTCATCCAGTAGCTTGCCTCTGCCCATAGAGGTTGAGGTCTCTATGTTCAGAGATTGGGCTACTTGGAGAAGGGTGCTCCTGTCTTGCCCGTACAGGTCGTGACCCGTACGTTGCGCTATCGCTTCTAGGAAGGGGATCCGGGGCCACGGTCGCTCAAATGAAATCACTTCCTCACCGTGCTGCACACGGGGTTGGCCATGCAGTACACAGGCGACGGACTCCATCATCTCTTCTACCAGATCCATCATCCAGACGTAGTCCTTGAAGGCTACATAGAGTTCCAGCATAGTGAACTCCGGGTTGTGGAATCGGCTCAGACCCTCATTCCGAAAATCTTTGGCAATCTCATACACGCCATCAAAGCCACCCGCAATGCATCTTTTCAGGTACAGCTCATCGGCAATGCGCATGTAGAGAGGCATATCAAGCGCATTGTGGTGCGTCTTGAACGGCCGCGCAGAGGCTCCGCCATAGATAGGTTGGAGAACAGGAGTCTCAACCTCGATAAACCCTTTGTCGTCCAGGAATTTCCGGATAGCTGTTACTATACGGGCGCGCTGTACAAAAACCTCGCGTACGTGTGGGTTAACGACCAGGTCCACGTAGCGCTGTCGGTAACGAAATTCCTTTTCGGTGACCTCATTGAAGACAACTCCCTCCTGTTCCTTGATAATTGGAAGGGGACGTAGCGCTTTGGCCAGGAGTTCCAGCTTTGAGGCGTGAACGGTGATTTCGCCCATGCGTGTCCGAAATACCTTCCCTTCAATGCCGACGATATCACCGATATCAATATGGCGCTTGAAGACTTTGTTGTAGAATCCTTCTGGTAGGTCATCCCGGCGAACATATACCTGCATACGTCCCGTTGCATCCTGGAAATCGAAAAAGGATGCCTTTCCCATGATTCGCCGACTCATCAGCCGGCCTGCCATGGAAACCGTTTCCTGGGGAGCCGCCTCATCAAATCCCTCTAATACGGGAGCCACATGATCGCTGACGGGCCACGCGTATGGGTAGGGATTGACACCCAGATCTTCTAACGCCTTTCTGGACTCTCGGCGTATCTGTTCCTGGTCTGTAAGTTGGCGCGCAGAAAATGAGGAGCTATTTTGCATAGTCTGTTAATGGACGGACCTCCATGGTGATGTCTAACATAGGTCTGTCACCGTTAGGGTTTCCGCGCTGACCGGCTTTGGAGGGCGTCAGTACCCGCGTGATCCGATCCAGTACATCATAACCCTCGACCAGTTCACCGAAAACCGTGTACATACCGTCCAGCATCGGAGCACCACCTTCAGTTGTATAGGTAGACCTTGCCTCACTCGAGTATTCAAATGTTGAGTCAGGGATCATTTGCTGCAATCGATTCTGTACCTGATCTAGGAATTCTCCTGGATAAATACTACCATGCACGATATAAAACTGACTGCCGTTGGACTCCCTGTTGGGATTCATATTGTCGCTTGCGCGTGCTGTCGCGAGTGCACCGCGTTTATGGTAGCGTCCGGGGACTATTTCGGCGGGGATTGTGTAACCAGGATCTCCCATGCCGTCATTGTTCGGATTATCATCCTTCGAATTCGGATCTCCACCTTGAATCATGAATCCACCGATCACACGATGAAAGGTGGTACCGTCAAAAAAACCTTCGTTCACGAGTTTTTTGAAGTTATCTCTGTGGACAGGTGTATCGTCGTAGAGTTCAATGACCATCTCCCCCATGGGGGTAGATATCTCGAAAAAATTTGTTGCAGACAGGTCGGGGGTGGCCTGCATTGCGCATCCACTGGTAAGCATCACAGTAATTAGTAACAGGGTGAAGCAGGAAAAAAGTTCAACGGGTCTCATGGGTTCAAGTAACGGTCAAAATAGCGGAGAATACCTGCGCGCAGCAGCAACTCTTGTCGAGAAGAACTCAGATTGTCGGGAAAGTCTTCGTGAGGTTCCCAGATCCAGTAACCATCTGCCTCTTGGCCGATCCTCTCGAAACATCCCAGACTCTCCAACACGCAGTATGTGCCTTCATTGATGATACGCTGTTTTGAGGCTTTATCCAAGTCAGGTGTAAACTCCCGGTGCAATTCCTGCAAGCCGACCAAGAAAAGGACCCCCTCAAGGTCATCTCCACAGCCAAGCACCTTGTCGAGCCAAGCTCTCAGGGCAGGCCACCCTCGGGCGACAGCATCCTGATCTGGTTCAAAAATATTCGCCACGGGCACACACGATCCAAGACGCTCCCGCCAACAAAAGGATGCGATCCTTGTTCCTGCAAATAAGTCCGACATGTATGCAGCATGTACAGTATCTTGGGTATTCTAGGGAAATTTGACAAAATCAATGAAACAACTACTACTTCTTATAGCTGCTGGCTTGCTGATCACGACCGGCGCACAAGCTCAGTCTTTCGGCGGAGCGCTGGCGATGACAGAGCAACACGTATTTGTCGGAGAAACCGGAAATATGGCGTTTCCCGGAGAGGTCTATGTCTACGCGCTAGATAACCTTGAGGGAGAGCCGACCATATTGTCGGTGAATGAAGAGCTAGAGCGGTTTGGCCGCACGATTGTAGCTGACGGAGAGACTTTATTGATCGGAGCGATTGATGCCGATGAAGCACGCGGGGCCGTCTACGTATTCGAATATGATGGCGCGTGGCAACAGGTTGCCCGCCTTACTGCATCAGATGCCTCGCCTGACGACCAGTTTGGTTCTTCGATCGCGGCGGATGGGGATGTGGTTTTGATAGGGGCGCAGGGCCGATCGGAATCGGCAGGGGCAGTTTATGTTTTCACGAAAAATCCTGACGGTACACTTTCGGAAACCGGCATGTTGCCAGTTGAAGATATCACTGAGGGCGATGGCTTTGGATACGTACTGGCAATTGAGGGCAACCTTGCGGTCGTTGGCTCACCTGCACAAATGGAGAATATGGGTGCTGCACATGTATTTATGCGCGGAGCAGAAGGTTGGTCACAGATCAGCAAGTTGGCGCCTGATTTTCTGACCGAGAGAAGCCGGATGGGCAGTGCAGTAATGGTGCATCAGGGACGGGTGTACGTATCTGCCCCCACGCAGAATTTGGTTCTAGAGTACGAATGGGATTCTGAGTCCAATCAGCTGCGCATGCGCGGTCAACTTGCCCCATTCGATGTACAACGGGGATCCCAGTTTGGAGCCTCCCTGACAGCCAGTGGCAATGAAATCTGGGTGGGCGACAGTCGTAGTGGACGGGGCAGAGGCGTTGTGTATCGGTTTATGTCCGGCGACGAGGGTTGGACAGGTGCGATGAAGCTGCTGCCTAACGAAGAAATTGGCCGTAGCGCGTTTGGCAGCAGTCTGGCACTTTATGGAGATCATGCTGTCGTGGGGGCCGTTCGCATGGACTCCAGAGCAGGAGGGGCCGTACTTATGAATCGGAGTGAAGATGGATGGTCTGCAGTTGCCACGCTTATTAACGAAGTCAAAGGTTACGAAGCGATCACGGGGGAAGAGGTGCGCTGTGCAGAGGGCAAAGCATCAAGATGGTCGTGCCAGGATGTCGATCTTACATCGTTCCTGCCACTGCCTCAGATGGGCGGACAACGGGGTTCCAGATTGAACGATATCTGGGGATGGACCGACCCGCAAACCGACCGGGAATATGCTCTAGTGGGGCGTAATGACGGCACCTCTTTTGTGGATGTAACCGATCCGGAAATGCCACGATATGTCGGAGACCTGCCGATGACAGCGGGCTCCGTTGCAAATGTATGGCGAGATATCAAAGTATATGCCGACCACGCCTTTATAGTCGCTGATGGTGCGGGGCAACATGGTGTACAGGTTCTTGACTTGAACCAGTTGCGTGAGGTTGAGGGTGAGCCGGTGACGTTTACAGAAACAGCACACTACGCAGGGATTGCAAGTGCACACAACATTGTCATTAACGAAGGAACGGGATTTGGCTTCGTGGTTGGTGCCAGTGGAGGGGGAGAAACCTGTGGCGGCGGCTTGCACATGCTTGACTTGCGTGATCCCCCTAATGTTTCCTTTGCCGGTTGTTTTGCTGACCCAAATACTGGTAGGCGCAAGACAGGTTATTCTCACGATGCTCAATGCGTGGTGTATGCTGGTCCAGATTTAACCTATAATGGTAAAGAAATTTGTCTCGGATCCAATGAAACGGCCCTGAGCATCGCGGACGTGACGGACAAGGAAAACCCAGTAGCTATTTCTGTAGCTTCCTACCCTAACGTGGCTTACACGCACCAAGGGTGGCTAACCGAGGATCACCGATACTTCTACATGAATGATGAAGGGGATGAGCCGAGGGGGTTGGTAGAAGGCACGCGGACGCTTGTCTGGGATGTTTCCGACCTGGATGATCCAGTTCTGGTAGCTGAATATATTGCAAGTACGCCAGACACAGATCACAACCTTTACATCAGAGACAATCTGATGTATCAGTCCAACTATGGTGCAGGTCTGCGTATTCTCGATATCACAAATCCGGAATCTCCAACGGAGATTGGGTTTTTTGAGCCAGGTCCAGGATCCTCATCCTGGAGTAACTATCCTTATTTCAAGAGTGGTACACTGATCGTTACGAGCGGCAACGAGGGCCTGTTCATTCTTAAAAAGCGGAACGTGGATATTTAATCTGAAAATATCATAGCATGGCAGATTACCTGGTATTTGTGACCGCTACTACGGGCATGAATGGTGACCCGGCGCCGCTTGTGAGATCTCGACGGCTACAGGGGGGAATGCGAACCTAGACCTCGCGTCGCCCGGGCGGGGGTAGGGAGCGCTGCAAAGGACAAGCTTGATGTCCACGCTCTGGATTCCGCTAAATTCCGCACAGTATTCTCCTTATGTAACTGTCCGCGTCCTCCTCCTGAAATAGTACGTTTCGCTCCTCCATCTCGCTCTTCTCCATACCCCAATGCCCGCACATTTCGGCTGACGGAGTGTTCGATACGATGAAGGACCGTAGGGACATGTCTGGGTCGCCGAGGCGGTGTTCGATTTCCTTGATGGTGTCGTGGAACTGGATTTTGGGATCGTTCGGTCCGAGGTTCCAAATTCCCTTTGGATCAACAAAGATGACCTGCTGGCGACCATCCGCGAGCAGCCACAAGATAAAGTCGGGATGGAAGTTGCCGGCCTCGAAGAATCCCACCCCGCGTCCCCTGCTGAGGTTTCGCAGTAGATAGAGTTCACGGTCTTCGAAGAAATCCATATTCTCTTCATAGAAGGCCTTGAGATCCTTGACGAAAAGGCGCTCGCCCTTGTTCAGTGGTGCGGGACTGATCTCGACCACCTTCGTGTCCAAGCTAAGCAAAGGCTGGTACAGGTGGTTTCCAAACCAGATAGCCTCCAACCCTTGAAAAGTCCAAGGTTTCAATTTTCCTTTCTGGATGGCCGCCTTGAGTTCCTCGAGCTTCGCAACGATCTCCACCTGTGACCGGTCGATCAGGATGCGGTAGTAGCCTTCGTCGTCGAGTGATTCCCTCATGCCCAAGAGATTGGGATCGGTGCCTTCCAGGATGCGGTATTCGAGGTGCGGAAGTTCCCACTCGCGCTTGCGGAAGGTGTAGTAGCGCTCGGTGTACTTCTTGAGCAGGGCCAGCGCGATCTCCTCCCACAGGCGCACCTTCTCGTAGGAATCCCCGATCATTTCCTGCAGGGGAATCTGGAGACGATACCAGCTCTGGTCAGCGAGCAGCGCTTCGATGGCTGGCCGCGTAATGTTCAAGTTGTACCAACCTCGCTCCGCCTTGAATCGTTCGAGCTCGAAGTAGAGGCGGTCGTAGTCCAAGAAGGCTCTATGGCGGGCACCAAGAGGAGTCTCATTCGGTGCTGCATCGGCATCACCCTCAATGAGGCCACCCGACTTCATCGCCTGGATCTTCGGATACCAATTGAGCCGCACTGGGTTCTTATGGAAGCGTACAGTACCCGGATCAGCGGTTGGGTCCGGTGGCGCGACGGTTGGAACGCGTGCGATCTTCCGGAACCCATCACCGAACTCTGTGCTTACGCCGTTGATCGTCTTCTTGAGCCGAATCGTCTTGAGCTTCTGTTTTCCGAGGTTCTCGATTACCGGCAACAGAAACTCAGTGCGATTGTCGTTGGTGGGGAGTCCTTCGTCGTTGAGAAAATCCCGGAATTGCGCCATGTAATCGGCGTTAATGCCGAAGATGCCGAGGGTCTCCAGTACGCTGATGTCTCGGGGACGCTTGATCCCTTCCGAGAGCTGCGCCTTGCCGCTGCGCTTGAGGCTAGTGTTGTAACCCTTGAGTCGTACTCCACGTCCGAAGAGCTGGATAATCTGCGCGCCCTCCCCTTTGCCCACGTTCATCAGACCCATCGTCGAAACGCGCCAACTACTCCAACCCTCGGTGAATTTCTTTGAGCCGATCAGGATATTCACTTTCGAATGCGGTTCATTCAGTTCGTGAAAAAGCGATTCCGCGAATTCCCGTTCACCTGTGGCTAGGTTGTTCTTGGCGCACAGTTTTACAAGTTTCGCGTCGTCGCCCACGTTGATCACGCCGAAGGCTTCGTTCTCGGCGCCCAATCTCAGCGCCACCTCGCCGGGCACACCCTTCAGGTTCTCGATGTAGAGCTGACCGCCACCAGGGGCGTTGAATATCGTCCTGAGTGTCTCATCTAAGACCTGGGCCGCCGGGAGGCCGCACGTATTGAGATACGGGAAACGCTTGTAGAACAGGTTTCGGCCCGTCGAGGTGACAAGGCCCTCATTGAGCACCCGCTCAATACGCTGGATGCTTCCGGCTCGGTCAGACACGTAGCGGGCAAAAAACCGTAATATCTCGACGATATCGGACGCATCCCTCATGGCGAGCGTCTTCGTCACTCTCCCACCGACGAAGATCCATAGAGGATTCTCAATGTTGAACGGCCGGAAGGCGCTCTCGTTCTCGCGGTAGAGCCGTTGCTGCTGGAAGAACGAGAGGAGACAGGCTACGAGGTACAGCTCCAAGTGGTTTTGTTGTGTGCCCTGATCAAGGTTGAGAATCTGATAGTCCTTGCCGAAGCCGTCGGCATAGAAGTAGCGATACGAGTAGTCGCACAGCGTACTCTTGGCATACAGGTTGGTGAGGTCCAAATTACCTTTGATTGCCTGCCCGAAGGTCGCCGAGTACTCGAAGGAGAAACCCCTCTCGCAAAGAGCGTTGCGATAGCCCATCCATGCGCCACCTTTCCCCGCGCTTGTTCCGCGATGCCCCTCATCCACGAGCACCAAGTTGTTTCCCTCAAAGGCCTCGACGGCCACGGTTTTGTCGCCCATCTCATCGCGCAGCCGGGTCACCTCCAAGATGTCGACCGCCTGACCGCTGAACAACCCGCGCCCATCCTTGCTAAACAGTTCCGCATCTATGCCCGCCGCTGCGAACTCACGCAGATGTTGCTGCGAGAGCCCTTCGTTAGGTGTCAGAAGGAGAATGCGATTCAACTCACGACGCCTATCATGCCGGACCAAGGCCTCCTGATACTGCAAAATGTTGACGTGCATCAGCAGTGTTTTTCCGCTGCCGGTCGCCATCCAGAACGCGAGCTTGTTGAGCTGTGGCCATGCCTCTGCAGACTCGTCAAACGCGACGATCCGGTCGGCCTCGGGTTTGTCCGCATTGTAGTTTTCCACGTGAACATTCAGTTCCACGAGCAGTGCATCGGGATCGCGAAAGTAGCGGTCCAGATAGATCTCGGTGAAGAGTAGCGTCAGATACTGGAAATACTTCCAGACGATCGGATCTTCGCCGCGGGTAATACGCCGTTCGTTTAGGCGCTGCGTATGCTTGACGATGTTCTGGTCGTACTCCAGCAGCAGTTCAGTAGAGAGTTGCTTCAGGTTGAAGCGTCCTACCGTAAGCTCATGATGAAAGTGGTGGATGTTGTTCTCGTCCGGCCCTTCTAGAGCCTCGTCACGCAAGTGCTCGGCTAGCTCTTCAAACCGCTTCACATTAAACAGCGATAGCAGCCACTGATTGAGCACTAGCTTGTGAGCGAACGGCACCTGCGCCCTCTTGCGGGGCATTCTCCCCTTCCTCTTCGTGATCATATCCCCTCCGTGTCGAACATCAGGCGATGGAAATCCTCTTCAATGAGCCGTACCTTCCACCGGTCGTCGGGGGTCTTGAGGTTTTCGAGATTATTGCCGCCATTGACGTAGATGAGATCGAACTTGCCGTCTCTGGCGGAGTAGCCCTGCTTGGTAAACCACTCGTCGAGCACCAAGTTGTCCCGCTCCGGCTCACCGCTGAGCTTACGCCAGATGACAAGCGTCCGGCGGGCGTCTGGCGTAGTACCGGTCACGGTGCGGAACCAGTACGGCCCGTCCGCCTCTTGCCTGAGGCGTCCTTTCAAACGCAGGCGCTTCTCGCTGTCGCGTTCAAACGCGGTTCTGAAGGCCCGCGGCGCGGCGATGTGCCGAACCGTGAGCCCGATCAACCAATTGAAGGTCTCCAAGAGATCAACGTTGATTGCGCGGCTCTCATCCGATCCGGGACGCTTGACCTTAAGCTTGTAGGCAGTGGGATCAGTAAAGGCTTCCACGTTGAGTAGCGATTGGCTGCCGCGCGTCTCAACATCAAGCAGGTAGCGCAGAATGTACTGCTCCCTGAGGCCGTCCGGGCCTTGCGCCTCGGAGGCACCTAGCAGAAGTTGCTGCTCCTCGGTGCGCCGGATCTCTAGGTTGTTGAGCGCATCTTCGTAGGATTCTAGACGGACCACCTTTACGATGCGAGGACTGTACGCTGCTTCCTCGGTGGTCGCCAGACGCTTGGGCTTGGCGTCCTTCCACTCCGGCGTGAAGGTGACCTTCTTTAGGCGCGGCAACAGCACGGTGTCAAAATAGTCGCCCATTTCGACGAGGACGAAGCGGCGGCCGCCACCGTCCTCCCGGTTGAGGTTGATGACCGCGTGGGCGGTGGTGCCGGAACCAGCGAAATAGTCGAGGACCTGATCTTCCTTATCGCACCAGTACCGTAAGCAGTCGGCAACCAAGTACACCGACTTCGGGTAGTTGAATCGCTGTCGTCCAACAACATCAATCAGTAGTTTGGTCCCATGAGTAGTAGCCGAATACTTCGAACTATTCCATAGTGTCTTGGGCTTCTTGCCTCGGGGCATTCGAGTCTTTTTGACAATTTCCAATCGACCAGCCTTTTCGATTGCCGAAATTTCACCCGCGGCGATCTCTCGTCGAGCTCCAATTGGGTTTACACGCCAAATCCGGCGTTCTCCCTTCGGATCGATAGGCCAGATCTCCTGAGAGCCCGCAACCCTATCGACACTTACCTCCTTGGTGGCAGGATGGACATACAAAGGGAACCATTGTCCCGGCCTGTCGGTCGGCCGAGAGTTGCCACCTCTGCGGCGGAGATTATCCCACAGGAAAGCGCCCTTAGCCCATCTTTGTCATTTCCCCTGACAAGGTACTGATTTCGGGGCCAATTTCCCCGTATTTTTCCTCCTAAAGGGCCGATTTTAGCCCAAATCGGCCCAATTTCGTCCTTTTTGGGCCCGAATTCAGGGTTTTTGGCGAAAAAAGCCCAATGTAGTCATAATGTAGCTATGTTGGGAACCTCCCCGCACCACAAGGGTACCACTGCACTCCACCCAACCCCGCGCAATCATGTTCATCCGATCCCAAACACATCGCCGCAAAAACGGCCAAAAAGGCCGTGGCTTCGCCCTCGTACAGTCCCGACGCATCAACGGAAATCCCCGAAACATTACCCTCCTCAATCTCGGACCCGACTTTGACCTCCCCAAAGCGAAATGGACGGAATTTACGCGTCAGGTCGAGGCCCGACTGAAAGGTGAATGGGGCCTCCCTTTCCAGGATCAATCCTTTGAGAAGTGGGTCAACGACACCGTCAAGCGACTCCTGGACAAAGGCTACGACATCCATTACAATCCCAATCAACGCCACTTGACCATCCCCGAGGAAATCTCGCATCC
>MPNB01000038.1 GCA_002238805.1 Rhodothermaceae bacterium bin80 | reverse complement strand
CCACGGTCACGACGGCGGCCGTGGACCGGTTTGTGCATCACAGCGTGATCCTTGAACTCAACCTGCCGAGCTACCGACTTGAAGCGGCGCAACAGCGGCAGAAAGCAAAGCAGGAACCGCTTGAAACTGGGTCCTCCTGAATCTACGATTGATGAATCTCTCGAACATAAATTCACCCGTATCTCACTTGGTTCGTGTCCATCTCGGACTGACAATTTGTCAGTCGGGGCGCAGACGAAATTCGTGGGATTTATCGCGCGCAACTTCGCTCCGCAGCTCGCTGCTCCGCTTCGTTGCGCGTCCTCCTCCAATGGAACTTTTAAAGGAAACTTTTAATTGTCGTCGAGGTAAATTTTAATTGACGTTAGACACCCGAATGCGATAGATAGACATCTACACGTTGATGCTCCGTATCCATGACCACCCGATCAACCTGCCAGTCAGAACTGAGCCTCAAGGTGTACCGCATCATTAAGTCGGTAATGGTATCTGACATGAAAATGATTAACTTTGGTTCACCCAAAATTAATCATTCCACACAAATGGGGATAGAACCAATGAAATAATTGGAGAAATGGCATCGACGAATATTATTGCTAGACTGGAATCTAAGATGGATGCGCAAAACAGGATAATTGAGTCTAAATTGGATGCTCAAAACAACCAGTACAAAACTTTGATTATTGTCATTTCCATTATTGGTGCTGCAATGACAATTATACTTTCAATCAGTCAGCTAACATAATCATAATCGGATGTATGGCGTCGTGAGCCAATCACCTAGGCACATGACGTAGAAAAGGTTCCACCTTAATGGATAATTCCCATTAGGCGTGTTTTTGATCGGTCAGTCTCCTCAAAATGACTGCCCATGTACGTTGCCCGGATTCCCAACCGTAATTCATTCGAACCTCCACCTAAGAACAATGTAAAGGTCCTCAAAACTACCCTCGCCAATATCACCAGGCTCCTACCGGGGGAGTATTTCAAAAGTGTCTATACGCCCCCACTGTCAACTACTTTTGAAACACTGCTGTCCGGCATACAGTCTTCCCATACCAGACTCCTATTGATCCGCCTAAATCTGCCTTCATCAGAGTAAAGGCGGTGCTCTCGTTTCGGCAGCAACCAAACAGAAAGCGCGCACGATGATAAACACCGTGCGCGCTCAATCTTGCAAATCCAACCGGTGAGGCTGGAGCAAAGTCTGCTGGTTACCCCGTGACCGGGTTCATATGATTGCTGTAGTAGTCATTCAACACCGATGCTACAGTCAAACGTCCCTCGTCAGACTCTGCCTGAGTTGCATTACGAGCGAGGAAATCCTGGACGCGGTGACCTCCAATAGCTTGAAGCAAAGCCAAAGATAGTTTGCGGTTTTTTGAGGATTTTGATTCTTCGTAGACCTTGCGTAGGAATGATCTCTGGTGAGCCAGATCAACCTTGTCTCGATAGAGTGTAGTCAACACAATTGCGTTCTTAAGCGTTTGCTCACGAACCGACTGATATTCAGAGTCTAACGAGGTCTCAAGTTGAGCGATCACCAGATTCCACCGAACGGTTTCGTCTGCAAGCATTGGTGTGCTGTCCTGTGCAAGGACGGGTACTGCGAATAACACCAAGAGGTAAAGAGAGAGAAGTTTTTTCATCGTATCTAGAGTTTTTGGTTTTGTTTGCGTGGACCTGCATGTCAGTACGAAAAGCGCTTACATAGGTTACATTTGATACTTAAATTTGTCACAAAGACCCGATTAATGTAATCTTCGAAATGTCCCCCCTTAACATTGATGAAGCTGTGGGCGCCCTCCGGGCCTCCGACACACACATGGCCAACCTGATTGCTCGGGTGGGCCCCTTTGAATTGGTGCTAACCGATGACTGGAGTCCATTTCAGGCATTAGTGCGCTCTGTCATCTTTCAGCAAATTTCAACACATGCCGGTCGAGCAATTCAGGGCCGCCTATTTAGCTTGTTTGACGGCGCCCCCGAACCTGATGCAGTGCTTCAAACAACACCGGAGAAATTAAGGGCCGTAGGCCTCTCCCAAGCCAAGGAAAAAACCATACGAAACTTGGCCGTACATGCAGCTGAGGGTACGCTCCCGGATCGAGCAGCCATGGAAACGCTGACTGATGAGGAAATAATCCAAGCACTAACCATACACCGCGGTATTGGTATTTGGACTGCCCAGATGCTCCTCATCTTCAACCTAGGACGTCCAGATGTGTGGCCTGTCACAGACCTCGGCATCCGGCGGGGCTACAAGATTGCCTATGATCTGGATGAACTTCCAAAACCATCTGAACTACGTGCCAGCGGGGATCGCTGGAAGCCATTCCGTAGCATTGCTAGTTGGTATCTCTGGCGAGCAAATGACCTCTGAATCAACTAGGCGGCCGCCAGCATCATATCCGATCCCGCCGTCTTGCTAACCAAATCAGACAAGGTTTCTGAGGAAAGACTGAGAGTTTTTCATCTGAGTACAGCCTAGAAGTAATCAATACCCACACCGCGTACTCTCGATGAGTAATCTCCCTGTGAAAAACGTCAACAGTCGAATCAAAAGCATCAGAGTCCGCTGTCGCGAATTTCCGCGACAGCGGTTTGCGAATATCATTTACCTCTGTCTCGGAGTACCTGATCTGTTCATTGGAAATAGTTTTTCTGTGGCAAAAGCAACAAACTGGTGTAGGGTTATACAAAACTCATTGTCAGTACCGGAAATGACGTATTATATACCGGTAAGACATTTTTGCGGCAAGTAGTCATACTTAGCACCAGATCACTTCTCATTCAATAATTTCCCCAGATGAGGTCAATGAATAACATGAGTATCTCCCGCGGGGGCGCGGAGGAGCTAAGCCGAGTGTGCGGATGAAGGAGTTATTCCAATGGGTACCATGGTTTGAAGAGTTAGCCAAAAAGGTGGGAGAGGGTCGGCGAGAGGGCCTCGTGGAAAGAGCGAAAAAGGTGGATTGGGCCGGAAGGAAGTGTGCCGTGCTCGAACAAGGGGAGGATAAAGCCGATCCGCTTACGTTCTTTTATCATCTTGCGTCGATTGCGGGCGGTAAAGCAGACAAAAGAAGAACGATCTACGCGAGCGTCTCGGAGGTGTTCGGGATCGAAAATGAGCTCAACTACAGCGTCGACGACTGCTTCATCTTTCCAGTTCCACCTGGATTCCAAGTTCAATTCAACAACACCGGAGCTGATCCACAGCTTCTCTGGAGGATGTTTGATCAGGCATGCGCACTCAACGGTACAGCGCACGATGTCGACGTTACTGATACCTTCGCCAAGATGTTGAATATCAGCGGAGTCGGCGTCCCGAAGCTTACACAAGTCCTTTTTCTGATCAATCCGAGAGCATTTTTGCCCTTTGATAACGCGAGCGTTCTGTCGCTGGGCATTGGTAAGTTCAAGAAAAGCCCCAGCAGGATATCCTGGGCTGAGTATCTCGAAGAGATGGACAGAATCCAGACCGCGTTCTCCGGCTGTCAATGCTACGAGATCAATATTATCAGTTATCTGTGGTCGAGCGGACGGCTGCCCCGCGAAGACAATCACCGGTATCAGATCAACACACTTAAGGATAGGTGGGCCGACTTTCGTGATAACAACTGGGTCTACTACGGAAAACCGGGAGACGAGACATGGACTGCGGAAGGAGACCTACTCCCAAGACTCAAGCGAGATTTCCCGCTTGACAAACCTGCACCCGGAGATGTCATCTTTGTCCACTCAGGAAGAAAAGAAGGGTACGGGATCGGTATCGTATACCGTAACACTTACCACGAATCATTACACGCGAACGACCGGATACATGTGCTGTGGGTGAACAAGAAACAGGCCCCTCTGATCATCAACATGCCGGTGGCCCGTTTTTCGAGAGTTGGCATAGACTACTACGAGGCCTTTGCTAACATACCCGCCTATTCGGCAATCTCAGATTTGTTGCTACCACCTCGCATAGATGCCGAGCAATGGTATCAGGAGAGGTTCGGAACAGCACGGGTGTGGATGCTCAGGGCCAGTGCGGAACACTGGGATGAGTTCCAAGAGAAGGAGATCGTTGCGATCGGGTGGGACGAACTCGGCAATCTTCGAGAGTTCGATAATAGAGCGGACATCTACGAACGACTCCGGGAAATCACCGACATGTCGAAACCAACCATAACTTCTCTTGCCTGTTATCAATTTGCCCACGAGATGCAACCCGGAGACCATGTCATGGCCATGCGGGGAGGCAAGTTGCTGCTGGGATACGGGGTCATCAAATCCGAGTACACGTTCGACGAGAACCGCCCTGAATTTCGACACGTACGTGATGTCAAGTGGGAAAAGATCGGCCGTTGGCCCTTGCCCGAGACACGTACCATTACTACCAAGACGTTCACTGATTTCAGTCCCTACAAGCAGTGGCTCATGTTCGCTTTCGAGAAGATCGTAGACCTACCAGACCCACCGCTACCTCCTGGCGACTACAAGCTCAACCAGATCCTCTACGGTCCACCCGGCACCGGGAAGACCTATAGCACGACCGCCCGTGCCATGGCCATCGTTAAGGGAATCAAGGTAGATGATGTAACTGAGGAGCATCGTAACGAATTCCGTGATCTCCGCTTCGAATCGAAAGAAGAGACAGGCCAGATCACCATGGTAACATTCCACCAGAACTATTCCTACGAAGACTTCGTGGAAGGCATCCGCCCCCGGCTCGCCGGGGATGGTGACCTTGACTACGAACTCCGGCCCGGAGTATTCAGGGAAATTGTGAAGGCTGCACTGGACAATCCTGACCGCCCCTACATCCTGATCATTGATGAGATCAACCGAGGCAACATTCCCAAGATCCTCGGCGAGCTCATCACGCTGATCGAACCGTCCCGCCGCCTCGGTCAGGACAACGAGACCGAGGTCACGTTGCCATATTCCGGCGACCGCTTCGGAGTTCCGGGCAATCTCTATATCATTGGCACCATGAATACAGCCGATCGCTCCATTCTTCCTCTCGACATCGCACTACGGCGTAGGTTCGACCATGTGGAGATGATGCCCAACCCTGATCATCCACTCATCTCGGATAACGTTGACGGTATCAATCTCCGCAGGATGCTAAAGGCGATCAACGCACGCATCTCGCTACTCTTGGATCGCGAACGCCAAATCGGTCACACCTACCTCTTCAACGTGGACAACGTCAAATCGCTGGCCAACAAGTTCAAAACGGCTATCCTCCCCCTCTTGCTGGAATACTTCTATGACGACTGGGCGAAAGTTCGGGAAGTGCTGGGGGGAGCAACCTTCGTGGTCGTGAAGGAAGATGGTGAGCATCTAGGCGGCCTGGTGGCTGAAGGTCTGCTGGATCCAGACACTGACACCTTCGAGAGACTCCCTGGGACGGCGGAGGAATGGTTAGATCCGGGGCAGTATCGGCTCATATATGAGAAGAACGACGCAGTCGCGTAACAACCAGCCGATGGACAAGAATTCCGATCTTGCTGACGGTCAGTTTTGAACCTATGCCTGGTGTCTACACCATTCGGGAACACGAGGAGCTCCCAGTACTCGACAAGCACGATCTGAATGATCTAATAGCCTTCACTAAAAAACATCCGTACCCCCCAGTCTTTCACTTTGGCTGGAATGGCCGCCTCCATGCGAGCAACTACGTCGGCGTGATCACTACAAAACGTGGTACGGTCGTCGAGATCCTGCCCAAGATTGACCTTGGCGAGTCTTCGTGCACGAGCCACGAGCGGACTCGTGAGGCATTTTTGATGATGCTGCGTACCTACGGCGGCCTGAAGAGGACTAAGAGCCTTCCTCCCAGTGCCATCCGAGCGCTACGCCGCTTCCCTTTACTTGAGGTTTTCGTCCACCTCTTCCTAGAGAATGTCGGCCTTTTGGTTCGAGGCGGCCTCGGCCGACAGTATAGGACGATCCAGGAAAATCTGTCCTTCCTGCGCGGTCGCATAGTCTTCCGAGATCACCTACGCGAGAACCTGATCGACCGTTCTCGTTTCTATGTAGAACACGACGAATTGAATCCCAACCGCCCCGCCAACCGACTCATCCGCACCACCCTTGACAGGCTCAAGCCCATTGTACGCGAAGAGCGCAACCGACGGTTACTCGCAGACCTCGAGCCAGCGTTCAGCGCGATACCAACATCGCAAAACATACGGGCAGACTGGCGAAGCCACAGTATTGATCGCTGCATGCGGCACTACGAGGAGGTCATGCAGTGGGTCGAACTCTTCCTCTTCAACCAGGGGCTCACAACCTATTCCGGCAGGCACATCAATCAGTCCCTACTCTTCCCGATGGAGCAGGTCTACGAGGACTTCGTAACCCATGGTTTCCGTCGCTATCAAACCGAATTTCAGGTGGTCGCCCAAGGACCTAGGGAGCGGATGCTCCAGCCAAGTTCTGGACACAACGCAATGAAGCCAGACATTTCGCTTTGCAAACCATCCAGCAATGTCCGGTTCATCCTCGACGCCAAGTGGATCCACCTCGGCGAAAACGAAAACAAAACGATCAGCGATGTCCACGGCAGCGACCTGTACCAGATCTACGCCTACGGGAAACGGTACAAATGTCAAACCGTGGCTCTAGTCTATCCTAGAAACAGCACCTTCATCCGTCCGTGCAACTTTCAGTTCTTCGACGGCCTGAAACTCGTCCTCCTACCGTTCGACGTTTCGTCACCCGCAGGTTCCGAGCGCAGCGTGCAGCGTGCGCTCCGCGAACTGGAGTAGAAGACAGGCGCTAGAACCAATGAAGACCGTGGGCCTCAAATAGAAGACGGCGCGCGGAGGCGGTTCGAATCTCCATCGACTCTTCCTAGTCAGTCTCTACGAGCTTCAGAAGCTTAGTCGGCCAACTCTCGGGGAACGTAGCTTTTACCTCTACGGGCACCCGAGCAACAGGATGATCGAAAGTCAGGCCGCAACAATGTAATGCAATGTTTCGCCCATCAAAACGATGACGCGCACCATAACGTACATCTCCCAGGACAGGGAAACCCCGGGCAGCGAACTGACATCGGATTTGATGAGCACGACCAGTGATTAACTCCACCCACACAGACGTAAAAATCCCATCACTGCTCAATGCCCTCCAACGCAGACTCGAATACTTGCCGGACTCTTCGTCCTGGACAATGTGCGCCCGACACATCTCCTTGTGTAAATAGTCTTCCATTACACCACTCCCTCCAATCAGGCCCTCCACAACAGCAATATACTCCTTCTTTATCCGACGATCACGGAATACCTGACTCAAGCGCCGTGCCGCCTTAGATGTTCTCGCAAGCACCATAGCACCTGATACAGGGCGATCCAGACGATGCACCAACCCGATGTAAACATTTCCCGGCTTATTGTATTTCTTTTTCAGGTAGGCACGGGCCAACGTTACCAAGTCTGGATCTCCGGTAATGTCGGCCTGCGAGAGTAGACCCGCAGGTTTATTGAGCGTCAACAAATGATTGTCCTCGAAAAGCCACATGAGAATACAACGTGTAAACCAAACTAACGACGCCCAGTCAAACCTATGCTAACGAATAGTCCCGGTTGTCTTATTCTGCGGCTAAGATCTACACGTAATGGAAATCTTGCAATACTCAAAGTGATTTCATGGGTCCATCTATCATCGACATACACATGCGCGGCTCCAAATCGCATGCTGACCTTTTGATCTACAAGTGGCCTGATACGCAACATCTCAAATGGTAAACTGCGAAAATCGTGCTCCCAATATATTCCCACCATATGACGCCCAATTAAACGACGGTTACGGACGGTGCGGAGTGTACCGAGTGTTCCAATCGGACCCATGCTGCCCTCTGCCACATGCCATTGCTCAATGGGAGCTTTGAGTGTTGCAAATCCCGCCAAGACACGTACTGACATTCCGGCAGACTGCGGGCGACGACGCATCAGCGTACGTATGTACCCATCCGTAAACAGGGTTGCCTTCAAATACCGACGGCTTCGAGGAGCGTCGCCATACTCAACCCTAACTTCAACCCTTTGCTGGGGATCTATGCGATACGGCTGCCAGTCGCTACCGGTAGCAACCCTGAGTTCGAAGGACTTATGGTGCCCCGGCGTGATCAAATAATTGTTCGGAAACTCCCGTTGATGCGGCCACGGACTCCTCACCTGGGTTTGAACAGAATCGATAGTGGCATACATCCCGGAAACCCTTGCCCTGATCCCATGCGCCTCATAACTTGCGTTCAAGCGAACCCTCGTGGCCCAATACCAGTCGAAGTAATCCCGGGCCAACAACCTCGCTGACAACGAGTTTGTGGCCTCGGTGTGAATCATTGTGCCATTTTGCGGTTGCATATCCCGCTCAAATATCACGGAAGTTTGCAGGACGTTCGTCAGTTGATTGCTCAGCGCAGCAGCCACGCGCGTACGACCATATCCCAATGATTTTCCAATACGGGCAGCCAATTCTGCGCGCTCTCCTATGGGAAATGCCTTACCGACTCCCACGAGGGTACCATCCACGCGATTATAGCGCAGCCATGGTGCAAAACCTCCGATGAGCGGCCAAACAAATTGGGGCGGATCACCCAGGTGAAAGCTGCGTGCCTCCATTTCTGCACCGCGGACCGAGGCTGTAGCCGGTAATGCCTGACGCAGGGTTAGTGGTCGTCCACGGAGCAGGTCATCAATCACCTCCAATTCCTGGACCGTCAAGGCAACCATATCCAATCCCATCAAAAACAGATCATCCCGAAAGACGGAAATCGAATCCACCTGTAACTGCTCTCGACGAGCGAATAGCGCTGCGGGTACAGTCTGGTTGATCTGATAGTTCATCAGTCTGGCAACTTGCCGCACCGTAGTTGGGCTGGTAGCCTCGCCTTCCGGCTCCACATGAATGCGGCCTTCCAGACGAAGGTCTATGGGCAGCCAAAATGAATCTGCCTGGGCAAAACTCTGACGATAAGCTACCCTCCAATCCCGGGTATCAGGGGGAAAAATCACGTGAGAAGCAGGTCTTAAATCGACCTCTACAAGCGCATAAACACCATCCAGCACAGAAATTCGTCCTATCAGTGCGGCTTCCTGATTGTTTTTTGGAGCAATGTATATATCGTAGAGCTGTTGATCACCCCAGGGGCGACGCCCCGCAAGTGTAAAATTGTAATGATCCAGCGCATCTGGGTGTGTGGGCCCGAAAAATGTCAACCCGTTTATCTGCACATGATCCGACGAAAAATCCTGAGGTGCTGGGGTTAGACCCAGCTGTTCATAAAAATCAGACGTCGAACGCATAGACCGTATGATATCCCGGGTTCCGGCCTGACTGGTGACAAATCGATCAAGAACGGCTTCACTTATCAGGACGATTTTGTCGCGGCGCCGCAAAGTTATTCTGGAATACATAAGAGCACTGTAGGATTCCAGATGGACTCGACGGGCAACCTTGCGGCGAATGACCTGCTCCATGATACCGGCGGCTAAATTATCTCCTGTTACCAGTACTTCAGGCAAAGGAATAACCGCTGGTTCTAGATTCACGTTAATGACTCGTGAATCATCCGGCCCCAGGGTTACCCGCACAGGATTATAGCCGATGTGCCGAAAAATCAGAGTGGCGGGCAAACCAGGAAGCGTGAGCTCGAAAGCACCATCCCGATTTGTGATCGTACCCTGAACAGCACCATCCAGAACAACATGTGCCGAAATTAGTGGCAGTCGCGTGACAGAATCCCGCACGGACCCTGTAACAAGCACCTGCCCCAATGCCTGCTGCATGCACACCTGGATAACGACAACGCTCAAACCAGCCAGCAACCACCGCAGGATCGACTGCCTGCCTAACGGCCCGGAGTGTGCCTCTGGCAATCGAGAGCAGACAGGCATTCCTTGCGAAAATCAAAAGATACGTGCTAGACCAAACGTCGGGTATAGTTGGCGATTTTCCTCAATATGATAGGCAAAATCCACGTGCATTAAGGCAAATAGGCAGCAATCACTCTGGCCTGATGCTGAACTCATTTTCAGATAAGTCAGAGTGCCCACGACGAAGCAAGAAGCCCATGCGATAATGCAACATCATGAGCGCCGGCACCAGCATCATCAGGATTGCCGTGGCAAACAGCACACCAATACCGAGGCTTACCGCCATCGGAATGAGGAATTGTGCCTGAGTACTCTGCTCAAGGATAAGTGGGAGCACTCCCAAGAACGTTGTTACTGACGTAAGCAGGATTGGGCGAAAACGCACTTTACCCCCTTCCCAAATTGCCTCCTCCATAGACATCCCCGCCCGACTCCTCTTGTTAATGTAATCAATCAGCACCAGCGAATCATTAATTACAATTCCGCTTAGCGCAACAATTCCCCACAGGCTGAGCGTACTCAGGCTCAGACCCATAAAAATATGTCCAATCAGAGCGCCAACAAATCCGAATGGAACTATGGCTAGGATGATAAATGGTTGAACATAGGAACGAAAAGGAATTGCCAAAAGTGCATACATCACAAACAAGGCAATAATAAAACCTCTGGTAAGCGCATCCATAGCATCCGCTTGCTGGCGCTGCTCGCCTTCGAAACTCACGCGGAATCCCGGAATTTTCCCCTGCATCTCCGGGATGATTGTTGATTCCAAACGGTCCAAGACTTTGTTTAATGTGGTCTCTTCTTCGTTTACATCTGCAGATATCGTGATCACACGCCGACGGTCACGCCGATAAATACTGGCCGGACCAGTACCAAAGCTCACTTCGGCAACTTCGCTGAGAGGGACTTCAGCTCCGGCGGGCGTACGGATACGGAGGCGCTTCAGGTCCTCTGGGCTGTTGCGTTCCTCCTCCGGCAAACGAGTCATCACGCGAACGTCATCTCTTCCTCTTTGAATGCGCAAAGCTTCAGCACCAAAAAAGGCATTGCGCACCTGCTGTGCCATATCTTCGAACGTCAGACCAAGAGAGCGTGACTCTGGAAGTAGTTCTAACTGAACCTCACGTTTCCCTCGGTCTCGATCGTCGTCAATATTGGAGACCCCCGCAATACTCGTGAGTTCATCCCGGAAGCGTACCGCTGCCTCCTCCAATGCCTGCGGAGTAGACGCGGTCAGTTCAGCCCGGATGCTACTTCCAAGAGAGATAAGTGAGGCTTGGAATACAAGGGAGCTTACACCAGGAATTTCGCCCACTTTATCCCGCCATACCTCCTCGAACCTGAGTGCAGGAAACTTCCGTGTCTCGGCACTTGTCAGTTCAAAACTGACCTCGCCCAGGTGGGGCTGGACAATGAGATGTTGATCGGCCGACATGGGCTCCAACATAAGAGAGGGCTGGTCACCGACCACGGTCATCGTATTCGTTACCACAGGCGAATGATTCTCTGGGAGACTGGCTTGTAATTCGGCAGCAGCCTCATGACCCTGTGCTTCCAGCAATTCGGCAATCTGTTGCGTCCGTTCAGCTGTAGTGCCTGGCGGCATTTCGATGCGAGCCGTTACAACTTCGCCTTCAATCTCAGGAAGAAAAACAAACTGGATCAATCCACTACCCACAATTGTGAGAGACAAACCAATCAGGATCACAGAACTGACCAGCACTAGAATGTAACGGCGGGTGGTAAACCGCAGTACGCGATCTAACGGACCATGTGTGAAGCGTTCCAAGGCCCGCGTCGTAGCAGACTGAATGAGATTCAGTCGTCGAACTATCCTGCCAGAACTCTTCTTCCTTTTCATGTGCGATAGATGCGCAGGCAGGATGAAGAGTGATTCGATCAGAGAAAAGACCAGAACTGTGATCGCAACCGTCGGGATAGAGGCCATTAACTTGCCAATGGACCCCGGGACAAACAGCATTGGCGAAAATGCAGCAATGGTCGTTAAGACTGCAAAGGTCACGGGAATGCAAAGACGCTGGGCCCCTTGAACCGCAGCTCGCATCGGGGGGACCCCACGCTCCTGCTCTCTGAATATGCTTTCTCCGATGACAATCGCATCATCAACCACAATACCAATTGCAATGATGAAGGCAAACAAAGAGGTCATATCAATGGAGACTCCAAGGAAGGCCATGACCGAAAACGTGCCGATAAAGCACACCAACAGTCCAAAGGAAGTCCATAATGCCAATTGAAGATTCATAGAGAGGACAAGAGCCAAAGTCACCAGTATGAAACCCGCAATTCCATTCCTAATCAACAGATTGAGACGGCTTTCGAGGTAATAGTGTTCGTTCCGCCACGTATCCACGGAGATTCCCTCAGGCAACTGAGAGCGGAGGTCAGTCAAGTACGCTTTGGTGGCTTCAGCGATATCCGGAACCCGCTCGTCCCCGGAACGGGAAACCGAGACCAACACCGCCGGCTGTCCTCCAAATCGCGCAATCAAGTTATCCTCCTTAAATCCATCTGTTACCGTGGCGAGATCACTTAGGCGAACACTTGCACCCGTCGGACTTGCCAGAACAATTATCTCCTCAAAATCTCTTGCAGTGTACCTCTGTCCTTTTGAACGAACCAGAATCTCTTCACTTCGGGTCTCTAGGCTACCTCCAGGCAGATCCAGACTCCCACGTCCTACAGCAGCCGCTATGTCAGATAGACGTAGTCCATAGGCAGCCAACGTATTCTCGGAGACTTCAATTGATATCTCGTAGTCTCGCACACCCGTCAAGCGCACAAAGGAAATTTCGTCAAGCGCTGTCAGGTCATCCTTGACCTGTTCCGCCAGCGCCTTGAATGTGTGCTCACTGGCATCCCCGTAAATGGCGATCTGGAGCACATTTCTGCGGTTGGTCAACTCCCGCACAACCGGGCGCTCCACTTCGGCGGGAAATGTATTGATGCGATCCACACCACTCTTGATATCATTGAGCGCCTTACCAACATCTGCGCCCAACTTGAGGCTTGCGGTCACCACTCCTACATTTTCTGCTGCAACAGACGAGATTTGATCAATGCCATCAATCCCTTCAATAGCCTCTTCAATGCGTCGCACGACTCCGTCTTCTACTTCTTCCGGGGAAGCACCGAGATAATCCGTCCGAATTTCGACGGCATCAAGACTGGCCTCCTGAAAAATCTCCTGCGGAATCCTAGACACGTTCAGGAGTCCGAGGAACAGAATCAGCAACATCAGCAGGTTCGCTGCGACACTGTTCTGTGCCATATATGCAATGGCTTTTTTCATATCGGTAAGCTCCTACTTCTCTACCCCAGCCCGTACGCGCATACCGTCAGTTACGACATTCAGCATATTGGTCACGACCGAGTCCCTCTCCGTGACTCCACTCAGAACATAGACGGTATCCTCCACTTCTTGAATAACTTCAACGGGTTGCCCATACAGGCGGCCCCCACGAACCACCCAAACCTCACCCGCTTCCTTGAGGGCTTCGCGGGGCAACATGTAGTATTGATCAAAGTGCCGGCCTTCCAGATATGCAGTAACGAACGTACCCACCAAAAGAGGCGGACGCACATTACTCCTCTCATATGGCCTCTGCACACGAACGATCACATTCAGGGTTCGCGTCAACTCAGACAGAGCACCTTCCGTGCGATGAACGACCCCCATCCATTCATGCTCGGCTCCAGCATAACGGGCAATAAGTCTTGCACGTGTAGAGGGGGATTCACGACCGAGTAAGTCTCCCAACAAGGTCAAATCACGACCTGAAACGGACACGCTGATCTCGACCGCATCCGTCCCGTAATAAGAACCGATCATATGCCCTGGCCCAACAAACTGCCCAAGCCCTGCACCCTTGGTTCGTAATCGTCCATTATACGGTGCAACGACTCTTGTCCTGCTCAGACGCATCTCAGCATCGCGAAGGCGTGCCCGAGCACTCTGAAGCTGTGCAACCGCAACCTTCCAATGCGGCTCCTTGAAGACAAGACTCCCGAGCTCAGTGCTGTCGACCGGCCTATGCACACCTGTTCGGCTCTCCAAAAGCCTCCATTCCTGCTTTGAAATTGCCATCTCTTCTTCGGCCCTGAGCAAATCGAACTGTCGCTGAACTACCTCGGCCCGGGCAACGATTACCGCGTTGGCGTAATCAGTCGAATCAATCCCGAGCATCTCTTGACCCTGACGGAAAGAGCCGCCAGTAACGAACTCCTCTGCCACCCAGGTGATCTTTCCCCCAACTTCAGCTACAAGGGTCACTTCCTGCAGCGGTCGAACCGTTCCATTCCCCAGTATCTTGACACGTCCATCTTGCGACTTAGGTACAACCGTGGTGACAATAGGAACGGCCTGATTCGGCGTAGTTTCTGGAGAACTATTGCGTGGCCTCGGCAACATCATGGCCAGAACTATGACGCATGCAACAACGACGACAGTACCGACAGCAAATACGAGTCTTGCTCGCTTCATGATCGCGAAATATACTTGAACAGTGACATCAACGAAACTCTACGGTGTCCCATGATCAAATTGTGATGCTCCATGAATCCAAAGCCCGCCAAGGGACCTGTGTACTGCTAAACGAGCCTCTGCCAGGGCGCGATGCGATTCCGTTAATGCCATTTCCGTCAAAGTACGATTGCGCCGGGCATCCAGAAATCCCAAATAGTCGCTTGTACCATGAGAATAGCGAAGTTCTTGAATACGAACCCTCTCAATAGCAGAGGCACTGGCGGCTAAAAGGGAAGCATGCCGCTCCTTTAACTTACCATAGTTAATCAGTGCGGCTTCCACATCCCTGAAGGCCATGAGCACGGTCTTCTCATATTGAGCGGACAATTGCTCGTACTGAGCCCAGGCTACCCTGATGTTGGCCCGGATCCTACCGGCATTGAATATAGGAGCAGTCAGACCGGAGCTAAAAAGCCAAAATTTCTGACCGGTCTGTACGATATCGGACAGCACGCTACTTTGTGTGCCGGCTGCACCAGTCAATGAAAAACTGGGAAACTGAGCAGCACGTGCTACTCCGATGCGCTCACGAGCGGCTTCTAAACGCTGAAATGCGGCAACCACATCCGGCCTTTCCTGCAGTAACTCTGAAGGCAGACCACTCGGTATTTCCTCTAAAGCATACGTGTAGGCACTTTCCGGCACCAGCATGGAATCCATCGGGACTCGGTAGTGCCCTAGAAGTAGGGCGAGTCGCCCCTGGGCCGCCTCCAGCTGGATTTCGATCAGGGGCATATCCGCTTTTGTAGCCTCAAGCTCCTGCTGGGCGGCGTAATATTCCAGGGAGGAGGCTAAACCTCGTTCATATCGATCAGACATGATCTGGGCACGTTCCGTGAGAATATCCACGTTTTCGCGCGTCAGCGCAAGGATGCGCTGACGGGCGGCAATCTCAAAATATGTAGCAACCGTCTCACCGATGACACCCAAGAGTATCGTACGAACATCGGATTGAGTAGCAAAAAACTCCCGCAGCGCTGCCCGTTTCGCTCCCCGCACTCGACCCCAAAAGTCTATCTCATAGGTAAAGCCAAGGGAGGCACTATAGGTGGTAAATTCGAAACGATCGGGAAAGTCGGGCCCCCCGGGTATATTGAGACGATCCCCTAACTGCCCTCCTATGCCCGTATTGGAGGGCGTATCCTGCTGATCTCTTCGTGCAGCCAGTTCCATTGCCGGAAACTGCTCGGCCCGGACCATACGAAATTGGTTTTGTAGTTCCGCCACTCGAGCCACAGCAACGCGCAGATCCAGATTACGTGCAATGACAGAATCGACTAACTGGTCCAGATACGGATCTCCAAAGCCGTGCCACCAGTAATGCTGCGCCCCCCTTTCGGCAAGCGTAGCAATCTCAAATTGTTCTGGAAGCACCTGCACCGGATCCTCCAAGTGTGGAGCCATTGAACACCCGGAAAGAATCACTACGGCAAGCAAACCCATCGCAAGAAAAGAACACATGCGTCGGGACATGTTTGCTCTACCAATAAATGTATCTCCCGTTCGTGAGGGAGATGAGGAAATCGAATTGACCACGTCTCTGAGTACCATACCTACCTCCAGCGTTTCAGCAGTGCAAGTATCCGTACAAATCCTCGCTGTTGAAGAAATCTGATAGCGTCTAACTGATGGGGGGCTGGTGCCAATAAATGCAGGTCGTGCGCTGCCATACAAGTAAAAACCTCCTCTATGCATATGCTCGCAGAACAATCTAGTGACTTGGAACTGGAGAACCGCAATCGCCGCTGAAGACAGGAGATCCAGACGGGCGTTCAATTTTAGCCCTTGTTCACCTTTACCTCAAGCGTAAAATAACGATAATATGGGGAATGTCAACACTTGGAGCTTTATACCATGATCGGATTGGTAAGAATAATCAGTATAATCCCACAACCAAAATCATTTTCTGGCAAGCATTACCTAGTGCTTGCCCGGAAATATAAATATTCGTAGGTTTAGCATGTTACTTTAGGGTTTTTTGGTGGCTTTTGGCCGTATTTCGGCCCATATGGTCTGGTTTTGGCGTCTGGGGACCCTCTTAACCTCGGAGCTTATTCTGGCGAATATTGCGCTGCATCTGGGTAATTCGGAGATGATTTGGGCATCATTCCCGGGACTTCCCGTAAATTGGGGCCTTTATTCGGGCTATTTATTCCTTGCCTGAATACACAGAGCCAACTCAAATACGCCGAGACCAAGCCACTACCCCTTCGAATTGATGCTTCAGACAAACGCAAACCATGGCCATGACGCCCTTGACTCGGCTAAAATAGGTATTTTATGGCCGACACTACATAATCCCCCGGAGAACCAATGCCCGAAGGCACGTTGAACGGAGTCCCTTCTGCGTATATCGAAGGCCATGCCAGAGCTGCTGCGATCGACAAGAGGCTCGCCGACATCTACGTCCGGCACACCCGGATCGGCGATCCCCTGGCGGACGCGGCGACAAGGGACCTTAGCTCGCTGTCGCGAGGGGAGGCGTCGCGGTTCATCAAGGCCGGCATGAATCAGAACGAGAGCATTTTTTGCAAGGCGCCGCAGTCGCTACGCGATGTTTTCGCCGAACCTGAGCCGCCTTGGCTCGACCATGAGGTCTTCCGGCTGGGCTCCCGTGTCTTCCTGACTAATGTCGTCAACATCTTCGCTGCGTTCGTTGCCGGGACACTGATTGACGGCTTCTCAACGCTAATCAGCGAGTCCTTCGTCCAGACGGGGCGCATCTTCGAATATGGCGTCAGGCGACTTAGACAGAACAACCGGCACCAGGTGGAGATATTCTGGCCGGGCGGGATGCAACGGGACGGCGACGGTTGGAAGCTGTCGGTCCGAATTCGGTTAGTCCATGCGCAGGTCCGGTATCTGCTAAGCCAGTCCCCGGAATGGGATTTCAATAGCTACGGGACACCGATCAGTGCCGCCCACATGGGCTATGCGAGCGCCTGTTTCTCCGCGCGGACACTGAAGCACTCGGAAACCTTGGGCGCGATCTATTCTAGGGAGGAGCGGGAGAGCTTCTGCGCCGTATGGCGCTACGCCGGACATCTCATGGGCGTTCCCGACGACATCCTCTACACCGACGAAGAAGATGCTCTGAGGTGGTTCTCCATCGGGTCTGCCTGCGAGCCGGCACCCCGCGACAGCGCTGTGATCATGACCCATGCGCTCATCAGGTCCGCGCCCCTGGTCGCGGGGATCGCGGATCCGGCCGAGCGGACGAAGATGATCAAGAGGACCATCTACCCTGTCTCCCGCATGCTGGTCGGCGAGGACCTCGCGGACCAGCTGAAGATCCCAGGGCATGGAATGCTCAAGATGCGGCTCGCGCTGCTCAAGTTCCGCCTGAACAACACGGTCGGCAAACTCCTGCGGCCAAGCGACCACGGACTGGCGGCGGCCTTCGGTGCGTCGATGTACGAAAACGCGGGAGGCCTGCGCTACGACATACCCGACCATGTGCACGCCGATAAATCCTCGCATTGGTAAGCCGTCCTCGTGGGAGTCTCGCGCTCTGGCTGTCGGTTCTGGCGTGTGGGGCCGTCATGGGGTACAACGCCTTGATGAAGTTGGTGCAGGAGATCTGGCGGACGCCTCGGGAGACACCCGCCGGTCACTTCGATGATCTGGAACACCCTCAACGTGCTTGCTAGTGACCCCCCTACCAAGTGTTGGTGACGCGCTAACCCAAGTTTGATTAATTCTTCGATCCTCCGTCTTCATGAGAAGTCTGAGTGAGGTGAGACGAGGGGGAGGTTGCGGCCAAGCCAAAAGAAAAGAGCTTTCAAAGCTAAATCGAAGCGTGCCAACCCGCTGGTGGAGGCAACAACTGCTTTGACAGTACGCCGTGAAATTTTGACTTCCTGACCACTTTTGAATGTAGGCGTATTGTAAATGCGTCGCAAAGTTGGAAGGGCCATCCCGAGTGCCCATAAGCAAAAACGACGGATTCCAGTTTCGTGTGAGGGGATCAGAAGAATATATTTTAGAGCATTATTGAGGTGATGCTTTGTAATTCCAATGAGCGTGTTCAAACCCTGAATAAATCTTGGATCAATCTTCTCTCGAGATAAACTCTTCAGATCAAAGTCGTAGTGAAGAAAGATATTTCGCGGCAACCAGCATACGCCACGCTTATGATCTTCCCACATGTCTTTAAGAATATTCGTCATTTGAAGACCTTGCCCAAAAGAAGAAGCCAGTGCAAAGAGCTCTTCTTTTCTCGCATCGATCTCGTCGGAGTAATCACAGAAAAGTTCTGTCAACATTTCCCCTACAACTCCCGCAACGTAGTAGCAGTAGTTGTTGAAATGCTCAAGGTCACTTGACCCTTCTAGGGTTGCGCCTTCTTGGAATTTAGCCATGCCATCGGCCATGATATTTACACAGCGCTGGAGTATTTGCTGCTGAGACTCTGAAAAACTCTGGGTGATTCTGATGACTCTGGGTGTATTGACGATAAGATCCTGCTCGTGAATGGTTGCCGAAAGATTGAGTAGACTACTGAGATCTTGTGCAAATTCATGAGCGTCGTGACTGCCTTGAACAACGCTGATCCAACGCTCATAAAACTCACGTTTTTGTAGCGCCGAGAGCGCCTCTTCATCCTCAATTGTATCTGAAATCCTGCAGAGTAAATAGGCATTACCCACCACCACTCCCAGCGGATCAGGTAACTGGGGAATGGTCAATGCAAACGTTCGCGAGACATCGTTTAGGATGTCCGTTTGGTAAGTAATATCTTCTTTTAAGTTGATTGAACTGCCAATTTGCGAATCCAGTTTAGATGATGCATCAATTTTAGTGGGGACTCAGGGAAGTGCACTTGTAACAACTAAACTACGCACTTGATAAAACTATAACCCCACATTCCTTCCATCCTCGCTATTTAGGGGGCTGTGTATTCAGATCAATTTGCCCACCCATCGAGAGCAGGCGGGCATTCCTTGCACCAATCAAAAGATACGTGCTAGACCAAACGTCGGGTATAAGAAGCGCTTTCCCTCAATGTGATAGGCGAAATCCACGCGCCCTAAGCCAAATATTCCGCTCAATGATAACCCTAACTCATTATGGTGACTCCAGCGACGCTGTAATCCCCCCGCCCCTCGAACAAAAGCATGCCCACCGAAAACCGATACGTTGTAACCCCTCTCAGCAATGGATGCAAGGCCCAGCAGCTCGAAGGGCAGCGTACGAAAGTTGTGCTCCCAGTATCCAAAAACTATTCCACTACCTTGATAAGGGAGTCCCCGAAGGGTATGTAATGAACCATCCCAATGATAGACCGTGGTTCCTCCCTCGACAATGAAAAAACGCTGCAGTGGTAAAGTCCGACCGCCATCGGAAGCCAGACCCACCGAAATACCGTAATCAAGGGTTGCCGGTATAAAACGTCTGCGTAAAAATGTAATCACGCGCCCACCTGCTTTCAAATAGTACCGACGAAAAACGAAATCCGACTGCGGCATTGAGAATTCAGCGCTGAGAGCTAGATGCTTCGATGGACCCATTAGTAACACCGGGGGGCGGCCAAAATTAAGCTTGACCGTGAACGTCCGCATTTCGCCCTCCGGAACCAATACATTTGGCCGCTGGAGTTCACGCCTACCTAACAAGTCATAGCTGAAACTACCGGTCAACGGTGAATGAATTTCATGCAGATACGTAGCCGATATAGTGCCCCGAGTCCCTTGCATGCGATAGCCCCCCGTGATTGATATCCCCTGCCGTCGGTAGTAGTCAAAGTAGTCTTCTTGCCCAAGGAGCATCAAACTACTGTTACTCAATCTGTTTTTGTTGCTGGACTGATAGGTGAATGTGTTTTCAGAACGGTAACCTGCGCCCATGAACCAATCTTTCTCCCAGCGAACAGCTCCATCATACGAAACCTGTGCAGCCCCTTTCTGCCCAGTGCTCAAACCTGCACCCACTTCTATTGCCAGTGTTCGATCGGATTCTTCGCGATAGAATTCTTTGCCGTATCCTACACCTCCGTGGAAAGCATCTACCCGGTTGTACCACAGACGCGGCGTAACCCCAATGTCGGTAAAAAAACCAAAGACCTTGTCCATGGATGAGCGTCGCTCTTCCATTTCGGCTCTCCTGCTCAGCGCACGTCCCAAAGGTCCGCGCGGCTCGTAGGCTTCCCTAAGCAAGTGAGTACTATCTATGGATGCATAGGCTATTGTTTCTTCGGGATTGAGCGGAACCACAACCCCTTCACGTTGGAATCCTTCGCCAGATGCTACCGCTAATGAATCAACATGCAGCCTATCATCATCCTCGAACAGGCTGTCCGCCAGTGCAATATTCAACTGGTAATCCGTGAAGCGAGACACCTGATCGACGAAAACAGTTGGAATACTCAACAGTGGTCCGAAGGAAATTTCTACAATGGCCTTCGAACGCAAATCCACAGGCAGCCAGATATCGCCACCGTAGTTGGAAAACTGCTGCAGGTAGGTGGTCTCATATCTCCGGATTGGGAAAGGAAAGAAAAAGGCCGGCCCTGGGCGTAACCTGGCTTCAATAAGAGCAAAGACACCATCCACGACGGACACTGTGCCTACGAAAGCGCTTGTCTGTCTATACTTTGGCTCAACGGCAATATCGTAGATGAGTAGATCATCGACACTGCGCATCCCTTCCAGCGTGAATACATACTTACCTAGCGCATCCGGATGCGTGACACCAATGAGTGTATGGCCGCTAACTTCCACGTCGTCATTGTACAAATTCACCATGGTCAGTGCCGCAGGCATTCCATCTCCAAAAGGCACATTCCCGGTGTTCCGCGTTCCAGTTATCTCCTCACGAATTCCCCGATCCTTATCCCACCATGCCGTGGCTGCAGATTCAACAATAGCAACAATGCCGGAGTCATTGGAAAACGTATACCGTGCATATGCCTGAACTTCAAATGTACTCAGCTCCCTGTGCCAAATTTTTTTGCGCTCAATCACCTCGCGCATGATTGATACAGCTGGATCTTCATCTGTCACTACCATCTGCCTCATCTCCATGACCACGGGCTCCAACCGAAATTCCAGCGGAGTTTCGGTATGGGCAGTAAGCGTATCGGTTCGGAAGCCGATGAACCGCACCACAAGATCAACCGGTAGATCATCCACTGCTATTTCGTAGACCCCCTCACTGTTTGTAATCGTCCCTTTGTAGGTACCTGCGATCTGCACCGTCGCCGCGGGGAGCGTTTCATTAGTGCTGGCATCAACAACACGGCCACGTAGAATCTGTGCTTTGATCTCCGGTGACCATGCCAAACACAGAACCATGATCAGACCCAATGTTCTGCCGATACGTTGTTTATGCATTGATGGCTTCCTCCAGGAATGTTTCTATGGCAGCAGATTGCCGCTTGCCATCTTCGTAACCCAGCTCCAGCACACGCCCAATGAACTCTGGATCAAACAACATCACACTGAGCCAGTCTGGACTCAGGGTATCCCCGCTTCCGAGCCCTCGCGTAAGCAACCGTAGGACACCCTCCGTCCTAACCTCCAGTCCTCTTGCCAGCCTACCGATGTCCTTGGATGGTTGAATCAGAAGGATGTTAACAGGACGCATTCCATTTCGTTCGGCATGCGGCGTATGCCTGACTAATTTGGTTATCCTCTCGGCCACTCGTACGTCATGATCAAAAGCATCCAAAAAAATGGCATTCAGCATAATACCCATTACCTGTGCTGCTGGCGGATATCCGATAATCGCTGGCTCGCCTGCTTCCTCCCGGGAGCGTGGGTATTTGGGTGAAATACAGATGATGTCCGTTGCTCCCAAGTGCAATGCCGGCGCGAGAGGAGCAATCACACGAATACCACCGTCCCCATACCACGCTTCGCCAAGCTTTACGGCAGGAAATAACAGCGGCAAAGCCGAAGAGGCCATCACGTGATCGAGTGTGATTTCAGTCTTATGTGCTATGCGGTTCGGACGATGCCACATTTCGATGTTACGCCCCTGTACCCAGCTCACTGACTGACCTGTGGTGAAGCTGGTTGTCGTAATACAAACCGATAATAATTTTCCGCTGGCGAGGTTCTTACGAATCTGCGGCAATGTGCCGTCTGGGGCAGCAGGTAGCTGCCCAGACAAATACCGACGCAGCGGTTGTGTGTTGAGAAGTGCTTCGCCTTCTTCCACACGAATCACGGTATTGCCGAACCGTATACGCCCCAGGATGCGCCGAAACAAACTTACACTGGACTCGGGCAAGTAGACCTTATCCTGATTGATATTCTGCCAACAGTGTAACAAGGCTTCTGTACCTCCCGGGTTAGGATGCCCTGCAAGAAATGCAGCATTGATTGCCCCGGCAGAAACTCCCGTAATGATCGGGAACGTAATTTCCGGGACCAATTCCTGCATGAAATGCACAACGCCAGCCTGATAGGCCGATCGTGCACCACCACCTGCCAGCACCAATGCCAGCCGCCTCGGGGGGCCCTCTTCACTAAGATTAGATGCATTGTTCATCTCCTAATCAGCACTCAACTCCAAGTTACTGCGACTGTTTTTGTGCAACAGTCACAAACATATGCAACCCATCTTACCGGGTACGAGATAACAATGCCTGCTACAATTCATCTGGCTCAGCAATAATCTCCTGCACCAAGCGATCAGCCCCGTAGACGTGGCGCAGCGATTCCAGAATGGCACGTACATCCACCGAAATAGCTCGTGCAGTACGATCGGAGAATACATACACATTGGCCAAGGCTTCTATGTTACCGTCGTGAAGTAATCCCACAATCTCCAGATGCTGGTTCAGGAGTGGAGACCCTGAATTACCCGCGGCTACATCGTTGGTGCTGACTATATTCAACGGCGTTGAGAGATCAAACGCCTCAGGAGGATCACGCCAGCGTTCGGGAAGATCCCATCCCCGACTGATATCACGATAGGCGTGAAAGTGGTCGTACAGCCCATAGAATGTTGTGAATGCTGGAGCACGCGTTCCATTATACGCATATCCATCAACACGCCCATCTGATATCCGCAACGAAGAAGACGCGTCCGGGGGTATATCTGTACCGTAGAGCGTGAATCGCAGTGCTGCCAGCTCCGCAACAAGTAAGTCTTCGCGATTCTGAAAACTCTCTACCTGCTGTTGAACCGTGAAATACAACGGAGCCAAGGCACTGATCACCCGCACGGTCGAATCATCGCTGCCCAGGAATCCCTGATCCAAAAGCTCGGCAAATCCAGCCGAATCCGTAAGTGATGTAGTGGCGACAATGCTTGAGGCCAAACTATCCATCGTAAGTCCCCCCAACAGACTACGCATTGTCGGATCCTGCGCCCCCAGAGCTTCCTGGAGCTCCTGAAGCCGCAACTTGATCAGAGACTCATCCACCTCTGCGGGAAAGTCGTCCAGAGCCAGTGCATCCTTGCGAATATCAGTGAGCACTTCCTGGTCTACAAAGCCTCTACGCTGCAGATTAGCATAATAGTACCCATACAGCGCACGCAACAGGATCCTCGATCCAAGTGTTGTCCCGAAGAATGCAAACCCCGCCATACGACCGGCCTCTGCCCGCTTTGAAAGTTGGAGATCATCCAGTTCCTGAAACAGGGAACCATAGCGCACCGACAGGGAATCCGATTTGAAAAGGTCCTCCCGGACCTGGTACTCAGCTGCACTGCGTCGAGCAATCAACGTATCGTTACGTAGACCAGACAACTTTCCCGAAAACGACTTGAGCGTATTGCTGACATCAAACCACATGTTGTTAAGAACATCCGCCGAATCCGATCCGGCGGTACCTGCGAACGGGCGAAGTAATTCTGCCCGCCGTTCCAATGCTACAACTTGTTGAGGCAACACGTGATCGCGCTCAAAAATCAACTGTGATGCACTGCCAAGCCGGCTGGTCGAGCCCGGATTACCCACAAGAAAAACCGCGTCGCCAACCGATGCCCCCTCGGTGCTCCATGCATAATGGTACGGCGTCACTGCAGGGTTGCCGTCCTCGTCATAGGCCCGCAAAAAAGCCACATCAAGAGCATAACGGGGAAACGTGAAGTTGTCACTCTCACCCCCGAAGAAACCTATTTGCTCTTCCGAAGCCATGACCAAACGTACGTCCTCGTAGCGCCTATAGGTGTATGCGGCGTAGCGCTCACCGCTGTAGAGCTCAACCACTTCCACATGCAGTGCGGAATCACGTACTGCTGCGGCCTCCCTTAACTCTTTTTCAATAGCCGAAGCTTTGTTGCGACGGGCCTGGACGCGCTCATTATCACCCCGTACGATGCGGCTGGCGCCGTGAACCCGACTCGTAACGTCTGTGATTCCCAAAAGCTGTTCAACATATAGGTCAGGTACTTTTCGCTCATCCGCACCAGTTGCAGCAAGAAAACCTTCTTCCATCAAACTCTCCCCGTCACGGGATACTTCCACAATGCTCTCACGCGTACAATGGTGGTTCGTCAGGATCAATCCCCGATCTGAGACAAAACTGGCAGAGCAGCCCGATGAAAGTCTTAACGCACCCAACCTGGCTTTCGCAAACCATGCCGAATCGGCATCTATGCCATAAGCTTCGGCAAACCAGTCAACCGGTGGGTTATCAAATGTCCACATCTTGCCTCCATCAAAACGACCGAGGTTAACATCGAACCTGTCTATCCCGAAGGGAACCTCCTCCACCGGTTCCGCTGCTGGAGGCGGGGCCTCCTCCACAACCAGAGGTTGCTCTATCACCTGCACAACTTCCACAGCAGCAGGAGCGCAACCCGCCAGTGCCATCAGAAGAAGCAGCAACCCAGTAAACAACCAATTCATGTGGCTATGAGTCATCATTTATGGCAATGCTTGTTCAGCCAGCTCATCTGCCACGCCCTCAGCCTTCAATGCAGTGCGCAATAGTGCCAATATCCCGGAAGTAGAAATAGCCACGCAATACGTGCCTTCCTCGGTATCCGTGTTATCGAAGGCAACTCCTAGAATTTCCATGTCCACGTTTATAAGCCCTGCACCTGTCTGTGCACATTCACCAACCACGGAAAAATTTAATGCAGTTGCCAAATCACTCTCTTTGATGCCAGATAGCCAGTCTTCCGACAACACCCATGAGCCTATCGCTCCGTGCGAATAGTGCTGGTCCAGCATCCCATACAATGTGGTATACGGCGGTGAAATGGTCCCATTGTAGCTGAACGTTTTCGAGAGCGTCATCACTGTGAATGGCTCATTTGCGTCAAATGCAGTTGCGAAGAACCTCTCCCGATCAAGAGGCCTGCGATCATTCCATGCAAAATAGCTCTCCGTATCCAGAGGCTGAGCACTGTCATCGTAAACCCTGAATAGTGCAAAATTTATCGCATATCTGGGGTATACACCATCCTCGTTCCCAAAATCTGTGACATCCACAGAAGGAATCACAACGAGCCTCACGTCATTGTATGTGCGCCAAACATATTCCCTGAGGGTGCTGCTATCGTCAACTGCAATAACCACTGCTTCGACTCCGGTCTCCAAATCTTCAGATGCATCCTCAATACGAGCAAGCTCACGAATGTCCACCAGCTGCCGCACGGTCAACCCTGATAGTTTACGCTCATCCGACAGCGTACTGGCTACAAAGACACTGTCATTCGGACGGATCCAGGTCTCAAGAGAGCGCAGGCACGTTGCACTGGTTATCGCCAGACCGTCGGCACTTACAAGTGCCGCGGCGCATCCAGGTAACTGAAGTGTTCCTAAACGCGCATTTTCAATCCAATTTGCGTCTATAACATGTGGAAGTGAAGACTGGGATGCCGCCTCTTGGGCAAAGCGCCAGGTGTGCTTTATCTCGACATTTTCGTCCGTGCTCGGCGGAACAGCCTGTTCCACCTGAGCAAACGAATCTGCGGTAACTAATACAAATAGCAGAACGCCGACCATACAGCAGGGGATGGAACAATATTTAATGAGTTTATATCCACCTTTCTGCAATTTCCATGCCGGAGTGGCGGAACTGGTAGACGCGCAGGTCTTAGGAACCTGTGTCCCTTCGGATGTGTGGGTTCGAGTCCCACCTCCGGCACTTGCATTGATGGTAAACATTAGTGAACGGCCTCGTCACTCGTTACGAATTTCATGGAGAGTGAGTTGACGCAGTGACGCGTATCCTTGGCGGTAAACCTTTCGCCTGTGAACACATGCCCCAGGTGTCCGTCACAATTGGCACAAACGATTTCCGTGCGCCGTCCATCGGCGTCCGGTGCACGGCGGACGCGTCCCGGGATTTCATCATCGAAGCTTGGCCACCCACACCCAGAACGAAATTTGTCCTCTGACCGATAAAGCGGCGTGTCGCATTGTCGACAAATATAAAACCCCGGGGCATAATGCTCGTAAAATTCCCCCGTAAAGGGACGTTCGGTTCCCTTGTTCAGAATCACATAGGCCTCTTCGGGTGTGAGCTTGTTCATCTCGTCTTGATTTGGTATTCAGATCAACTCTGTCTACAACTTGGAGGTATCGTCTTATGTTGCCCTCAGGGTGCAGGAGTCAATGGATCTGGATACTTGAATGCGTATCCCAATCGCTTGCGCACCCAGTGATTCAGCACAACCTTGTCGGACTGTGATTCATCGAAACCCACCTTCGGAAGCGCTATACCTAGTCGTAAAGCCGCCTGCGTATAGAATTCGGCTCTGGACGGATGCTGATCTGCACATACGTTGAAGGTTTCCCCCCAGCAGTTCTGCATAATGGTCGCCAGTGCGATTCCCACGGCATCATCCCGATGCACCAGATTAACAGAATTTTGTGGATTCCGTAATAGACGCCCCGACCAAAATCTCCCAGGTTTGCGTTCGTACCCATAGAGCCCGCCGCACCTAAGTATCGTGGTTTGAAATTCACAGGCACTCTTGACTGTCTTTTCTGCGGCCAGGAGCGCACATCCCGACGCCGTCTCTGGTA
This sequence comes from Rhodothermaceae bacterium bin80, assembly GCA_002238805.1. Classification (GTDB taxonomy): domain Bacteria; phylum Bacteroidota; class Rhodothermia; order Rhodothermales; family Bin80; genus Bin80. Next base: position 5,261 of record MPNB01000038.1, on the reverse strand, counting down.
TGAGCTTTCCTGCGTCCTCCTCCCTAACATGCCCTGATCTGTAAACACTTGTTGAGCTCACAAACAACACCTTCTGTACATTACCACCTTTCAGATAGAAAAGTAGCGATTCCATCGCAGACTCCATAAATATTTTCACGTCCGCACGCCTGCGCCCTGGTGGAAAATTGAGTACCACCACATCAGAGTCGAAAAAATCACGCCGACCACGCCCCTGCAAATCCGGCGTTAACTTCAGTAGGTACGGCTCGACACCGTCAGACAACAGTTGGTCCAGCTTCGTTTCGCTGGTCGTGGACCCACGCACACGCCAGCCCCGATCTAGTAGTAGTTTGGCCAACGGGCGACCGATATACCCGCAGCCCAGCACACTGGCCGTTGGTTCTGTCATGATACAACAAGCAATCTGTTGGTGCGTAGCATCTGGTAATCTTTCGAAAATACCATGGAACTGCTTGATCCAGCAGTCAAGAGCGTCTGGACCATCAAGAGTCTATTACGTTGGTGCATCTTGCTTCCCTTCTCTGCGACAGCAGATGTTGTTCTCTTATTCTCCGATAGCGACACTTTTCTACCTGGACTTTGGACAGGTCTCCTAATAATCATTTGTTTGGTGTGGACGCTCATTGTACCTAAGCTACGGTACAGATACTGGCGCTATGAATTGCGTGAGGAAGATCTATATGCAATACGTGGAATCTGGAACCGTGTACAGACCATCGTGCCACTCCGGCGCATTCAACACCTTGATGTCGCGCAGGATCTGATCGAAGGAAATTATGACCTCGCCCGTCTGGTCGTGCATACTGCAGGAACACGGAGCACCGATGTCGTAATTCCCGGCTTACCCTACGAAGAGGCCGTGCGCCTGCGGGACACCGTGCGGGACTTCGTCGCCGAGCATATGGATTAATGCAGGAGACCTCAGCAGTGTTTCGTCGCCTGCATCTGTTAACGTTCGTGCATTATGCGTTCCTGGCGATCATTGGCTTCGTGATAGCCTGGACAACATCGCCTGAATCAAGCATTCAGAGAAGTTCTCTCATCTTTAGCGTGATTTACCTGGTCATCATGGGTCCCATTTCCCTTGCCAAGTATTTGAGATTCCGATACTACGTGACCAGCGAAGAACTGGTGATGCATTACGGTGTCTTCAAGCGCGTCCGACGCAATATTCCCTCTGATCGTGTTCAGAACGTGGCCATTGAGCGCAACTTCCTTGCCCGCATACTCGGGACTGCCGTCGTAAAGATCGAAACTGCAGGCACTGCACAAGCGGAAGGGGTACTGTCATTCGTTAGTGTTCGTGAAGCGAACCGCATACGAGATTTACTCCACACTGCAGAAACTACCCACACACCTGAGGAGGACACCCCCGCATTACCCAGTTTTCATCTGGCCCTCCCCCGGTTGTTGATTTCGAGTGTTTATCAGTTCTCTCTTGGGCTCTTTGCAGTCCTTGTAGGCGTACTGCAACAGTTGGAGCTTGCCGGCCTGTTAAATATCGAAGTGACCGCTAGACACATCCTTGAACGATATTTCTTCGAGATCACAAGTTCCCAGGAGTACACGCTGGCTATGCTCATTACTGCGCTAATTTTGATCACGCTCGTTCTTTGCTGGATACTCGGCTTCGCCCAGAACTTCATTCGGTACTACAACTTCCATATTGAATTGGGCCTTGAGAAAATTCATCGTAAATACGGTCTCATTACGCTGCGTGAAGGAACCTTGCCTTACAAGCGCGTCCAGTCTCTCTTAATTCGATCCAACCCTCTGATGAGATTACATGACTGGTATCGAATGGAAATGCAGACCTTGGGCTTGGAGAGTGGCGAACGTGGATTCCAGCCCGCAATGCCCTTTGCAAAATGGGCTGAGATTGTAGCATTGGGCTCCAAAATCCGCCCCTTCACAGTTCCTGAAACATACACACGTATCAGCCGGCTCACCATTCGGAGGCGTTGTTTGCGTTATACCCTGCTCATTTTGGCACCTGCTGCCACCCTGTATCTGTGGTGGCCGTATGCTGTCTGGGGTCTGACACTGTTGCCTATTGCGTGGGGAATTGCCTGGCTCCAATACTTATATCATAGCTGGACATTCCACGATGGAAACCTGTTCATCCGTCGACGCATACTCAGCCAGCAGCTTTGGGTTGTGCCGGTTGAGCGCTTTCAAGCCTTTGAAATCAATGCTACCTTCTTTCAACGACGCTTGGGCCTGTGTACGCTGAGAGTAGATACCGCTGGAGCGGGAGTTTTGCGCCACCCCAAAATCATTGACCTAAAACGCGACGAAGCAGAAAAGCTGCTCGCTGAGCTGTACGATGTTTTCCGGGGCCGCGCTAAGCAGGATTAATGAAGGATATCCGGTACCCCTGAATTCAGTCCTAAAAGGGGCTCTGAGGATACAAAATTTAGAGCCCCCGTCCTTTGCCGTTTCGGCTTGTGGGGGAATGGACTATGCCGTGTATCTGCTCAAAAAGGCTGTGGAAGCTTCTCCCTGAACCTCCATACACGTCCAATTGTACGAGCCTAGGAACAGGATCTGCAAACCTTCGCAAAGCCAAAAAATCCTCAATCTTAACCCATCCTTGTCAGGGGGAATGACAAAGATGGGCAAGGATAACAGACATACGACTGAACTTCAGTATACAGCGCACTGCCAAATGAACCCCAACGACATAATAATGGCAGAATTTAATGTAATACGTGCCATGGAACAGTGGGAATACAGCAAGAGCATGGCGGTCGGCCATGTGCCTGCCTTGATATGCATGGCACGATCATGAGCGGCATTACGAATGGTAACCCTCTCACAACCGGCGTAACGCTGGCAATTACAAGCCTGCTCACCTCGATTATCATAGTTACCTTGGTCACTAATGCTGCGGGGTCATCCCCTGCCGAGGTGTCATGGCTCGTGTTTGCTTCCTTGCTCATGACGGGCATTACCTCTATCCTGCAGGCAGGTCGTCTAGGTCGTATCGGTACAGGACATATTCTCGTGGTTTCCGCCACCGGTATTTATATCGCTGTTGCTGTACAGGCACTCGAGGCGGGCGGTCTCGAATTATTGGCCATTCTTGTAGTCGCATCTGCACTATTTCAGTGTTTTCTGTCTGGCAAACTCTCCGTGCTCCGGCATGTGATAACGGCGAAGGTTACGGGTACACTGCTTATGCTGGTCCCTATCTCGGTTGTCCCAATTATCGTAACCCTCCCCCAAAATGGATTGCAGGCGACTTCTGCAGTCGGTCCCATCGTGAGTGCTGCTGCAACGGTGGTCACCATTCTTGGATTAAGGTTTTTCGCACGGAGTGCTCTACGGCCATGGGCCCTTGCCCTGGGCATTCTCACAGGTTCACTGATTGGTGCAGGATTCGGGCTGTATGATACCACATACGTGGCGGGAATTTCGTGGATTGACCTTCCCAAGTTGCAGTGGCCAGGATTCGACATCGCATTTGGAAGTTCATTCTGGTGCCTGTTGCCAGGGTTTTTACTGGCAGCGACTATAGCATCGCTCCGAACGATTAGTAGCACGACAGATGTGATACGATTGTCACATGGCACATCAAAGGCCGTTGACTTTCGATTGGTTGAGAATGCAGTTACGACAGAAGGCGTTGGCAACCTACTGACAGGGCTTTTAGGTGCCCTGCCGGGAATGGTAATGCTAACGAATGTATCCTTTGCCCGAATGTTCAGGGGGCACCTCGCGCAACACAGGGATTGCTGCCGGCATAATCATAATACTTCTGGCGTGGATACCAAAAGTGCAGGCCTTCATCATTGCAATTCCCAAATCGGTTTTCGGGGTTTATGTGTTGTTGGCTATGGCACTACTTTTTCTCGTGGGTTTGAGAATGGTAGCTCGGGATGGGGTGGACTGGCATAGTGGAACCATCATCGGGCTCTCTCTACTAATGGGTATTGGCGTAGAGGCGAATCTGATTGCACCGGGCTTTTTTGACACGTTTGCGAATGGTGCACTGAAAAACGCAATGACCGCAGGTGGGATATGTTCGATCGTGTTGACGTGGAGTATGAATCTGACGTACTCTCGTGCCCACAGGTTTGAGATGGTGTTGGATACAAGTAAGATTCCCAAGCTCCACGCATTCCTTCGTGATTTTGCTCACCGCTATGGTTGGGCGGATGTTAGTACTGGACAGCTGGAAAACATAGGAGAAGAAGCCCTGGTAATGCTACAGCGCAGCCAAGATGGCAAAACGGAGACGGGGATGCGACGGGTGCGGGTACTGGCACGACGAGTTCGGGGGGGCGCTACACTTGAGTTTGTTTCTACGTTGGAAACGGCAGATAATCTTGAGGATCAAATCGTGCTATTGGGCCGTCAAGTAAACCTGGACACATTGGAGGAGGAAATTCCACTGCGCATTCTACGAAGTCTGGCCACGACCGTACACCATCAACAATTTCATGGGGTAGACATCCTTACTCTGCAGATGCATACCCCCTCTTCCTAGCCTGAGGTTCGATGAAAAACAGGTGCGTGTTTTCCGCACCGTTCGTCATTCTCACCCATCAGACCTTAAGCCAGAACCAGTGTTAATGACCAGCCTGAAAGCTGAGTGCATCTCTGCAATCAACGACCTGCTCCATACTATAACCAGGAGGCAAGAGGCACAGATGAAAACCAATAATTTGGGGAATTACCCGTCTAAGTGAAACTTTGTTGCCGATTACTTGGATCTCCGTTTGGTCTCTTCGGCCTCCCTGCATGATAGCCAAGCGGCCATTCCATTGGCGACCATGACGGATCAAGGGGATGTCCCAGATTTAGTTGATCTTTTGCGAACTGGTTTATGATAGGGTTGAGCGATTCAACTGACTCACATTAACCATTTCCGATTGATCTATGATCCTTTCCGATGATTTTTCACAGCTTGATGACCTGCTTCAAGAATCTGGAGCGTCTGGTCATCAGTTGCGTCTGTATCTTTTGCGCCATTTCAGCGATTTGGTACGTCATTTGACGTCGAATCTGGATATCGATGCAGTTCCCCGTTTTCCGGACGAGGCGGGAACTGCGTCTCCCCCTGTGGAACTCCAGTCGGATCCGGTTGAGGAAAGCCCTGCGTTGGTGCCTTCTGAGCTTGCATGTTCGGAATACGGTGATGAGGCTGCATTGCATCGTGTACGTACGGAGGCTCTGGAGGTGTTTGAGCACCGCAGATTTGATCAGCAGTCCTATGTGGTGTTGTGGATGGATGTTCAGCAGTTGTGGGGGCA
>MPNB01000037.1 GCA_002238805.1 Rhodothermaceae bacterium bin80 | reverse complement strand
CTGACATTTTGTCCTTGTTTACCAACTTGACTAAAAGTTTTGCTTGCTGATCAGTGATCATTGCAGAGAGACTAAATGGAGAATGATTCGCGCGTTCACACGCACGAAAACTCCATTCGTCCCATGGAACTGAGAGGAAAATTTTAATTGTCGCTGGAGAAAGTTTTAATTGTCGCTGGACACTCCAAATCAGTCCAAGTCGCGACTCTACCTGAGTGACTCCACCACTTCGATGCCTTTGGGTGGTATGGCACCCATCAAGCGTTCCGTGGATTCCTGACTGGCACAGATCCAGATCACATATTCCTGCGGTGTCCTCCTTGATTGATGGAAGTATCACAGACGGTATGCCCCCATGAAGCATGTCCGTGTGACGGTGCATGTGCTTTGAAACAAGATTCGTGCGGTCAAAATTATGTCTCTTAGAAGGTGACGCGTTCGCCTTGGGACGGGATCAGGACACAGGCTTTAGGACAATGCTCACGAAGGTTGTTCTTCGGCCAACGCCTGCCCTCGATCACCCCCATGCACCAAGATGATCGTTTTGGGTTGAAGTTCTGTGAGCTCTCTGCGGTGGGTATGCCCGCCGAAACGGAAACGATCCATCTCGCATCCAATCTGCTGCATCCCTCGATCAGGGCTAAGCAGCATTCCCCCTGTCCTTCGGAACAGAACCACGACGAATTCCGTCGCCCGCGTAGTCCACGCACCATTAAGAGGAATCTCACCCCTGAGCGCTCACAGAACCAGACATGTGGGACTCAGACTAATGGACGTAGCTGCCAGCATTAATGTCAATGGATGTACCCGTGGCGTGATCTGCCAAACCACTTGCCAACAGCGTAACGATTGGAGCAATATCCTCCGATTCAGTCAAGCTATTAAGCGCGAGATCTTGCACCACAAACGCCTCTCCGTACGAATCAATTGCATCTTGCGCCATGTCTGTGCGAACAAAACCAGGGGCCACGACAAAGGCCGTAATCCCATCTTTGCCGTAGGCTCGGGCGATGCTTCGCGTCAACGAAACAACTGCCCCCTTTGAGGCCGCATAGGTCATGTACTCTGCTGTATCTCCACGAAAAGCAGCACGTGATGCGATATTGATAATGCGGCCCTGCCCCCGGGTCTGGTAATGTTGGATTACAAGGCGACACAGAAGCTCGGTGGCACGTGCATTAACCGCCATGGTTTGCTCCCAAGCCTGAAGCCAAGCTCCCGTAGGGGCTGCCGCATCAACCAACCGCGCTATACCCGCATTGTTGACCAGGATATCGATGCGGCCATATGTTGAAATCACATTCACCACAAGCATCTCACAGGCTTCAACCGACGCCAAGTCCGCTTGAAACACACGCGCACTTTTGCCCAGTTCAAGAGCAATGGCTTCAGCTTGCCTGATATTTTCATTACAATGCACCGCGACAGTTGTCCCTGCTTCGGCAAGCCCCACGGCAATTGCCTTTCCTATACCGCGACTCGCACCCGTCACCAGCGCAACCTTGTCTGTAAGATCAATTTTCATATGATTAATGAGCACAATTTCAGATAGATCCACACGGCAAAATGATCCACAATGTACGCTCGCAAATCTATCAAATGGTCGTAAAGGCTCCCGTAATAAACGAGAGTTATCCAACAATCACAAAGCCGCAGGAACTACACCTGCAAAAACAGCCCAGCCTGTAATGCAGGGGGCTCTGCCAGCTTTTCATGGCAGTTGGGCCCCTAAAATACTTACACTTGCATTGTTAGGAGTTCACGATCCCAAAACCATGCCGCCTCTATCGATGAACTTATCTGCGATCGCAACGCATCTGCCTCACCAATGTGGGGCACGCCTTCCCATCCGTGTATCCTTGAAGAAAAAACAATTGTACGCACAAAAAATGCTTCGTCAGCTTGCCGTCACCGACCTCGAACACGATAAACCCACGCTTCCGATCACCAATAGGGACAATAAATCGAACACGACCACTGTAGTCTGGCTACCCGTCCGATACACAGGAGTTAATCTACACGCTCTTTGGGTCGACGCCAGACTGGCACACTCGAGCAGGGTTCACCAAACATAACCTTACGAGCCACCTTCTGTAACTCTGTCATTGCCTTTGTATAGGCGCTCTCAGGCACAATTCCCGATCCACAACCCTTAATCACAACAATCCTGTCTGAGAATCTGGTCCAATCTTCCTTCGCCAAAGCCAATAAAAACAGCTCTCGTACGAGATCCGCTCTGCGTCCCATTGTAACAGTCCGCGCACAATCAAGACGTGATGCAACCAACATATAGGCCCACATCGGCACTAACGCATCCGTACTGCAAAAAAGTGCAACGTGTACGCCATCGAATTCCTGCCAGTCATAGGCAGCTACCTGCGCCCGAAAAGGTTTTTCTCGTAAAAGTATACTATGATCAAGGAAAGGAGCCAAATCTAGTTCTTTGATCGAATAGCCCTCCCAAAGCAGCTCTAAGTCGTAAACCTCAATACCACTCTGGACTACACGATTGACTATTTCCATACTACTCAAGCAGCTTTTGCAGACAATTCGCACACAGCCTTTATTAGGATTTCAGATGCTTGTGCAACATCCTGTTTGGTCGTGGGACGCCCCAAGCTTATTCGCAACGTCCGACGAGCTATATCAGCCGGAATCCCCATTGCTGAAAGCACCGCACTAGGTGTACGGCTGCCGGATCCGCACGCGCTGCCAGTGCCCACTGCCAATCTGCGAATGGACATGAGCAATCGTTCCAGATCCAGATTCGGAAACGAAATACTGCTTGTCTGAGGAAGCCGGTTAACCCCTGCACCATTAATCCGAACCTCAACACCGGATTGCCTGAGGGCATGTTCCAGTTCATCGCGCAAGGCAGTTAATCGCTTCCCGTCCTTTTCGCATTCTAACCCGGCCAACCGAAATGCTTCTCCCATCCCAACGATCCCCGGGACATTATGTGTACCACTGCGGCGGCCCTTCTCTTGTCCTCCACCATCTATGAGTGGGGTACAGCGTACCCGACCACGCACAAACATTGCACCTACTCCCTTGGGACCATAGACCTTGTGCCCACTACACACCAAAATATCCGCATGCTCAACCGATACCGGTGTTTTTCCTATCGCCTGCGTTGCATCAGTCATGAAGGGAATGCCACGCTCACGTACTATCCCGGCAATTTCGGGTATCGGCTGCACCACACCCGTCTCATTATTGGCCCACATCACACTAACCAGTACCGTGTCATCCGTGAGACTGTCCTCCAGTCTATCTAAATCCAGGATACCCTCTGAATCGACCGGTAGATAGGTTACGCTCCACCCCAACTGTTCCAGATGCTGACAGGCCTTCGCTACTGCACTGTGCTCAGTTTGCACCGTAACGATATGATGCCCTCGGTGAGTACACGCCTCGGCCAATCCCTTCAGTGCAGCATTAACGCCTTCTGTTGCGCCACTTGTGAAGGTGATCTCGCTCGGCCGAGTTGCCTGTATACATTTGGCCACTTCTAAGCGCGACTGCTCTATGGCTGCGCTCGCAGCCCACCCATACATATGTCCTTGGCTGGACGGATTACCGAAGTGCTCCGTAAAATAGGGGAGCATCTTCTCCACAACACGCGAATCAACAGGCGTTGTAGCATTGTAGTCCAAGTATATCGCAACAGACATGCTATTGGGGCTTGCCAGTGCAACCTCTGCAGAAAACGGTAGGTTCCAAAAAATAACCCAACAAACCTCCGCAACCCGCGAAGGGCATCATGGTAAAACGCGGCCTGCCGCGTTCGTCTAGGGGTCCAGGACGCCGGCCTCTCACGCCGGTAACACGGGTTCAAATCCCGTACGCGGTACCACGCCTATTTGTTGTTTGGGAGTTCCTGAGGGGTCAGTACGTTATCAATCAAACCATAGTCCTTAGCTTCCTCTGCACTCAACCAGTAATCTCGATCTGCATCCTTTGCGATTGTCTCCGTATCTCGCCCGGTATGGTGCGCCATGATTTCGTAGAGGCGCTGTTTCAGCCACAAAATTTCGCGGGCCTGAATTTCGATATCAGACGCCTGTCCTTGTGCTCCACCCAGTGGTTGGTGCAGCATGATGCGTGAGTTCGGCAGTGCGGCACGACGCTCCTTGGTTCCGGCAGCCAAGAGCACCGAACCTAGGGAGGCTGCTAATCCTACACAAATCGTTGCAACCGGACAAGACACGTACTGGATCGTATCATAAACTCCGAGCCCGCTGTACACCATACCACCTGGTGAATTAATGTAGATGTTTATGTCACGTTCTGGATCCTCACTGGTCAGATAGAGTAGCTGAGCAACGGTCAAATTCGCCACTATATCGTTGATCGGCGTACCGAGAATTATAATTCGCTCCTTTAGGAGCCGACTGAATATATCATAGGCTCGCTCACCACGGGATGTTTGCTCAACTACCATGGGCACCAAATTGCCTATGGGCTGATCGCCCAACCCCTTTCTATATACACTCTCCGGCAAGTGAAGGCTCTTGGAGAATTTTACAAAGTCGTCAACCATTTAGATACATCTTGTTTGCTGAGCACGAATTCCCTTACAATTCATTCGCTATGACATACATCATCTGCCACTCGGGAACAGGAATCTCCCTAACCTCAAATTGCTTAAGCAAGTGTTCAGTCAGAAAATTATTGTGTGGAGACTCGAAGGCCTTTATGGGCTTGTTCTCGGATTCCGGTTTTGTCTCACTATCGGGGATGGACACTTCCCCTTCAGACGATTCCAAGTCTACTTGTCCCTCAATCGCTTCCAATAGAACTTGCCATCGTATATATGCAATATAATCATCAACGTGCGCCAACGGGTTCATCTCTTCACCCAACTCACGCCGTAATTCCTCGCTCGCCTCCGCTACAAAAGAGGGGGGCAAAGCAAAGGGGTGCAATTCAAACATGCGTTCCTTAAACTTGAGATCCAAGATGTGCTTACTACGCTCCTTGAATGAATCCGATAGATACTCCCGCACCCACTCCCGCAACTTTTCTGCGGTATCCACTGCTTCATTACTGATGATACCAGCCCACTCATCATCAACTTCCGGCCATTCAAACCGTAGTGCTTCTAAAATTTCGGCCTGATAGTATGGTTCTTGCCCCACTGGATCAATTAAGAAAGTGTCCTCCATGAAGTCTTCTATGAAGACTTCCTCTCCAACAACCCGTCCAGTAAAAGCCGTCCTGAATTCATCGACATCTGGACCCAAATACTTAGCAGCGCCAAAATCGAAACTCCTTACTTCATTCCTACCTTGAAACAGCACTAGTCCCGTTGTGCTGTCAATCTCTGTCAGCCTATACCATACTTGATCAAACATGCCAACAACGCCCTCGCCAATTTTCTCCCCCTCTTCAAGCGGCCTATTCGCCACATACTTGGATATTTTTTTTCTTATAAAGAACTCAATCATACTATCTGTGACTTCACCCGCAACAGGGGTTTCGAGTACCTGTTCGGTAAGATTATTGAGTTCCACTCGTGGAACTACATGAAACTCCACCAGAACCTGCAAATCCCCATCCAACTCGTAGCTCCGTTTGATTTCCCGGGGCCTTCCAAGAAGCGCGTACTCATCGTTCTCCTTGACCATATCCTCGAAGACCTCCTTAACAAGGTTGTTCGCTATGTTCTGTGTCGCTTCTTCCGTCCTTATGCGCCGAATCATTTTGAGAGGCACACGACCAGACCGAAACCCTCGCAAGACTGTCACCGACTGTAGTTTTCGCAACGCTAGCCGTACATCCGTTTCGAGGTCCGCTGCGGTAGCCTTAATTTCAAGGACACGGACAATATCGCCGGTCTCATGCACATTAACTTCCATCACAATACAGAGTAATATTGGTTCTAAGACCCCAGCCCACTGGAACGCTCCAATCATGCCAATTGTCCCACCTCGAGTCAAATGCGGCGTAATTACCAAAACGCCCATTGGTCCTCTGACACTCACTTTCTCACCCCATGGTCTTATGCGTATTCAATTTGGTGCCATTTCAGAGTGCGAATCCGCCGGTGCTCCATTTGATGCAGCCGTAAAGGAACTCGCTGCTTATTTCTTGGGCAAGCTGGATAGCTTCTCGGTGAAACTTGACGTGCGCGGAACAGCATTTCAGAAGCGGGTATGGGCATTGCTGGATACGATTCCCTATGGCGAGACCCGCTCTTATGGCGAACTTGCCCGCAGGCTCGGAGATGTACGCCTTGCGCGCGCCGTGGGTACCGCTAACGGCGCCAACCCGATTCCTATAATTCTTCCCTGCCATCGCGTGATAGGGTCAACCGGCCAACTAACAGGCTACGGAGGTGGTCTCGAACGCAAGCAAACGCTCCTTCAGCTGGAGGCCGAGTACACAGGTACAGATCTATTTCAACCACTTCGAAGATAGCTCACTATAACTCTGAGAGAAGGCTTCTTACCATACATAAGAATACTCGCGCGATAGATCCGGGCACTGACCCATATTGAGCCCATAAAGGACAGTACCAGCAATCCGTAGGACAACAAAATCTGCCAGAATGGAACATCCGTAACTGATAGGCGGACGATCATAGGAACTGGCGAAGTTAAGGGAAACAGCGATAATCCCAATGCGAGCCCGCTGTGTGGGTTCATGATCACCGGCGACAGGAAAATGATCGAAATAATCATGGGCATGAGCAGTGGAATCATCAATCCCTGCGATTCCTGCGGAGAATCAACCAGCGTCCCTACTGTCGCAAATAACCCACCATAAAGAAGGTATCCCCCAATAAAGTAGAGGATGAACCATATGAAAAGACCCGCCGAAATATGCGGCAGAGAAATATTCGCCGCTGTCAGTATTTCCTGAGTGGTTGCCGTTGTGGACAAATCATACATGGCTGGATCGATGAACAACCCAATAACCGGCCCGGCTAATATCATGGCTCCCAAAAACATCAACATCCAGACTGCCATCTGCACAAAACCAATTAAACCGATCCCCAGTACCTTGCCCATGAGCAGGTCAAATGGGCGAACGGAGGACACAATAATTTCGACGACACGTGTGGTTCTCTCCTCCAGCGTACCGTACAAAATTAACGACCCATAAATAAGCATGGTCATGTACATGACCATACCCAACACCCCACCAATTATTGCATATCCCTCTGGCGCCCCCGCTTCTTCACCTTCATCGGTCAACCTGACCGTATCCAACCACACCGCACGATCCAGAATGGACCGTACATCTGCAGAAACATTACGCTCGGCCAGTAAATGGTCTTCCAGCGCCCTCTCTATTATGCTTCCGAGTGTACCGCGTACACCAAATCCGCTCCCCTCCTGCGAGTAAAGCACCGGCTGTGTAGTTCCAGAAATCACCTCTGGTGGAATACGAACGTATGCATCAAAACGTCCATCAAGAACTCCCTCACGTGCAGAGCTGAGATCAGCCGTGACTAAGACATGGTCACCTGCATCCTGGTTCAGTATCCGGGTGTTCAGCACGCCGGTTTCATCCACGATAGCAATACGATGGGACTCGTTTTCCTGGGAAGTGTCTTCTACCGCAGAAATTGAAATCATAACTATGACGGCAAAAAAAGCTATCAATAATGCCGGTCCCAGCAATGTCGTCAGGATAAAGGTCTTCGAGGTCACGCGCCGCATGAACTCGCTCTGCATAACCACTAGACTTTTTCTGCTCATCTTTGAGATTCCACAGTCCGAATAAAAATCTCGTTCAAGGACGGCTGAAGCAACTCGAAACGGTATAGTTCAAGGTTTGGAGTCGCCAGCAGACGGTCCAACAGGGACCTGGGGTGACAGTGTTCCGCTAGGCGCACAATGCAACCGTCTTCGTTGCGCTCCAGGAATTGCAGGTCTCCTGTCTCCTTCATGGCGTCCAGGAAAAGAGCCTCACCATCGTATGCAAGTGCTAGCTTGTCGCGCTTAAACCTTCGCTTAATTTCACGAAGAGTTCCACTCAAAACAAGTTTCCCGTTGGCAATCAGACAAATATCATCACACAATTGCTCTACCTGCTCCATGCGGTGACTTGCGAATAAAATAGTCCGACCATCAGCCTTTAGCTCTGCAACAACCTCACGCAGAAGTTCACTATTGATAGGGTCTAACCCACTGAACGGTTCATCTAAAATGATTAGGCGAGGATTTGGTAGTACAGCAGCAATAAACTGTACTTTTTGCTGCATCCCTTTAGACAACTCCTGAGCCTTGCGAGCACCCCATTCCTGCAAACCCAGACGCTTCATCCAGTAATTTATTCTGGGCACCGAATCTCGCGTATGTATGCCCTTGAGTGCAGCCAGGTACTGAAGCTGGTTATTAACCTTGATCTTCTTGTAGAGGCCCCGTTCTTCCGGCAAATATCCCATCTGCTCTTGACTCCATGGTCCTACCACACGTCCATCAAGCGTTACCGTGCCTTCATCCGGCGTAAGGATGTTGGCAATCATCCGAACTGTCGTGGTTTTCCCCGCACCATTAGGCCCCAAAAGACCGAGAATTCGTCCTGGCTCGGCTTCAAGCGAAATATCCTGAGCGGCCGTAACCTTGCCAAACCGCTTCGTTATTCCCTGTAGGACTAATGAGCCCATCAGCAACAGCTACGTAACTATTCGGGATACACCATAACCACACCGACACACTGACAACTCCCCGACTTGCCCGCGCAAAACCGCTCCCTATCGAGTAGCATCTGCCAGTGGAATCAAGTAGTGCTCGTGAATTACATCTTCGTGTACCCGAGCGCTACCAGTACCGCGAAAATCTACAGCAACAAGGCTATTGGTTACACGCTGTACTTCGCCGATTCCGTACGAGGTTGGATATGGTCCATAATAGACAAGCTCTCCCTTTTTGAGAGAGGGTTTGGACCGGCTCTGCCAATGATAAGCCTGAACAATTGGCAACCGGTCCAATGGATACTCGCAGTCTTTTCCAATTTTCACTGAACTATAAGAATTTGCTAGCCACGCGCGCTAACGCAAACCCTCTTTCAATGTTCAACAAAAAACGCCAATCTCCCCGATAAAAAAATCTGCCAAATCCGAAGCACCCTGGCCCATCCTACTGAGTCCGCAGTAGCCGATCATATAACGCTACTCCCGCCTACACAACCCCGTGGCTTTCGACTCCACCGAATTATAGCTTACAGGGTGTGTCTGTCGCTAACTTCCGACCACACGGTCCGGGTTTGCTCGTACAAAAGCGGCCCAACTGTTGTAGCGTGATTCTCCCGATTGTTTGCCCGTCAATTCCCGCTCTTTATGGCAAAACGCAACTGCCAATGCATCTGAGGCATCGTGTGTTAGCTCGTGGTTCAATTCACCAAATTCCAGCATACTGCTGACCATATAGGTTACCTGCTGTTTGCTGGCATTGCCATTGCCCGTCACGGATCGCTTAATCATCTTGGGGGTGTACTGTGTTACCGATACCCCCTGATTCAGAACCGCCAGCATGGCCGCGGCTTGGGCACGGCCAAGCTTAAGCATGGCCTGCGGATTCCTTCCATAAACCGGCATTTCGATGCCACAGGTATTTGGCTTTAATTCTTTGACCAACCGGGTTATCTCGTGATAAATAGCTTGAACACGTACCACATGATCACCAGAGAACGCGACTGCCCCAAATCCATGAACTCGATTGTCCTCATCAATAATGCCATAACCGGTCTGTAACGAACCGGGATCAATACCCAAAACTTTCATCACATCTCAAGATTGGTGAAGACTTCCTGTACGTCTTGCAGATCCTCCAGCTTTGTCACCAATGTCTCCGTCTGACGCACTTGGTCGACTTCCTTTTTAACGCTCGTCATCGGAACCCGAACAAGACGTGCTTCCTCAATTTTTATTCCGGCATTAGCAATCTCGGTCTGAACTGCTTCAAAAGCTTCCACAGGTGTGATAACCACGAACGCATCCTCGTCTTTTTCCATATCATCCGCACCACTATCCGCCACAAGTTCTAAGAGCTCCAGCTCATCTATGCTCCCCGAATCAACCTGAATCAACCCTTTGCGCTCAAAGAGATAAGCGACGCTACCTGATTTAGCCAGACGCCCTCCACTCTTGGCAAACACGCTGCGCACATCGGCAACTGTACGATTTGTATTGTCCGTCAATGCATCAACCATGACCGCTACTCCTTGCGCGCTGTATCCCTCGTACGTGCATTCCTTGTAATCCTGCCCTTCAATTTCTCCAGACCCACGTTTAATTGCCCGTTCGATATTTTCCTTGGGCATATTCTTGCCCTTGGCCTTTTGGATGGCAAGCGCGAGGCGCGTATTCATATCTGGATCCTTACCACCCTCACGGGCAGCTACCATAATGTCACGCGTGATTACGGCCCAAGCCTTCGAACGACGGCTGTCGGTGACCGCCTTTTGCCGCTTAACCTTTGACCACTTGTTATGTCCAGCCATCTGCTAACGTGACAGGTAGAGGTTGCGCATTTCGTATGGACGCTCAAAGTGACTATCGGTGAGCGCGTCCACAAAGACAATGGTCTCACCTGTGGACTTCATTTCCGGGCCAAGCTCTTTTCGCACTTCCGGGAACTTGGACCACGAGAAAACAGGTTCTTTGATTGCGTACCCTTTCAAACTGGAATTCAATACACCCTCAGCCCTGAAATCTTTGAGTTTGGCTCCCAGAATAACTTTGCTGGCAATTCGAGCCACCGGCACTCCCGTAGCCTTTGCGACGAACGGAACTGTACGGGACGCACGAGGATTGGCCTCAATCACGTAAACCATTTCTCCTTGCACAACCATTTGCACATTCATTAATCCCAGTACCTCCAAACGATTCGCGATAGCTATGGTGTATTTCTTAATGTCTTCAATGACTGATTCACTCAGAGAATACGGTGGCAGAACAGCTGTGGAGTCACCGGAGTGCACACCTGCAGGTTCAATATGCTGCATGATTCCCGTAATCCATACATCACCATCAGCATCGCGTACGGCATCTACATCAATCTCAATGCCATTGTTTAAGAATAGATCAAGCAGAATCTCATTGTCGGGCAGGAGTGTGTAGATATCGGTCACATAACGCTCAACCTCTTCCTTGTTGATGGCAATTCTCATTCCCTGACCACCCAGAACGTAACTGGGTCGCACAAGGATTGGATATCCAATGGACTCGGCTACTCGTACCGCCTCGTATACCGTCCGAGCCATGCCGTATGGTGGGAAGGGGATCTCCAACTCTTTGAGAATCTCGGAAAACTTGCCCCGGTTCTCGGCCAAATCCATAAGCTCATAGGAGGTACCAAATATTTTTATCCCCCGCTCAGAAAGCTTCCCTGCGAGTTTTAATGCTGTCTGCCCACCAAGTTGGACAATGACGCCCTTGGGCTTCTCGTGTTCAATGATATCAAGTACACGTTCCCAGAATACAGGTTCAAAGTAAAGCTTATCTGCAATATCAAAATCCGTCGATACGGTTTCGGGGTTGCAATTGATCATTATTGCCTCATAGCCCATTTCCTGCACTGCCTGCACTCCGTGGACGCAGGAGTAATCAAACTCAATCCCCTGACCAATTCGGTTGGGTCCACTGCCAAGTATGATAACCTTCTTCCGGTCAGAGACCAGGCTCTCTGTTGCACTTTCGTAGGAGGAGTAGAAGTATGGGGTAGCTGCCGGAAACTCTCCTGCACACGTGTCGACCAGAAGAAATTGGGGACGGATATTCTGAGACAGGCGATATTGACGTACCTCTTCTTCACTCACTTCATCCGCCACGAGCCACGCAATCTGGACATCCGAATAGCCGTGCTGTTTAAAATCCAGCATTTGCTCTGCCGTGATATCCTGTAGGCGTAACCTTTGGAATGTTTTTTCCAGATCAACGAGCATCCTTATTCGCTGCAAGAACCAAGGATCAACCCGCGTAATGTCGTACACCTCATCCATGGAAGCACCATGCATAAATGCATTCCTGATTTGGAGCGTCCGATCCCAGTATGACTTGCGCAGGCGCTCGCGGACGCTGGGTCGATCCGGGTTTTCCCGATCTGCCCCCAGGCCTGCATAGCCGATTTCCAGGCTCTGCCACGCCTTCTGCAGACTTTCTGTGAAGGTTCTCCCAATGGACATTACCTCCCCAACCGCCTTCATCTGTGTGGTCAACTCCTCATCCACGCCTTCGAATTTCTCGAAATTCCAACGGGGAATCTTGGTTACCACGTAATCAATTGCCGGCTCAAAACAAGCACTCGTAGTTTCGGTTACGTCATTTTTTAACTCATCCAGGGTATATCCGACAGCAAGCCTAGCCGCGACTTTCGCGATCGGATATCCGGTTGCTTTTGACGCAAGCGCTGATGAACGGGAGACCCGTGGATTAATTTCAATGGCAATCATGCGTCCATCCACCGGGTTAATCCCGAACTGCACGTTGCAACCGCCTGCGAAGGTTCCAATGGATCTCATCATGCGGATAGCTGTGTCCCGCATATGTTGGAACTGCTTATCTGTAAGCGTCTGGGCCGGTGCTACCGTCACCGAATCCCCTGTATGGACGCCCATGGGATCCACATTCTCGATTGTGCAGATTATGATCACATTATCATTTCGATCACGCAGTAATTCCAACTCAAATTCTTTCCAGCCATACACACATTCTTCCACGAGGACTTCATGGACTGGGGAGAGTTCGAGCCCCCGCATAACCTTCCTCTCCAGTTCCCTGGGACTCCATATGATTCCACCGCCTGCACCACCCAAGGTGAAAGATGGCCGAATAACCACCGGTAACCCGCCCAGAGATTGTATGACCTCCTTCGCTTCCAGCAGACTTCTAGCCACTTGGCTGCGCGCCTGATCCACACCAATCTCTTCCATCAGATCACGAAACTGCTGCCGATCCTCTGTAATATGGATTGCATCTATATCTACGCCGATTACTTTCACATCCTGCGCCTCCCAATATCCCTGTCGCTGTAATTCGTCAGCCAAGTTCAATCCCGTCTGTCCTCCCATGGTAGGTAGCACAGCGTCAGGTCGCTCCTCTTCTACAATCCTGCGGATGGATGGCGCAGTCAGTTCTTCCAAATAAATTCGATCCGCAGTAATGGGATCGGTCATGATCGTAGCTGGATTCGAATTGACCAACACAACCTCGTAGCCCTCTTTTCGGAGCGCTCTGCAGGCTTGTGTTCCTGAGTAATCGAACTCGCAGGCCTGGCCGATAATGATAGGACCCGACCCGATCAGTAAAATCTTGTGAATATCTGTGCGCCGTGGCATCAGTTAGGACCTGGCTTTTGAGCACATCTGCAAGTACTCTTCAAATAAATAGCGACTGTCGTGAGGCCCTGGTGATGCCTCTGGGTGATACTGAACACTGAATCCTTGAAAACCTTCGAAGCGCAGACCTTCTATCGTCTGGTCATTCAGGTTCACGTGAGAAATGTTAGCCAACTCACTGGATATAGACTCTGGATCTACCGAGAACCCATGATTCTGCGTGGTTACCTCCACTCTGCCAGTCCTCATATTTTTTACCGGCTGATTCGCACCTCTATGGCCAACATACATCTTGAATACGCCTATCTCCTGTGCTAAAGCCATAAGCTGGTGTCCAAGGCAAATCCCAAAGAGCGGTACACCAGTCATCATTGCTTCCCGGACGCAGGCGATCGCTTCCGGCATAACTCTTGGATCCCCCGGGCCATTTGAAAAGAATAGACCATCGGGTGACCAAGTCAGCGCGTCCTTGAGCGGCGTCTGTCCGGGAAAGACCTTAACACTGCATCCCAAGGCTGCAAACGTACGCAGAATGTTGGTTTTAACCCCAAAATCGTACACCGCTATGCGAAGACCGTCCGTATCCGAATAGGTGTATGGTTCGCTGCAGGTTACCCGGGAAGCCAACTCCAGTCCATCCATACTGGGCCATGCCCGTGCTTTTTCTACGAGCGAAGTATCATCCAGATCTGTGGACGAAATCACGGCATTCATGACACCGCTCTCCCGAATATGTAGAACCAGTTTGCGGGTATCCACACCCGTAATGCCAACCAAGCCGTGCCTGTCCATATAGTTGTGCAGGGATTCCTGCGCCAACAAATTGGAATATTCACGCGAGAAGGCTCGCACAACCAAGGCAGAAACCATTGGTCTAGCTGCCTCCGTATCGTCGTCGTGAGCACCATAATTGCCGATGTGAGGATAGGTCATCATCATGATCTGCCCGTGATAGGATGGATCAGTGAGGATTTCCTGGTACCCTGTCATGCTCGTATTAAAACAGAGTTCACCACCACTTTCTCCGCTGGCACCGATGGCTGTACCCACTACTACTGTTCCGTCGGCCAGCGCTAGCTTGGAGGGTTGTGGTTCAAAACTCATTTATCTCAGTTTCTGTACTCCGTATAATTCCCTAAAAAAGCCCTCTCGAAGCCCGAGAAGGCCTTAACTCCATGTAAAGGACTATAGCGAGAAAGATACGCACGTTAACGATATTCCAATCACTATACCTGTTTTAGCAATGAATAGCGCTGCACTGTTCAATGGTCAACGTTAATCGGTAATGGACTTAACAGGCTACCGGATCCTGGAATTCAGAAATCATTTCGTCCTAAAATCACCAATTTCACACGAATCGTGATAGCCCCCGTAATATATCAGAATCTCCACAATTCAACCCTGTCCTAGGCTTACCTGTTGTATCCGTCCGAGAATTCCATGTTGACTTGGGTACGTTTGTGTTTGGCAATTGTGTCAGGTGAGAGAATATCAGCGGGTTGCCGTGGCGCATCAGCAGGAACTCCGGGGGATTAGAACTTACCGTACTGCACAGATGGAGGCAGGTGGTCTGGATGCTGCATCCAGGCTAGGTATTTTTTACCCGCCAGATCCAGTTAGCTTGCTCTCTCCGGCCATTGTCAGAGGCTCACAGAGACAATTTAAGGGCACTAACACGATGGGGCTCAGCCCCTAACCAGGAAGGAACCTGAACTCAATCTTCATCTTGAAAATCACAAGCCACATGATTTTCGTCGCCATCGTCATCATAGACACGATTGTAGCCTTCAGTGTTGGTATGGCCAGTTTCATCATCGTTGTACACATCTGCACCGTCACAGATATTGATCATATCTGCCACACAGTTCGCAAATGCAGCCTTCTTGAACCGGTTGGCGTCTGTTTCTTCCTGACAGTCAATCGTGACTGAAGCGGCTTCGTCAATACCAAGTGGACGCAACCCGGAAAACCCCAGTCCAAATGCCTCCCAGTCTGAAATATTGCGCCAGTGCGTGCCGTTGGACAAGGTGCCGCGGTCACCTTGTTGGGCCGAAGGTAGAAGAGCATCCGATTGCCGGGACAGTTGCATTAATACCATCGGGTCCAATGATTCTATCAGAGTTAGAAGTTCCCCGTTGTCGTTTGGTGAGTCGGCGTGCTGTGGCTCATTCACAGACGATTCGCAGCCTGCAGCCACCAGCGCAATAAACACCGCGACATAGCCGAGCTTGAAAGATTTAGTGAAATGTTTCATGTTTTTGGAGCCTCCTCCAACTGGTTGAAATGAAACATTTAGGTCGTACCGTACGACCCGGAAGGACCAAGCCCTCCCCATTTCCTTACATTGTACGCACAGAACAGGGGGGCTATTCCCCAACAAGGAGAGCAGTGACCTACGCCCAATATAGAGGGTAACTTCCGTATCAAAGGGCAGTACCATCCGGGTACAGAACAACAGCTACTCCATGCCCAACCGACTGATCGGAATGCGGGTCATTATGCGCGTCTGTGGTGGATGGTATTGAAATGTGGTATACTCAGAAACGTATGGCCCGGGTGCCGCGCCTGCATGGGGACGACAAATATCGACCGGATACCTCAGATTGACCTTCGAGCAATTCAACGAAGAACTCAATGAACCCCATCAATGCCGAATACCGTACTAACAAAGACGGATACAGGCCCTCAAGCCATCAAATCTTGATTATGAGGGTATAATCCCTAACCAGCACTGAGGCTACCTTCCATAGATTAGGTCCACGAGGTGCACAAAAGATTTTCTGGGTATGCGGCGCCACTTCAACGGTGATTCTTATTCGCTGCGCCTGTTTGCCAGTATTATAGCGGCGCAGGTGCTGATCCTGCTTTGTATAAAGCTTTGGCCCATTGAACCTGAACCAAAACCGCTCGACATCACCTACTCCAGCCCGGAAATGATTCAAATGGAGGAGATCGTCTCCACTCGCCAAACACGGCGTGCTCCCCCACCCCCTGCTCCCCTCCCCCCCATAATCGCGCCGGATGACACCATCCTAGAAGAGGATGTCCTGCTTGACTTGGATCCTCTTGAGATTACAGGTCCACCCTTGGACGAAATGCCAACGGAACCCGAAGGAACCCTATCAACCGGAATCGCAGCAACCGAGGCGCCAAAACCAATCCGTATCGCCATACACAAATATCCTAAATCTGCTGAACGACGCGACATTCGTGCAGAAATCGTCGTTGCCTTTGTAGTAGACAAACGAGGACGCGTGCAGTCCCCGCAAATTGTTGAGCGCTACCTGCTTGGTGAAAAGGACAATACACGTGAGCCGGTGGATGCCCTTGGGCATGGATTGGAAGAAGCCGCTGTGAGCGCCGCCATGAGATCCCTGTTCCGGCCGGCGCGAAAAGGAGGCGCTGCAGTCGAGAGCAATCAACGACTCACTTTCACGTTCGGTGTCTAGTGCCTCCGGGCAGATCGCGCCAGCGAGCATCCTCTATCTCGTTAAACTCGTCCTCAAACTCGCCCGATGATGGGGGTCGGGGAGGCTTTGGAGCCGGTCTGTCCGCCTCCACTGCCTTAAACAACCGCCAAACTGCCCTCAATAGAAAGTATCCAATCGTCGCAAGCAGAATGCCGGACACGAGGTTCATTTAAATAATGCTGGCTTGCTTGGGTTGTAGTACATGATCCCGTAGTGCTCGGTCTCTACAATAATTCGAGCCAGTTCATCCAGGTCCTCCGGCCGTTCCTTGAAATCCATCTGTTCAACGTTGACGTTTAGGAGCGGACTTTTTGTGTATCGAAAAAAATAGTCTATGTACGCCTCCCGTAGACGCTCCAGTAAGTCTCTATTAATTCCGCGTTCATAAGGGATGTTTCGCTCTCGAATTCGTTCAAGAGAACATTCAAGGCTGGATTGTATGTAGATGACCAGATCTGGCTGCGGTGTACTCATCTCCATCTGCATGTATAACTTATCGTAGATATCCACCTCTTCACCGCTGAGATACATATGCGCAAAAATCCGATCCTTGTCAAATGAGTAGTCGGTAATCGCCCCTTTATGAAATAAGTCCATCGTCCGAAGGGTCGACAACTGTCGATACCGGCTGGCCAAGAATGCAATCTGCGTCTGAAAGGCCCAACGTGAAGGATTGCGATAAAATCGAGAAAGAAAAGGATTTTCCTCAAAATCCTCCAAGACGAGTCGCAAATCAAAGCGCTCGGCTAAGAGACTTGCGAGTTGTGACTTACCGACTCCAATCACGCCCTCAATCGCCACGTAACGAAGGTTGTCCGGTAGGGTGTCCGTATGACTCTTATGTGCTGGTTTCATTTCTTTCATTCATAAGCAACCACGGCGTCCTGACTAAATTGATTTTGTCCCTACAGCTGGCAAGCACTGCAGACACTGTCGAATCTATTGGACTTGGAATATAAGTCTCAGGTGCCAGATCAAACCACGGCTGTAACACGAATCGCCGCTCTTGAAGCCTTGGATGCGGCAATATGAGTTGATCTGTATTACATGTAAGCTCCCCGAACGTAAGAATATCAAGGTCAATCGTCCTAGGTGCATAGGGGGCTCGGCGACAACGGGCGCCCTGCCGCTCAATTTCCTGGCAGGCATGAAGCAAATCCGTACCGCCTAAATCTGTCTGTATTTCGACAACTGCATTCAAAAAATCAGGAGATACATCATTGGGCATAAGTGTGTGGGCAGGCCCCTCATAGACAGGCGAGCATCGAACAAGGACAGCTACACGCTGCAAACCGCTTACTGCCTGACGTAACCGTGCGAGGCGATTTCCCAGATTTGATCCCAATGCGATATAGGCTGTCTGCATTGATACTTGGTACCCCCGCCAGGACTCGAACCCGGATATACGGCTTAGGAGGCCGTCGCTCTATCCTGTTGAGCTACAGGGGCTGATTGCTACGCAACTGCGCAATACGATCGGGTATTAGCCCGCCAAAAATGGCACTGCCAGCAACTACGACATCCGCACCGCACTCGAGTGGTTCATGCACATTGTGCGGCTTCACACCTCCATCTACTTCTAATAATGCCTTACTAGCATTACGACTCAGCATTGCTTTCAATTGCCCTATCCGTCCATTGGATTCAGGCAGATAAGATTGACCAGCAAACCCTGGATATACTGACATGATCATAGCTACGTCTATATCGGTCAGCCAAGGCTCCAGTTGACTGAGCGATGTATCTGGATTAAGTGTCAGTCCCGGTCGACAACCTAAAGCACGGATTTTCCGGAGTGCAGCACCTACATCCTTGCAGGCTTCAACGTGAACTGTAATTATATCTGATCCAGCCTGTGCAAATTCTTCCAGATAGCGCTCCGGCTCTGAAATCATTAGATGCGTATCCAGTGTAACGCCAGTCTCAACTTTAAGTGTTTGAAGCGCACGGACGGCTAATGGACCAAAGGTCAGATTCGGTACAAAATGCCCGTCCATCACATCTATATGCAACCAGTCTGCCCCAGCAGCCACAGCTTCCGCTGCATGTGCCTCCAATCTGGCAAAATCAGCTGAGAGAATGGATGCGGCTATCAGCATACTATACACCAGAAAAAAGCGCAACTATGAGCGCCATCACAAGCACATTCACGAGCGCAACCGGCAACAACACTTTCCAGCCAATCTGCATAAGCTGATTGTACTTGAAGCGAGGCAACGTCCAACGCACCCACAGAAACAAAAATACGAAGAAACCAACCTTGAGAAGCAAGCTCCCTACCTGCATAAGCCCGAACCAAACAGATCCCGCAAGCCCAGGAAAAGCTGTAAGCAATTGTGGTTCAAATGGGATGAGGTAACCACCAAAGAAAAATGTTGCAATCACAAAGGAAGCTACGAACCAGTTAACGTACTCGGCCAGAAAAAACATGCCAAACTTCATGCCACTGTACTCGGTATGGTATCCCGCCACCAGCTCCTGCTCAGCTTCAGGTAGATCAAACGGTGCACGGTTCGTCTCCGCAAAAGCCGTTATAATAAATATGATTGCACCAATCGGATTGCGAAAAACATTCCATCCCAGGATTGCTCCACCCGCAGCCTGGTTCTCTACAATTTCTACAACACTGAGAGATCCGGCCGTGACTACGACACTCGCTACCGCTAGCCCCATCGACAACTCATACGAAATCATCTGCGCACTTGAGCGCAAGCCACCCAAGAGTGAAAACTTGCTGTTACTACTCCAGCCCGCAAGTGTAACTCCGTACACCGAAATACTCGTTAGCGCCAAGATGATGAGCGCGCTCACAGCACTGTCCACAATCACAACTCCGCGTGCATACGGAATCAGCGCCGGTACCGTCATCGCTATAACGACCATGATGACTGGGGCCAACGCATGCACAAACTTGCTTGCACCTTCGGGGACCGTATCCTCCTTGAACAGGAGCTTGAAAACGTCCGCGAACGGCTGAAAAAATCCACCCGGACCAACCCGATTAGGGCCTGGCCTGTTCTGGATAAAGGCAGATACTTTACGTTCAGCATACACCAGACAGGATGCTGATATCAGCATAAAATTGATAATGCCGAAGGCCACTAAGGCCAATAAACCGGGCGATAGATTCATCACCTCTAACTGGCAACCTCTATTTCGATGGGGGGAAGCATCACACCACTTAGGCCCATTGCCTTGTAAGTCGCTCCCGTAAACGCCGGGATGGACACACTGATATGCTGCATGACTTTTTTGGGGCTCTGCGCGGCAATCTCCACACCTAGGGCCCGTGCTACAAGGGGAATGATTTCCCAACTGGGTTTGCAGTCCACATAGTGAGATTCATTATGCCACCGGTCAAAGGGTGTACCGTGCTGGTCGGCCCGGCTCAAGCCCATTTGCATCATGAGCGTGCGATTGACACCTTTGATGACCTTCGCTGGCACCACGCACTGTGCACGTCCAGCTTCATTAACAAATGTACCGACCGTTTCCGCAACCGTTGCTGCCGGCAAAGCTACGTTGGCTGAAGGCAGCGTTTGATTCGTCGTGCTATGATAATGCAGAATCACCTCTACATTATCCAATGCCTGCGTACTGCAAAGTCCTGCAGCAACAGGATCATCCTCCAATACATAGAGTACCTGCACCTCTCCGGCTTCAAGGCGTGCACCCCATAACTTCATATCAACAGGCTGTAGCCCTAAGCGCTCACATCCTTGACTGTTGGGGGCCCGGTCATCTGTTCGCAACCATCCGTCCCCATGGCCCGGCTCAATGTGAGGGATATACCCGGCAACCTGCCCACCAACAACTTCCGCAAGCTGCATCAACATCCAGTTATCTTCAACGGTTGCATGTGCCGAAGCTAGGAATAGCGTTTCCTTGCCTGCGTTACTCAGAATTTCTGCAGTCTCTCGAATTGCCTCATCCCAGGAACATGGCCCCGACTTGTTCAAAGCGGCAGGACCACACGGACGGTCTTCATTGAACCGCCTGTAGGTCAGGCGGTCTTCGTCTGGAAGCCAGAACTCGTTAACGTCCGGGTTCGGACGAGGAGTAATGCGCATCACCAGATTGTCACGCACCCACAAAAAGCAGTTCGATCCCTTAGCATTCGTCGTGGTAATGGATGGCGCACTAGCCATTTCCCAAATCCGCGCCTGGAATCGAAAATCCGCCGATGTGAGCGCACCAACCGGGCACAGATCAATCACGTTCATAGAATAGGGTTCGTCAAACGAAACCCCAGGTGGCGTAATCGGATAATTCTTAACACCACGCTCGATGATCGTAAGCTGCCTACTCCGGGAAATCTCATCCGTAAAGCGGACACAACGCGTACAATTGATACATCGCTCAGCATCCAGAATAACATTCGGCCCCAGTTTGACTTTCTTGGGCTTATGAACTTTCTGGAACTCGAAACGCGATCCTTCAGGCCCATACTTGTAGGCCTGAATCTGCAAGGGGCAATGCCCTGCCTGATCACATATGGGACAGTCTAACGGGTGGTTAATGAGCAGAAACTCCATTGTGTCGCACTGCGCCCGCTCTACCTTTTTGCTCGAGCGTGCAGTGTGGACAACCTGCCCATCTGATATCACATGACTGCAACTAGTCTGCAGTTTCGGGAAATACCGTATGACTTTCTCCCCGTTCTCGTCCAACTGGAATTCACCTGTCTCCCGATCACGCACTGGGGCTCCCACATCCACAAGGCATTGCCGACAATTTGCCGGCACAGACATGGACGGATGATAACAGAAATGGGGCAATTCTATGCCATGATCCAGGCAAAACTGGAGCAAACTCGGCCGCCCCTCGAACGCGTATTCCTCTCCGTCTATAATGACCTTTGGCATGGATAACCTAAATGGATTCTTCCGGAGATATACGGACGCCAACAGCAACCATAGAAAGCACTGGAACAGTACCCGGGGCATCCTCCTGGTAATGTGCTTCTTCCTCCGCTTCTGGAGTCGTTATGGTGCCTACGGCTACAGCATATCGGCCACTAATATCACTTGGAACTGTAAAAGCGTACTCGCCGGTTTCTGTCCGCTCAACATGTACACGCAAACCCTCGCCCGTATCCAGACCCCGCAACATCAACCAGCAACCCTTCATCTGACAAACTTCATGCACCGTACCGGCCACGGCAATCTCGTCATCCATGTAATGCTGGGGTTCTGCGAGTACAGCTTCTACAGGAATTACATCCACAGCTTCATCCTGTGCACCATAAATCTCATCGCTGGCCAGCTCCGATCCACCACAGGCAATCAACAGTAGGCAAATACCGATCAGTGTGTATTTCATGCGGTTAAATGCTTATTATCTTCAGGCATTCACGGCCCAGGCAGCCGGACGACATCGGCGTTCAAAATCTCCCCGGAAACGCTTAATCGTATTACGTACAGGCCATGCAGCAGCGTCTGCCAATGCGCAAACAGTCCGCCCTTCCATCTGATCACAGAGGTCAAGTAGCAAGTCCAGGTCTCGCAAATTTCCTTCTCCATCGTCGATCCGTGTGATCAAATTTTCCATCCAGCCCGTACCCTCTCTACATGGAGTACACTGTCCACAGCTCTCATGGTGATAGAACCGGGCAACACGGCGCAAAAAGGCAACCATATCGGTGTCTTCATCCAAAAACAACATGCCGGCAGTGCCCATCATGGAGCCTGCTTCCTGCAGACTTTCTACATCCATCGTCACACCGTCAATCATATCCGCCCGCAAAACCGGAACCGAAGCTCCTCCTGGTACAAGCGCCTTAAGCTTTTTGTTGTCACGCATGCCGCCGGCTATCTCGAGTAGGTCCGTGATAAGCATCCCCGTAGGATACTCATATACGCCTGGACGATTCACGTGACCGGAAATACCGTAAAGTACAGGCCCGGGATGCTTCTTCGCACCCACACCTGCAAACCAGTCCCCCCCACGATTAATGATGATGGGAGCGCAGGCCAGTGTTTCCACGTTATTGATGGTAGTTGGGTACCCCCAAATGCCGGATTGCGCAGGAAAAGGAGGTTTAATGCGAGGATAGGCGCGTTTGCCTTCAAGAGATTCCATCAGACTGGTCTCCTCACCACATATGTAAGCACCTGCTCCCTTGTGGATGATGATATCCATACTGTGATCCGTCCCCAGTATGTTGTCGCCTACCAATTTCGCATCGTATGCCTTTGACAACTCATTCTGGAGAAGCGTAATCCAACTGGCAAACTCACCCCGAACATACAAGTAGCATGCCTTGAGTGACATTGCATAGCCTGCAATCAGGATACCCTCGAACAAGAGATGAGGGTTATACTCCATGAGCTGCCTGTCCTTGAACGTTCCGGGCTCACTCTCATCTGCGTTGCAGCACAGGTAACGCGGCACATCCGGCTTGACCGGAGGCATGAAGCTCCATTTAAGGCCGGTAGGGAACCCAGCACCGCCCCTGCCACGAAGACCGCTGAGTTTGACCTCAGCCGTAACATCTTCAGGTTTCCAGTCACTCAGAACCGCACGCAGGGCCTGATAGCCGCCCTGCTCCTGATATACATCCAGATGATGTAAATCTTTAACCGGTGGCAGAAGCACCCGTTTGTATGATTTCCAGTCGCCCGCCTTTGTCATGGCCTTGTCGCGTAGCTAACACAAATCATTTGGTGACTCAACCCCGAAGCTGTGAGCTCATAGTTCCAGTCCATGACAAAGTTACTGTGTTCGCTTCGTCTGTGGAGGGACCGCGTAGTGTTCGACCACTTCCGCATCAGTTCGTCTATTTCCACCCATCTCATCTTCATCCTGTGGCAACGTCACGGACACAAATGGAAGTGGCTTTCCTGCTTCCATCGCAGCCAATAGTGCGTCGATTTTTTCCGGTGTCAAATTGTGCGCATATGGGCCATTGGAAACCTGCATCATGGGCGCAGAACCACATGCCCCCAGACATTCAGCCTCCTGCAAAGTGTAACGGCCGCATGGAGTCGTATGCCCTCGCTTAACGCCAAGTTTCTCTTCCAGGTAAGCTAGAATATCGTAGCCTCCACAGAACTGGCAAGAAAAACAGGTGCATACATCCAAAACGAAAGTGCCCTTCTTCTCTTTGAAGTACTGCGTATAGAACGTCGCCACACCGTATACCTGTGCATAAGGCAACGAGAGTTCGGTGGCGACCAGTCGCATTACCTCGGATGGCAGAAACCCAAATTTTTCCTGCGCCAGCCAGAGTGCCCACATAACTGCACCATCCGGGGTTGGGTATTGGGCCACATACTCGGCAATTTTCTCCTTTTCTTCGGCGGTAAACACAAGCTCTTCCTTCGAGAAATGTGATGCCGGATTGGGATCCGGCAGCGCCACTACGGGATTACGAATAAAATCTGCCATACTACTTGTCCGCCTCACCCATTACTGGGTCAATGGAACCGATTAGTACTACAATATCTGCTACCGGATGACCTTCCATCATGGATTCCAAACCTTGGAGGTTTGTGAAGGACGGTGCGTTAATGCGTGCACGCCAAGGACATCCGGTTCCATCGCTTTCAAGATAGAACCCTAACTCCCCTTTGGGAGATTCGATAGCATGATACGAAGCAGCTCCTTTGGGCGGAGTTACTCCTGTCTCCGTGTACATGAAGTCATGTATCATGCCCTCCATTGAATAATATACTTCGTTCTTGGACGGATAGGCTTTCTTCGCATCATCCGTCCGGATCGGCCCTTCCGGCAAACGATCCAGACACTGACGAATAATCTTGAGGCTCTCCAGCATCTCTTCGACACGAATGTGATACCGCGCTAGACAATCCCCCTCCTCCCGGAGTGGAATGATAAAGTCTACTTCGTCGTACTTCAGATATGGTTCAAATGTGCGAATATCATAGGGAACACCACTACCGCGGAGATTGGGACCTGTTAGTCCGAGTGCAATAGCCTCATCCGCACTGACAATGCCAACATCCCTGTTTCGATCAATCCAGATGCGGTTACGATTGAGAAGCTTTTGCCAGCCCCGAACAATGTTCTCGTAACGGGTTGCAAAGTCCCTGATCATAGCGATCGCCTTGGGACTCAGATCTGTTGCTAATCCACCAATACGACTGTGCGACACCGTAAATCGTGCCCCCGAAACCTCGTCAAAGATGTTATAGAGATCTTCCCGGCCCTGGAATGTCCATAGAAAAACGCTCACTGCCCCCGCATCCATCAGCCCGACTCCCAGCCACAACAGGTGAGAAGAAATACGAGCCAATTCGCACATGATCATCCGAATCCACTGTGCTCGCTCGGGAACTTCAATGTTCGCGAGTTTCTCCACTGCCATACACCAAGCCACATTATTTGCGTATGGCGCCAGATAATCCATACGGTCGGTATAGGGCATGAACTCCTGGTATGTCTTGCTTTCCGCAAGCTTTTCGATACCGCGGTGCAGGTACCCGATATCAAGTACGCATTTTTCGATCCGCTCGCCATCAAGCTTAACTACGCACCTGAGCACACCATGTGTAGCAGGATGCTGCGGCCCGATATTCAGTGTCATTTCGTGCTCGAGTGCATCCTCCACGCGCGAAACTTCAATGCCGCGTCTTGTACTTAGCCAGGCATCTTTGCTCTCAAGCCGTTTGAGTATGGTCTCGTTGTGTCTGGGCCAGAACGAAAAAATATGCTCCTGGTCGTGATATGACGTTGTAGGGGGCATTATTTTTCGTCGTTTGCTGCAGGCTCTTGATAGCTCTTGACCGGACTGCCGCTACGGGCAGCTGCAAAAGGATCCAGAGTTAACTCTCCCTCGGGTGTCCGCGGTGGGAGCGGGAGTGATCCTGGAATACCCAAAAGCGGGAATTCCTTGCGTTGGGGGTAATATTCAAAATCCTCCGGCATGTACATACGTCGAAGGTCTGGATGGCCTTTGAAACGAATGCCCAGCATATCGAAGCACTCACGTTCATTCCAATCTGCTGCCTTGAACAGGCCCGTTATCGAGGGTACAACTGCGTCATCTTCCTCGACACGCACCTTTATCCGAAGGCGTTTGCCCGCTTTAAGGTTTACGAAACAATAGTAAACCTCGTAACGAGGTGCATCCTCCTGAAAACGATCCACACCGGCAAGATCCACGAGATAGGTAAATCCCAGCGTTTCCTTCAATGCAGTACACACTTGTAATAAATTCTCACGTGCAACAAATACAGTATGCTCACCTGCGTAGACAGATACATCCGTTACCGCTCCCGGAAACTGCTCTTGTAGAGCCTTTATCACATCCGTGACGTCAGTGGACACCTGCGCATGCAAATTCTCTTCTTCGGGACGCGCCTTATCTGCGGGCGTAAAATGAAACTTGAGTAATTCAGACATCAATCAATCTCTACACACCTCCTGCTGTTGTCCGGCCGTCACTCGTAAGGATCCCCGGGTTGATTGGCGCAACGGTTGATTGTTGTGGACCACTTGTATAATCCTTTGCAATAGAGTACTCGTTCCGAATTTTCTCCTGAATATCCATTAACGCGTGAATAACCGCTTCTGGTCGGGGCGGACACCCCGGGATATACACATCAACTGGTAAAAAATTGTCTATTCCCTGGACGACACCATAGCAGCGATGCATGCCTCCACTCGAAGCACATGCTCCCATGGCTATACACCACTTGGGGTCGGCCATCTGATCCCAGACGCGTCGTATCGCATGCGCCATTTTGTAACTGCACCATCCGGCCACGATCATCAGGTCAGCCTGACGGGGAGAGAATCGCATGGCCTCGCTGCCGAATCTACCGACATCATACTTGGGACCACCAAAGGCCATCATTTCAATAGCACAACAGGCTAACCCCATAGGCATTGGCATCAGAGAGTTCGAACGCGCCCAGTTGACAACAGAATCAACAGTGGTTGTTAAGTATCCAGTAGCGGAATCCATAGAGAAAAAGCCAGCGCCGTTTTTATGAGAAGTGATGCGGTCTGTTTCGTTAATCGAACTCCAGTCCACCTTTCTTGATGTCGTATAAAAGTCCTACCGCAAGGACCAGAATAAATATGCTCACAATCGCCAACACCCCCATACCAATTCCCGCTTCCAAAAAATGCCTGTGGCTGACTGCCCATGGGTAAAGGAATACAACCTCTACGTCAAAGACTATAAAAACCATTGCAACCAGATAGAACTTGACGGAGAACCGCTGATGAGCAGTCCCGATTGGATCCATGCCGCTCTCATAGGCACCCACCTTGACTCGGTTAGGTCTTCTTGGGCCAAGTAGTCGCTGAGCCAGTAGCAACGTCAATGCCAAGCCTGTGGCCAAGCCCAGCATAATCAATAGCGCGATAAATTCAGCACTCATGGCATAAACGCCTGGTTATTTCTTTCTGAACCAAGAAATACACGTCTATCGGTAATATACGGACCAATACCCGCCCACAGAGCATAGCAAACAATATGAAGTTAACCGCCAGCAGTAACTCGAATACTCAACTCAAGTTCGGTCCATTCTTGTGCTAAGCGACCTAGCTACCAGAACAGACCACTTAAAACAAAAGGGCGCGTCAGTGTTCAAATAATTGAGTCTTGTACTTGGTTTGACCCAAATTTGTGCAAATATGCCCGGTGACAGAAAGCGAACAAAATAACTGCGGAGGGCTGGCTTCAATGCCTTTTCCAGAGTCACCTTTGAGAAAATTAGAATCCCCATGCTATTACAGCTTCGTTAATCATGAGGATTGCCCCAACTTATCACTGCCGACTAAAAATAATGGTTCAACTGTTTCCCTCAGTTGCTAAACACGTACGCTCACCGAATTCGTAGCCGGCATCGTTCGCGACTATTCTTCTTAGGGCTCGGCGCAGCGAACGAATACTTCCTTACTCCCTGCTGCACTTACGACATCGACGCAATGCCGTTGCCAAGCGCAAAAATTGTTGTATCCCTCTCCGACTGGATTAAGCAGTATCTTGCACACTGAGCTTTCTTCCTCGTCAACTATGCGCCTTGTTCGGTCACTTCGAGCTCTCCTACTATCAATCTGGGCATTACTTGCCCTCCTCGGTTGCGATCAGAGTTCGACCACAGACTGTACTACACTTCAGGCGAATCAAACAGAATTGCCAGATCCAGCATTAGCTGACTCCCTAGTTCCTCGAATTGCTGACGCGTGCAACACCTTTGAAATCCTAAGTGATTCACTGGAACTGATCTTGGCGAACCCGGACTCGACTGTAAACCTGTCAGCATTCACACGCAGTCAGCTGTACCTAGATCAGGAGCTGCATCAGATACTGGCGAATGCGATCTCTGACTTGCTCACTGAGAATCCGCCTGCCAATCTAGCTGAACTGACCACGGCACTGGCTAAAACTTCAGAGAGACTCGACACGATTGACAATGTAGTGCGCATCGAAGTACTGGAAGACCATCGTGCAGCCTTCGATTCCGCGAAAACAACTCTGGCACTGCTGATGGAATCTCGACAGTTATTGCCGCTGACACCCGTAGTCGAACTGGGTTTCTCGCTCACAGATTCGCTGCATACCATACTGTATATGTCCCTTCAACGGGAAATGTTGACATACGGTGATCAGAGTTCACCTGCACTGGACTCACTGAGCACAACGCTTGCCCTGCTGATTGCACTTCGTGCTACACGAATAGCGTCTAATGTGGACTTTATAGATGAAGTGTCGGGAGCCCGTTTTTCGCTTGGAGGCGCGGAGGAAAGAGCACAGACGCATGAGTTGATTTGGCAGCTTTATCGAGCAACCAACCTTTTGCAGTCTGCCTTGGAAGTCTTGGAAGCATCGATCCAATTCGCCGTGGACGAAATAGACCTAAGCACTGGCTTGCTACTGCTGGACGCAGTAGCGAGACTCGAGAACGTGGCCGACAACTTGGCGCAGAACACAGCAGCAATTGAGGACGCACAAAGGCGCATTCCTGCACCAGACGCTGACAGCCTACGCCTGTCTGCGGCCAGAATCCAGGATGATCTGTTGCGACAAGAAAGAAGTCTTGTGGATCTGCAAGTTGTTCTATCCTCGTTGGATGAAGCAGCACTCCAACAACGACCTCTGCTGCTCTTGTCCAACACCTCAGCACTGCTCAATGAGGTGCACCAAGATATGATCCTACTAAATGACGCACTTTCTGCGCGGCTTGGATCTGACTTGGGAAACTATGGCATCAAGGTTTTTCTCAGCATCCTGTTTGTCCTGGCAGGCCTTGTCTCTGTACGGTTTATACTCTGGCTGCTTAATACTGTCTCCGAACGAAGTGCCAGACGACGCCTATTCTATAAACGCCTGATTCCTGTTACGCGCCTAGTAGTGATTGGCCTGACCACCTACATTGTATTAGCTTATGTCTTCGGGCTAGACCAGCGTAGCCTGCTTGCCGCAGGCGCGGTGATTGGCGTAGCTGTAGGTTTCGCAGCACAGAACATTTTGAAAAACATCTTTGGAGGGATCATTATTATTTTTGACCAGCCCTTCCAAGTCGGAGATAAGATTCGGATCGGCGAAACATACGGCGAAGTGGCTTCCATCGGATTGAGAGCCACACGAATCGTCACTTCGGACGACAATTTAGTGTCGGTTCCCAATGCGCATGTAATTGACAGTCAGGTTGCAAATGCGAACGCGGGGGCCTTGCACTGCCAAGTCGTTGTAGAGCTCTACGTTCCAGGCTGGGCCGATACAACAAAGGTGAAATCGATTGCCCATAGTGCGGCAGCCAACTCAAAATACGTTTATCTGGGTAAGCCTATCGTGGTCAATGTTAGGGACGAGTTCAAGGAAACCTTTCTAACACAACTCGCGGTCAAGGCCTATGTGCTGGATACACGTTATGAGTTCGCTTTCGCAAGCGACGTCACCGAAGCAGCCAAAGCAGAATTCAGGAAACAGGGTTATTTCGACCGGCCCATTGGGCATGTTCTCCCCCTGCCTAAAACGCTATGAATATGGAGCAGGAAGCACATCCAGCTACTCATACTGATGCTGGTAGTGAAGCTGAGATCGATTCGATGTTCGATTCACTGGTTCACGAAGCGGAAAATATTATTCTGCAGTCACACGATACTTGGCGCCTAGTAACAACAAAAAGAATAATCCATCCGCTCCAGGAGTCATTGACTGCTGCCGTGTACCATCACAGAGAAATTTCGACAAATATTCTGTCCGATGAAAATCCTTCATTGCTGACACAAATTTCTGTGTACCGGCAGGTCGTACTGGAGCAGGTACTCCAGCCATTGGCTCATAAGTTGATACATCTCGCCGAATTGGACGCATGGAACAACAGTGTCATATCCCTGAAAGATCTGATTCAGATCACAGAGCGCACTACTGAACACTGCACACTACCTCTTTCTTTGTCGCTCTATACACCGGGAATCGACAATAGACGACGTGTAAGAAAAAGTCTTGCAAGATGGCGGCTCTATCTGGCTGCACGTACACGTACTCTCCTGCGACAGCCCCCAAAGGAGCCACTGCGTCGCATTCCACTTCGCCTGCTTTTTCAGTATCATGCCCACGTCCGAATTGCAGACACCGCAATAAAACTCCATGAGCAATGGGAGCAACATGTTGCCGGCCTGATTGGGAAACTTGAAGCAGCCTTCTCTGACTGGACGAACATCGTACTGGCACTGGAGCATAGATTGGAGGGCGCCGTCAACTTTAACATCCCGCCCGAAGCGTTCCTGAACGGCAGTCCACTCTCTGAAGATGCGTCCACTGCGAACACAGCATTGACTGAAACTCTCCTGCAAGCATCAAAAGCTCTACAAGAGACATTGGAGCAGACAGAAATTGAGTCCACTCTACCTGACATGGATTCGAAAGAATCGTTTGGGCAGGATACTGAACATCTGCGAGAAGACTTCAGATTGGCGGGCACGGTTCTCCTGGCAGATTCAGAGCGTAGACTGGGTGACCGGCGTAAAGACAGGCACATGGAGGTGCGGAAAAAACATTGGTTCGAGTGGCGAATGGAGGCATTGGCCAAAATCGATCTGTGCGTAAGGACCGTGTGCCTGCGGGGTACATTCGTTTCCTGTCGACATGCACTCTTGAAGCACATAGCTGATACAGCCTTAGCACCTGTCCAGTACACCTTTGAATCAGCATCTACCCTACTGAACGAATGCTTGGAACCAAATTTCTACGACGATCCAGACGTCCTGCCGAGCATCCTGCAGAACCTGCACGCACATGCGCTGGAACCTGTTCGGAATACACTCACTAAACCATTGAACCTGCCTGATGTCGACCAGGAACTGCAAAACCCGGGTCAACACCAATGGATCGCATTAACCACATCCATTGACGAATGGCCTGAGTCGATTGTCCTGCACAGTGCACCGCGACAAGTAACCCCGATCACACCAAATCGCAATAAATTGCGCTGCTACCTCCGACAGGATCTACAGCTGCTGCTCACACCATTCCACGAGCGCCTAACTCCCAGTGCACGTACTTTGCGCCAGAAATTAGCATTCGTGTGGGACAGCGCAGAACAGGTAGTCAGCGTCGTGGAATTCAGTCTCTCAGCCGCTCTGCGTGAATTGGAAGGCCCAATTGATGAAGAAGCGGTCGAGCGGGCAAGAAGACTTGTAGAAGAGGGCCTAGGCCGCACCTCGACTACACTACAAGACCTACGCAAGTCGCTTGATGCGCCATGGCATGGATTCGTAAATAGTGTGTTTATAGTATTTCGTCAGGACTGGTCGAACATACACCGTAGTCTCAGCTCTGTTACCAGGGTAGAGTATCACTGGCTAGTGATACGATTTCGTTTGCGCCGTAGCATGCGGCAAATACAGCGACAGATAGCCAGTCTCGCACAGCGCACGGCTGGATTGGTAGATATCCTTTTGCAAAGAAGTCGCCGCCGTGCAACCTCATTGATTGAGCATGGTCGGACCGCCATTAGCACAGCTCCCATAGCGGATAACGAAAAACTGCATGCCCGTAACACTATTGGCCCTGCTGCCATGCGAGCACTACGTGCACGCTTGCCCCTCGTGTACCACAAGCTGTTCGACTTAGAAGCTGTGTCGGAGCCATGGCTTTTGGCAGGCCGTTCCGCAGATATTGAATACCTGCACAACCGTGTAGCGTGGTGGCATCAATGTCGCGCTGGGGGTGGACTGGTGCTCCCAATGCCACCTGGCAGTGGTCGATCAAGCCTGCTTCGGGCTTTCGGATCAGAGCTGGAAGGAACAGTTCATATCACAACACTCGCTCAGCGCCCCAAAAACATTGCTGAATTTGCGTCCGAAATTGGCTCTGCTATCGGTATGGAAGTTTCCTCTCTGGATGAATTGGAGGTACGTTTGCTTGAATCTAGCCCACGAATATGCCTGGTTGACAACCTTGAACACTTAATGCTACGGGCATACGGGGGAACTGAACTCTTCCAGCGTGCTCTTCTATTTTTTGCCCGTACGGACGCCCATGTTTGCTGGATTGCAACCATCAATGACCACGCATGGCAATATCTAAAACTAGCTGTCGCCGGCTCTGTGAATCTTGTATCCACACATCAAACCACTCCCGTCAATCGGGGCATGCTTGAGAGTGTCGTTATGGCCCGGCACCAACGCAGTGGCATACGTTTGAATTTCGCAAAACCGGCAGTGGTACCGCCGCTACTGTCACGCAGACTGCGTACCGCTTCGAGTATCGAAGCAAAACAGACCGTGCTTCGGAACCACTTTTTCGACCGGCTTCATCTTCGTTGCGGTTCAAACGTGATGCTGGCCTTAGCGACTTGGCTGTGGAAAACAAAATTCGAGGGCGGACATGTCACCGCGGGAGAATCTGCTTCACCCGGCTTCAGTTTCCTGCAATCGCTTGGGCTTGCTCACCGCTTTACGCTCAAAGCCTTTCTGATGCACAACACATTAACTCCACTCGAACATCATAGGATTTTTATCTCCACGCCCGGAGATACGACCGCGGTGCTGCAGTCGTTGCTGAACCTCAATGTGATCATTCCCTGTGGATGGAGCCTGACCAAATTGGACGAAAACCCTAATAAGATCGTGGGCGGTACCCGCTATCGACTCCACCCGCTATTACTGCACCCGGTGGATCAGTTACTCCGCAAAGAGAATATAGTCCACTGAGATGCCGCCGGCCTCGTGCCACCTACCCGTAAAAGCTTTCCAAGTAGCCCAGGATCCGGATTCACAAGTTGTCACTAAATCGTCGGACCGAGTCAGGTTAGTCCGTTGCTGCGCGTCTCTTTGGGATTTCGTGAAGTTCACCGGAACTCGAGATACACCGCAAGACCAAAGTTCAGATAACAGCTGACTTGATTCTGATCCACCAAAGATCCCATGAAACCGCGCCCTAAATTCCAACACTGAATCGACTGTCTGGCGCTCATGGTCGGCGCCGCGCACGTCAGGTTCACTGGCAAGTGGCTGGAAGAGGACATACTCCCTGTCACGCCCATTGATGCGACGAACTACTTCGCGGTCCTGTCACATAGAAGGTGTTAGTTGGCCCACGCAGGCTGCTGCCGTGAAGAATGCCTTCGACAAGGCTGGACCTGTATCGTCTGCCCTTCATACGCGGGCTAAGAAGGTGACGTGAGGCTATGCATCCGAACGGTTTCGACCCCAAGAGCGGACCGATGGAGCAGGAGCACGTAGTCGGCTCCGAATTCCCGAACATCGCCGGGGGGTTGGGCCATGTGACACGTGAACTTACCGTCAGCACCGAAGGCGAGCCATCCACGATCTTCCCCGGGCCGATCATATTGGCGGACCCAGATGCGGCCGTCACGACCGATCCTGACACTGGAAATAGCTGGGAAAACGTCGGCCACTGGACGCTCTGGGCTAATTATGGCGTAGACCGGTAGGGACCCGGGTTTCCCCCATAAGCGCTAACTTGTTTGTTTGGAAAAATATTTTTCGATCTGGACCTTTCTTTTACGGGTAGATTCTTTGAGTCCATTCGAGATCGCTTCCCAGTCTTG
>MPNB01000187.1 GCA_002238805.1 Rhodothermaceae bacterium bin80 | reverse complement strand
CTCCTACCATGCAGCCGTTTGGAATTAAACAAAGGAGAACCATAAAGAAACGCCCAATGCACGAATAGACCAGAATTTTGACGTGCAATCTTCCTTAACCATCGACATGATCTCCTCCAATGTCTACGGAAGCGCTTATACTTCCGCATCACCCACCGGATAAGATGTTCGTCAATGCTGAGCAGAACCTTGCTCAGTTCTGATTTGAAGAATGCTCCATAGTAGGTAATCCATCCACGTACCACGGCATTGATCCTGCCCGCGATTTGCTCCATTGAGAGTGGACTCTTGTGAGCCAGCTTCCAACTGTGTATGGTCTCCCGTATGGCTTTCGCCGCCTTCCGGCTAATCGCCGGATTGAACCCAAGAAAGATCTTGCCCCCGCGACCCTTGGTCTTGCGGGGACGAAACGTATACCCCAAAAAATCAAAGGATACGTCCGCATACGTGCCTTCACGACCCGTTTGTTTGCAGTATACAATCCGGGTCTTCTCCGGGTGTAACGTTAAGTTACAGGCCGTAAAACGCCCCTTGAGCACTTGCCAAAGTTCGCGGGCCTGTGCCTCACTCGTGCAGTGGCACACAATATCATCTGCATACCGCTCAAATGGAATCTGCGGATGATTCCGCTCCATCCATTTATCGAACGCATAGTGCAGAAACAGATTGGCCAACAGTGGACTGATGACCCCGCCCTGCGGGGTTCCAACATCCCGTGCCTCTTCCCTTCCATCTGGATGAATCACCGGTGCCGTCAGCCAGCGCTCTATGTACAAAAGCACCCACTTCTGATCCGTATGACGCCGAACCGCTTTCATCAATAGGTCATGAGCTATCGTGTCAAAATACGACTTGATATCCATGTCCAGTACCCACGACCGCGCCCAGCACCGCCTTCGCGTCTGCCCAAGCGCATCATGAGCCGATTTATTCGGCCGGTACCCATAGGAATCCGGGTGGAACTCGCGTTCCAGTACCGGCTCCAACTCCTGTTTGACCACCATCTGGGCCACCCGATCTGCCACCGTGGGGATTCCCAAGGGACGAATACCTCCGTCAGACTTCGGAATGTTCACGCGGCGTACCGGCTTTGGATGATAGCTGCCCGATGCCATCCGATTCCAAATCTTGTAGAGATTATCCGCAAGATTCTCCTCGAAGTCCGCAAGTGACTGCTGATCAATCCCCGCCCCTCCCTGATTCGCCTTCACTCGCTTCCACGCGTCCCAAACTTGGCGCTTGGTCACTGGAAACGGCTTTGCCTGTTGCGTTGAAGTCCTCCCGCTCGGTTGCTTCCTCGCGTCCTGCTGCATGGTTCACCCCCTTCGCTCCACTCCCATTACAGGAATTTCATCACTACTACGAGGTGATCCGCCCGTGTGGAGTGCCTCGGTACTCAATGACTTGCAGGTACTGCCTGCTTGCCACGCTCCCTTTGCATCACCCCGACACGTTCCCACGTTCCGTACAAGGGCCCAAATCGTAGTCTCGCCATCTCTATGCCGGAGGCCAGTTGGCCAGTAAACAGGCGCCCGCCAACCTCGTCCCAGGATTCCAACATTACCCCGGTTTTGACCATCATCTAAATCTTTTCGACACATCATCAATGGTTCATTTGCATTCGACTCTACGATTCCCACCTGATAGGTTCCTACACCTACCTTTTCCCAACTCGCTCACCACGACACCTCTTAAATGCCGCAGATGTGGGTGGTTTACAACCCCCGCCTGAACAGCGGTTGTGGAGGGCCTACCTCCATCCCTTGCACAGTTCAATACATTTTTAGCTACGTCATTGACTCACCTCCATGCATTTTCGTGGCACACT
>MPNB01000036.1 GCA_002238805.1 Rhodothermaceae bacterium bin80 | reverse complement strand
AGCTTGTAGGTTTTTCTGACCTTTCCAACCTCTACTAACTTCGCCTTTTCCTTAACAATCCGTTTCAGTAACTCCGATGCTGGCTCATCCTCTGGATTTTGCTCCACGAGCTTCCCACGCACGGCGAACTCTAACACGAACCGACGCAAGCGAAAAACAGCGTTAGGAGTGTCTACCACGCGGTCATAGAGGGCAAGGAGATGCTCGGCGTTCATCGCAACAGCGCCTCGGCCAAAATCCGCTTCAAGTCATTCCGCACGGAAGCTGCAGCGGCCTCAGCCCCGTTCAGTTTCTCAAGAAGCACTTCGGGATCGCCTAGGTCTTCTTCAACTGTATGTGGATTCTTGATGTCGAGGTTATAGTTGCATGCCTTGATCTCCTTAATCCCCACCCTCCAAGCACGCTCACTCTCCTCCCGTCCTTTATGTTCGGTTCCGCCCCACCAGTATGCACAGTCTCCGAGATGCTCCAGTCGAATGGGCTTGGTCTTGGAATAAGCCTTTTGCCCCTCGGGAACGACATGTTCCCAGTACCATGTATTTTTCGTTGGTTCACCCTTTTCGAAAAATAGCAAGTTCGTTCCAATTGAAGCATAAGGACTAAATACCGAGTTGGGTAGGCGTACGATGGTGTGGAGGTTACATTCCTTCATTAGCTCTTCCTTGATCCGGGTCTTGACACCCTCGCCGAACAGAGAGCCATCGGGCAGTACCACGGCAGCTCTGCCGCCAGGTTTTAGAATCCGAATGATCAAGGCGAGAAACAGATCTGCGGTCTCCCGCGTCTGGAGATGCTTCGGGAAGTTTGACTCAATTCCGTCCTCCTCCTTGCCACCAAAAGGTGGATTCGTTAACACGATGTCAACGCGGTCGTCATGTCCGTAAGAGAAGTAAGACCGTGCCAGTGTATTGTCATGGCGCACGAAAGATGGATCCTCAATGCCGTGCAAGAGCATGTTCGTAACAGCGAGCATGTGGGGAAGCGGTTTTTTCTCTACCGCACGAAGGGAAGCTTGCAGTTTATCTTCGTCGTCAGGCCGCTTCACATAGTGATCACGCATATGATTGATAGCGCTAGAGAGGAATCCGCCGGTGCCACATGCTGGATCAAGTAGTACCTCACTCGGTTTCGGGTCAATCATCTGGGTCATAAACGAGGTCACTGCTCTCGGCGTGTAGTATTCGCCCGCATTACCGGCCGATTGAAGGTCGCTTAGGATTTTTTCGTAAATATCACCGAAGTGCTGACGTGCAACCAAGTTATTGAAGTCAATTCTATTGATCTTATTGATAACCTGCCGAATCAGTTGCCCAGACTTCATATAGTTGTGGGCATCCTCAAACACACTTCGTACAACTTTCGCGCGAGGACCGCTATTGGTAGGGAGTTCTTTCAGCCTCGGAAAGAGCGTCTCATTAACAAAATTTGACAATTCTTCGCCCGTGATGCCTTCCGGGTTGGCGGCCCAGTTTCGCCAACGTAGCTTGTCAGGGATCGGTGATTGATAATCATCCTTGTGAAGTTCAAGTTCCTCATCCTGATCATCTACGATTTTAAGAAAGAACATCCAGCATAGTTGGCTAATGCGCTGAGCATTTCCATCAACGCCTACATCCTTGCGCATAATATCCTGAATGGATTTGACGGTGGAGTTAACGGACATATTTAGGCGACCTTTTTGTACAAAGCGGATTGAAGATCATGCACGGCTTGCTTGAATCCGGGTTTTCCACCAAAAGTGCCAACTAGTTCAACCGGTGTACCGAGATGATCAAAGGGTGAGATCTTGAGAATATTGGTGTCGTCAAGGTTGAGGATGCCATCATCGGCATACTTGTCAAGCAATGCACTAAGCACAGTGCGGGCTTGATCTCCGAATTTCGTGAAAACATCTTGCTTTTTAACGTTCGCGGCCCGTTCCCTGCGGGATAGTGGTTTTGCGTCAAAAGCAATATGACAGATAAGATCAAAGGGGTCAAGATCATTATCTAGTTCTTGGGCAATATCGGTGATCGGTAGCCCCTCGGATCCTATCTCATCAATGAGAGCCTGTTTGCGCTCGGCGGCGTTCCAGCGGACTAGGAAGTCGTCAAGGCTCTTGAAATGCTTTCGCAGAGACTTCCTTGTAAAGTCGCGTAAAGACTCGGTCACTAGCCTACCGCGCTTATCCAAGTAAGTTGCCCGCTCAGCAATGATTGACACTTCAACACCATCCACATAGATTTTTCTCCGTGATTCTGCTTCTGGAGAAGGTGGA
Source organism: Rhodothermaceae bacterium bin80 (assembly GCA_002238805.1). GTDB lineage: Bacteria > Bacteroidota > Rhodothermia > Rhodothermales > Bin80 > Bin80. The sequence goes on along the minus strand of MPNB01000036.1, from coordinate 32,439 downwards.
GGATCTCCACCATCAATAATGGTTTCATCGCCGCTTAACTCGTGCCCGCCCGTTGGCGGCACGTCAGGTGGAGCAATAGGATCATCATCTTCCGGCTCATACACTTGCACTGGCTCCCCGTCGAATTCTGGTTCTGCAAAATGACGAGTGGCACCCCGGAAATCAATGATGGTGAAGAAAAATTTTCGTGTATCTTCATGCACCCGTGTCCCTCGACCAATAATCTGTTTGAATTCAGTCATTGATCCCACTCGCCGATCAAGAACGATTAGTCGGCAGGTTTGGACATCAACTCCAGTAGAAAGCAGGCGTGATGTAGTGACTAGGACAGGGTATCTCGATTCCGGGTCAATAAAGTTACTAAGTTCGTCTTGGCCTGCAGGATCGCCCCCCGTGATACGCATTACATACCGTGAATTGGTCCCTGCGAGATCACTGTTTTTGTTGATAAGTGTCTGACGCATTCGTGCAGCGTGTTCCTGATCAACACAAAAGATGATGGTCTTCTGAAACCGGTTGCCACTTTCCTCCAGAAAGTCCGTGACTTTCTGCGCTACAAGGTTGGTTCGTTCTTTGATAACTAGCGTGCGGTCAAAATCAGTTACATTATATTCGCGGTCCTCAACTTCCTCACCTCTGTCGTTAAGCCTTCCTGGTTCTGGGCGCCAGCCCTCTATATCGCGATCAATGTGAACCCGGACTACTTTATAGGGTGCGAGGAAGCCATCTTCAATGCCCTGCTTCAAGGAATAAGTAAAAACAGGTTCTCCAAAGTAGGCAATGTTGGAGACATATTCGGTTTCCTTCGGCGTGGCAGTAAGACCAATTTGGGTGGCAGAGGAGAAATATTCAAGGATTTCGTGCCATGCAGAATCATTTGCGGCACTGCCACGATGACATTCATCAATCACAATCAGGTCAAAGAATGTTGGCGAGAAGTTTTTAAATGTTTTCTGATGTTCTTCTGGACCTGTTATTGCCTGATAGAGACCAAGATATATTTCGTAGGAGTGGTCAATATGCCGCTTGAGTTTTGTCATTGCGCCCCCGAAGGGACGAAAGTCATTGTTAATCGCTTGGTCAACAAGCACATTACGATCGGCAAGAAACAGGATTCTCTTCTTGCGTCGCGCCTTCCATAGTCTCCAGATGATCTGAAAAGCAGTATAGGTCTTGCCAGTTCCAGTGGCCATGACCAACAGGATACGGTCCTGCCCCTTAGCGATGGCCTCAATCACAGCATTGATTGCATTGACTTGATAGTAGCGAGGAGCTTTGCCGCTGTTGTCTTCATGATAATCCTGAAGTACTATTTCTTCAGCTTCCGATTTTAGACCTTTCCAAACCCGATAGCGTGACCACAAATCAGTGGGCGACGGGAATTCTTCGAGGGCTGTAGTTGTCTCACGAAGTTCAGAGGTTCCCGTACGGTCATGAAAAATAAAGCCGTCGCCATTTGAAGAGAATACGAAGGGTATTTCCAAGGTCTCAGCGTAACCAAGGGCTTGCTGTATGCCGTCGCCTATATCGTGAGAGTTATCCTTCGCTTCAATCACCGCGAGCGGGATATTGGGCTTGAAGTATAGGATATAGTCGGCGCGTTTGCCCTTTCCGCGGGTACATATCTTACCTCGCACACGGATGCGGCCTTTGGTAAAGCTTACCTCCTCACGAATCTGTGTCATCTCGTCCCAGCCCGCCTTCCGCAAGGCAGGCGTGATAAATTTTGTACAGATGTCGCGTTCTGAGAGATTCCGCATATCCGCCTGGCTCAGTGACTTAGTACTCTGGTTCCCTGCATCGGGGTTCATGGTGTTTTTGAGGCTTTACACTAAACATACTGATTTGCCCCCGGTCAGTGATATTCACATGTCGTAAATAAAGATGTGACGATTCTGAGAACCGACTATCCGTTCCGGCGCCTGCGAATTTTTTTGACCCAATTTTGAAGATCGTTTATGTCCCGTAACAGTTCATCTGGATCTGGGGGGTAGTCACTCTCACCGAGGGGAGCATCGTGTCCCGTAAGATGCTGAGAGCATTTGGACATTCCTCTAACAAGTGTCTCGATGTCAGTATCCCCAATGTCTACAAGAAATCTGGTGCGCCTTGTCTGAATGGAAGGATCGTAGCGCTGAATTACCCCTCCTAAGAGAACCTCTTCAACGGCCCTTTCCCACGTTTCTCGCAGAAGGCCATATATGTGCTTCGCTTCCCGTTCATACTCTGCTCTTGTGCCTTCTCGACACGTTTTAGCCGCAGAATGTTGCTGAGTTTTCAGGTAACCAATTCGCGCCTTTACTTTCTGTGCAGGCCAAGGCAATCTCTCAGAGCATAATCCAGAATTGGTATTTTCTCTGCGCAAATACTGCTGCTTAACTTCAACGCCATTTTCTCTTCCCTTCTTTTCGAGGGTATGAAGAAAATAAATGTCATGTGTGAAGACAATAACTTGTCGATTGCGGGCTTCATCTACAAGTCGTTCTGCAATTTTTCTGCGCCACATATGGTCAAGAGACGAAACTGGGTCGTCAAAGAGAATGGCTGATTGTTCTTCCGTAGTGCTGAGTTCTGCGAAGAATGATGCGATTGAAAGGCATCGAGCTTCGCCGTCGCTCGCGACCCCAACGACATCTGCCCCAGGCGCTCGTTTGAATTGTAATTTGTGACGAAGCACACCACGAGCTCCGCCAGCAGTCACCATTTGGACTTCAACATGATCGAAACCCAAACTAGTTAGTTCGTTTTCAAAGCTTGAGGTAAGTTGCTGTGTAACTGCACGGGTCGTGACATCTGTGCTCTTGATGGTGATAGCATTCGTACGTGTATCTTTAATACATAGCTGGTAGGCAGCGATCCTTCTCTTTTTATCAATTTCCTCGAGGACATTATCCAGATTATCTGCAAGTACTTGCCGGGCCTCCAATTCATTTAACTCATGTTTCAGCTTGCTGACGATGTCCGACCGATTTGATCCACTAAGCTCAGCGGCCCGAGCCTTTAGTGCTTTGATGTAAAGCGTCAGGCTTTCTGTATTGGGCACCCACCCGGGAAGTTCATCAGGAGGTAACATGCCGTTAGTTAGTGCCTCCTTGATGCTCTCTGTACGCGCCTTCATTGTGTTTAAGCAATTGTTGGTTGCTTCAGAAAGATCTGGATTGTCAAGTTTGATCTCCTTAAGGGCTTCTTCTCTGGAATCTCTCCAATTTGTTATACCGTTGATGCGTTCATACTTCTTATTGTAGTCCTCCGTCTTCCTGTCGTAGTCATCCTGAGCGTTTGTTTGGAGAAACTTCTGGAACTGCTTCAGTCGATTTTTTGCCTCCTTATCAAGAAGCTGTTGGCATAGAACGCAGCGGGATTTTTCTCCAGTAAATGGGAAGGTGTGTTTAGGATAGGCGGATTCTTCCGAGAATTTCTTTGCGGTATTCCACAGTGCACGCCATATAGCGGATCCGGTTAGCTTCAGTGGTTGACTTTGCCAAGTTGTCTTATGTAGCTTCTCATAAGTATGCTTAGCCGAGTTCATCTGATTGTGTGCGTTGGAGAGGTCTAGAATTGCCGTATCAGACAGTATCTCCTCAGCAGCAATGAGATAGTTTATCAGTTTTTCCACGCGACCAGCACGGATCTCGAGAATTCCAGCAGTCTTAGCTGGATTATTTGATTGCAAATCGTGAATTCTACTCTTTAACTCCTTAGTGCGCGTCTTATCAGCGTCGGTTATGAAGGCCAAGGACCGGACTGATGTTTCTTTGGTCAGTGAGGTTAAGTCTCTAACCAAGCGGTAGACGGCTGTATCCGCCGTGACATTGGGAAAGTGAAAGTTCTGAGACAGAAGTGCATGGTGTTCTCTCTCCAAAGATTCTTTAACACGTGTGCAAGCATCGGCGAGCTTGTCAAACAGATCAAGGCCAAGGGGGCGAAACGCGACATCCGTAGGTTTCTCCAAATACACGCTCGCACAATGGCGATCAAAGACACTTATTTTTGAAAGGGATGCATCAGAGGCCTGCTGGTCAGCCCATTGGTGTTGTTTTGGCTTGCCATCTACTTCAAACTCTATGGTTGCAGAAGGGCGTATAGGTGTGGATCCAGACATGATGTTCCCAAGGATCTCTTCGGCACCACGTGCCCGGCACACGCGCTTCAATATACGAGTATAACCAGATTTTCCGGAAGCGTTTTCGCCGTACACAATCGTCAACTGGGGGCCGAATAGGACCTTCTGTTGCTCCGCTAACGAGTTAACGCCATGATGATGTGTGAGTGACACAAGAGATATTGTCTTTTCCTCAGCGTTAGTTTGACGAAGGTGGTGCCTACTAAGTGGGGCAACTGGAGTTTTGCTATGTAGACCATAATGTGACTTGCAGAGATTCGTCAGTTCCTCAATATCCTTTGGGTTCAGTTTACCTTTCTCAACCAATCGCCGCAAGGCATCTTTTTGCCAAATTGGGCGACCTGATGACCAGTCCAAGATTTCATCAAGCACATTAACCGTTGTCATGCCAACAAAAAATCAATAACTTTTAGTACCAAAATGGGTGGAACCTCTATCGTTTCCAAGTTGGGGATGAGTTCCCATTTCAAGCTGAATATACGGGCCATTAATTACAAACGGGAGATGGTTCATTCTAATTATTGCTCGGAATATTCATCTGATTCCTGTGTAGCATGGATTGGGGTAGAGGGGTGCTTTTGACACACATCGCAGCGTCCGTGAGAATGCGATGTGGTTATGGATCGGTGGGATCAAAATCGAATCTCAAATCTCACAGGGCTCCGCGGGCATTCTGATCAGTACTTGTCTGGAATATAGCTGTATTAGTAGCTACAGTGATAATTCGGTGGACTTTACGAATTCATATTAAATTTTGTCGACAACCAAGCTAATCCTATCCTAGCTTCGCCAAATTAGATGACGAGGTTAGGTTATGGATGTGTGGATTGACATTCAAGCTTTGAATCCTGTGGCAAAGGAGTGCACAGGATATCCAACACAAAAGCTTCTCGCGTTGCTGCGGATGTGCCTGACCGCAACTAGGTAGGTATCGACATATCCGAAAAGGCGGCGGATTTCGTTGTCCACAGGACCGTCGAAGCACAGAGGTTGTTCCATGACATTGTAAACCACATTGACGTACCACATCGCACGAATTTGGGGCCAATACTCAAGTACAATGCTGCGAAGAACAAGGATGTGCTGTTGGGAGGCAAAGAGCATTGTATGGCCTGTAGGGTTCATCCTAAGGTCCGCCATCTGGGGGTTGATCACATAATCGCAAGGTCGCAAGGTGGCACAGATCACATAGAAAATCACGACCTCCATGTGGCCACTGCAATCGCGTCAAGGGGCATACGGTACTTGCGGGGAAGATTGGCTGGCAACTTAATGAAAGTAGTGGCAGTCTTGGTAATCGTTGCCCTAGTTGTAGTGGTCCGTTTGTCTGGCTGACATAGAAGGGATTGCAGGGATCATTTAGGATCTGAGAATACATTGGACGCAAACTGGTGAGGACGAACAATGAAGCACCAGAAAACGCAGAAGAGGCGAAATTAAGGAAACTGACAATGTATGACGACTACACATTTGTGCGATTTCTTGATAAGAGGGCATATGCCGAGTCCTTCATGTCTGGAAAGATAAGAGTGGGGAAATTACGCCACTATAGGGGTTTGGAGTCTATGGTAGGGGTGACCCTAACGAAGGAATCTCTAGCATAGGTAGAGGGACCGATGTTGAAATCCGTTTGGGTCTTGCGGGGGAGGAGTTGCATACACTGGGAGACGATTTGAAATCCTTTTCGATGGCCCGAGATTCAGACCTAGAATCACATGGTCTGTGCATGACCCGGGTTTTCTTTGAAGTGGTGGGCCATAACATGCATTTGCAAATTAGAGATTCAAACAGGTTGGTTGAATATTTTTGCTGCTCCAATTTGGAAGAAGCATATGTCGTGCTAATCCTGAAAGCACAGGATTTTGCTAACCGATTGCGTTTGACCCCGCATTTCGAATGAGAGCGGCCGGTCATATACGACTATTTTGACCAACCGCGCAAAAGCTATTTTTATGAGAATGTATCTTAAAAGACGACCGGTTCCGACACCAAAGAGAATTTCGGTTCAAATTCAATTTGCCAGGAATAGTGGGTGGAGGTCATTCCACAATAGACGTAGGTGATATTTCCGACATAGCACGTTTATTCAGAATGCGAAAATATCGCCTTGCGAACAGGCAACCTAATCAAGCTACAAGGCCGACATTACAATGAAACAGAAGAAGGACAAAAACAAACTGAGCTAGCCTGAATTCCCCATTTATGGTTGGAAACTCAGGCTATACTTGGAAACATCTGCCACCCCGATGGCATGCGGGGATCTTATGCCGCCGGATCATGTGGCATCATCTCCACGGGTAGTTTTGCAACAATCTTGTTGTGCTAACTTATCCTCTGACTTGGTAGAAAGACTCTGGAAACCGCAGTTGGTTGATTAGATGAAGGTCACATCAAGCCGGCTGAATAGTAATTTACTCTAATTTCACAGGCACCCCTATCTGTTTCGCTATTTTTATGAGGTTTCCCCAAAATGCTGGATGCTTGCTTACCCTTGCTATTCTGACCTGTTGTGTGGCTCAGGCACAGGGCCAACAATTGGATGTCACCTTTCGATGGATACCGGATCGCCTGGTTGTGCGAGCATTCCTGCCCGGTGAATTCAACCAGTGGGGTCCAAACAGCGGTGGACTTATAGCGCCTACAGCGCCGTCATTGATGGCTTTTGACAGTGCGACCGGAGAATGGCATTACCCCCGCACCTTGGAGATAGGGGAAACATATCAGTACAAGGTACACGTTCATCTAAACGAATCAGGGTCCAGTAATGTGTGGATTACAGACCCACTCAATGATCGTATTAATCCGAGTGATCATAACAATTCGGTTGTGACCATTACGGATCCCATGGTTTTTCAGATGGCCCGGCGTCGTAACAGCAAGGGTGCAGTAACAAGCTTGAGTGCAGGAGTGTTTGCTACGAGGGATCTTACGGAGCTCACATTTGCAATTAATGGTCAGGAGCAGGACGGATTAGCGTACTATTCAGATGGAATCTTTCACTTTGAGTTGGATGCCCCCGCTGCCTGTGATCTGGCTTTTACGATCACAGCCGTAGACAGCGATGGTAATACAGTAAGCCATACAGTCGGTAAGGCACCTCCCTCTGTGGTGGATGCTCCGCGGCCTGGAGGGATAATGGACGGAGTTAACTATAATCCTCAGGATCCAACTCAAGCAACATTGTCGGTTTTTACGCCAAATAAATGTTATGTGTATGCAGTTGGCGAATTCACTGGGTGGGAAGCCAATCAGAGTGGGCTCATGAACCGGGATGCAGTCACCGAAGACAGTGTGCACTGGTGGCTTACACTCGAGGGGTTGGATCCTGGACAACAAATTGGTTATCAATACGAAACAGATGACGATGTGCGATTTGCGGATTTATTCTCCGAACTGATACTTGATCCGGTTCATGATCGGTCAATTCCTCCAGCAACCTATCCGCAGTTAAAGGCTTACCCACATGGTCGTACCCAAGGACCTGTGTCTGTATTGCAAACGAACCAGCAGCCGTATGAATGGAAGGTAAACGACTTTGAGCCTCCTGCTCCAGAAGAGTTAGTGATCTATGAATTACTGGTTCGGGATTTTTTGCACGAACACGACTGGGCAACACTTACAGATACCCTAACCTATCTGCAGCGTCTAGGCATCAACGCTATTGAGCTAATGCCGGTGTCTGAATTTGGGGGTAATATCAACTGGGGATATCAGCCGAATTTTTATTTTGCACCGGATAAGTATTATGGTCCTGCAGAAGACCTGAAGCGATTCGTGGATACGGCCCATGAGCGGGGAATGGCTGTTATCCTGGATGTAGTGTACAACCATGTAGATATCCCATCCCCACTGATAACGCTTTACGGGGCCAAGGATTCCAATCCATGGATCAATATACCAGCCCGGCATCCGTACAACGTATTTTTTGATCTCAATCACGAGCATCCCTACACTCAGTATTGGCTGGATCGTGCGAATGCCTATTGGCTTACCGAGTTTAATGTAGATGGCTTTCGCTTCGATCTGTCCAAGGGATTTACGCAGCGTAACACGGGCTCGGACTGGGCGGCATGGGACAGGTACGATGCATCACGTATTCGCTTGATCAAGCGCATGGCAGACAGGTTGTGGTCAGTCAATCCAGACGCCTATATAATTCTGGAGCACTGGACGCAAGACCGGGAGGAGCGGGAGTTGGCAGAGTATGGAACAGATCAAGGTTTGCCCGGGATGATGGTTTGGGCTAATGTGACTCACCAATTTTCGGAAGCCGTAATGGGATATAACGGTGGGGATAACAGTAATTTCTCGCGTACTTACTACGGAGAGGGGGGTAGGGGATGGGAACTGCCCCATGTGATTACCTACATGGAAAGCCACGACGAACAGTGGCTTATGTACGAGATGCGTCAATATGGGGCTTGTGAGCGATCTCCATCAGGAGGGGATATCTGTGATCCATCGCTCGCAGCCAATACGGGGACCTATAATGTCCGGTATTTGCCGATCGCACTTGATCGTCTCAAGATGGCAGGTGCTTTTTATTTTTTACTTCCTGGTCCCCGTATGCTCTGGCAGTTCGGAGAGCTTGGGTATGGATACGGTGATCGTGGAGAAGAGTGTTTGGAACCCAATGATTGTCCACCGCATGCTCCCTCTCGTATAGCTCCCAAACCCATTCGCTGGGATTATTATGATGATCCGCTTCGAAAGCGCCTCTATGGTGCATGGTCGGCATTAATCAACTTGCGCCACAATTATCCAGTCTTTCATAGCACCGAATCTGAAGTTGCCCTTTCGTTGTCTGGCCCGGTCAAGCGAATACATTTGCGACATACTGCTACGGATATGGAGGCTGTAATTATTGGAAATTTTGGAGTTACCCCCGAACGCAACAGACTCGGACTGGGAGTTCCTCCCGTATACTGGTACGATTTTTTTTCGGGGGACTCGCTCAACGCAACCGGCAGTATTTCCCCGATGTTGCAGCCCGGCGAGTTTCATGTATACACATCCAAACGTGTACCACGACCACCCGAAGGCCTTATTACAGTGGATAGGGAAATCCTTGAACCCCAAGTTTTTGGGTTTACACTGTTAAGCAATTATCCAAATCCCTTCAGAGATCAGACAAATATTCAATTCAGTCTGGATCGAACGCAATTGGTCCGCATCGAAGTTTTTGATGTGCTTGGTCGCCGGATTGCCCGGCTGATGGACGAGATTCTTGTATCTGGAACGCATTCGGTAACCCTGGATGCTGTGTCTCTACCGTCCGGGCTTTATACCGTTCTTATGTCTGGTGAATCTTCACAAGCATCTCTGCCGGTCATGTTGGTTCGATAGTATTGGGAGAGATTTTTTCGGAAAATTGGAACCACAGGCACAGATTAAGTGTCACATTGGGCTGTGGTAGCTTGCGAACTGAAACTTACTCAGCAACGCGCCAAGGGGCAGTTTAGAATTTTTCTTGGGTCCACTTTGAGAGTTCGTGGCCTGTTACCTAGTTGGAGTGCATCGAAGTTGCTGTTAATATGAGGCATGGTTCCGTATAAATACGTACAGTGGGATCCAGAGAAGCACGGTGGAAAAACTTCCACTTTTGAGCAACTCTTCGACCTCTTCCAGCAGTTGCTCCAGTACACAGCCGGGGATGCTGGTGAGGCATTGAATTGGCTCACCCAGTTAGATGAGCACTATGATCTCACGGATTCAGAAACAGGTATTGGGGATTTTATCGAGGAGCTTAAGGCGCGCGGTTATCTGCAGGAGAATGCTAGCAGTATAGAGATTACTGCTAAGACAGAGCGGAGTCTCCGGACTCGTTCATTGGAGGAGGTTTTCCGGCAGCTTCGCAAGGGAGGTACAGGACGACATCCAACACCATTTGAAGGCAAAGGAGATGAGCGTTTACCTGAAACACGACCATGGAAATTCGGGGATGATCCACACCTGCTGAACATTACTGATACGCTCTCCAATTCGTACAGGCGAAGTGGGCTTGATGACTGGTCACTAGAGGAAGAAGATTATGTACTTCACCAAACGCATCATCAGTCAAACCAATCTACCGTCCTCATGATCGACCTCAGCCATTCGATGATCCTGTATGGCGAGGATCGCATTACGCCTGCCCGCAAGACCGCTATGGCGCTGTCGGAGTTGATACTGCGCCGCTACGCCAAGGATACGCTTGATATTGTAGCATTCGGAGACGATGCATGGGAAGTGTCGATAAAGGATTTACCATACTTGCAGGTTGGGCCGTATCATACGAATACGCGTGCGGGCTTACAGCGGGCACGCGAAATCCTGCGGCGGCGCAAGAATCGGAATAAGCAGATTTTTATGATTACCGATGGTAAGCCAAGCTGCCATTTCGATAAGGGGCGTCTCTACAAGAACGTATTTGGGTTAGACAGGAAGATTGTCAACAAAGTGCTCGACGAAGCTGTAGTTTGTCGCCGTGAGGGGATAACGATCACCACGTTTATGATTGCGCGGGATCCGTACTTGCAGGGGTTTGTTCGCCAATTGACTGAGGCGAACCATGGCCGTGCTTATTACGCGGATCTGAATAATTTGGGGGAGTTCCTGTTCGAAGACTATGTACGCAACCGGCGCAAGCGTCTACACTGAGGGGTAAGTACAGTGAAGTCGCCGATTCCACCTAAGAAGCATCTGGGCCAGCATTTTCTAACGGATCCCAACACTGCACGTCGCATTATTTCTGCGTTTCGGGCGCCGAGCGATGCCTATGTTGTAGAGATTGGTCCAGGGACTGGTGCGCTCACGGGTTTTCTGCAGGAACGTTATTCGCAGTTTGAAGCCATCGAAGTAGATCCACGTGCGGTGGCGTATCTGCGTACCAGTTACCCAGGGTTGAGTGTACGGGAGGAGAACGTACTGGGCATAGACTGGAAGCATGTGGGCAATCCTCCTTTACATGTCATTGGCAATCTGCCCTATAACATCACCAGTCCGATTCTTTTTGGGTTACTGGCTGCGCACGATGTAATTGCTGAGGCAGTCCTCATGGTACAAAGGGAGGTGGCTGATCGAATCGTAGCTAAGCCTCGAACCAAGGCATATGGAATTCCAAGTGTATTTGCGCAGCTGTATGCGCGTCCAAGTGTGTTATTTAAGGTTAGTCGTAACATCTTTACTCCCAAGCCGGCCGTCGAGAGCACGGTCATTCGGCTGGAATTTGAGGATGTGGAGATTCCAGATGTGGACACGGGTCTGTTGCATGCTGTGGTTCGTGCAGGGTTTAGTATGCGTCGTAAAGTACTTCGCAACAGCCTTCGGCAGTGGGCGGATGAACGAGATATTCCAGATCGTTGGAAGCGATGTCGTGCAGAGGAATTATCCCCTGCAGATTATGTGGAGCTCGCGCGTTACCTTCAAAATCGTGAGAAGTATTAACTGGCTCTTTAGTCGCTGATCAATATATCATCGTGCCTGATTCCGCTACTGACATAGTTAAAATTCCGCCGCTCCCCGAACTGAACGAGGAGATAGCTGAGGCAGTTGAGGAACGGCTTGGTGAGGAAAATTTTGCTGCTGCGATAGACTTGGTGCGTGAACTTCACCCGGCCGACATCGCGCGGCTCATTACTGAACTGAGTCGTGAACATGCTGCAAGTCTGACGCTTGCGTTGCCGACCATTACCGGCGCACAGGTGCTTTCGGAATTGGATGAGACGTTCTGTGCGGACTTGCTTGCAGCGACTCCTACCGAGCGCATCACGTCCCTTCTCAATGAGCTGGAATCCGATGATGCTGCTGACGTTCTGGGGCAGCTGGATAAGACAGTACGTCAGAGGGTTCTGCGTGTTTTGGAAGATCGCGAGGCTGTGCGTGGTCTACTGGCCTATGGGGAAGATACGGCCGGTGGTATTATGGCCGCCGAAGTTGTCACAGTGCTCGCCAACTGGACGGTCGCCGAGGCTACTGAAGAAATTCGCCGTAATGCAGAGGACACGCAGGATTTGTATGTGGTTTTTGTTACCGAGCCTTCCAAACGCTTGGAGGGGTTCGTGACCATTCGACGCCTATTGTTGTCACCCGCTGAGGCCATAATTGGTGATGTGATGCGTACGAATGTGCGGTATGTAACCACGGACGTGGACCAGGAAGAGGTTGCTAGGATTATGGAGCGGTACGATCTGGTTTCTCTGGCGGTGGTGGACGATGAGCATCGCTTGGTTGGTCATGTTGCGATCGACGACGCGATGGATGTTATTCTCGAAGAGGCTGAAGAGGACTATCAGCGACTTAGTGGTATTACTGGTGATGAGGAGCCCACAGACTCGGTGTTTCGCATCACCCGTGGTCGGTTACCCTGGTTATTTCTGGGCATGGTTGGGGCTGTGTTTGCGGGGAGTGTCATTGGCGTCTACGAGGAGAACATCCGGCGTGCCTCGGTTCTTGCGGCATTCATTCCGGTTGTCATGGCCATGGCTGGGAATGCTGGTATTCAGAGTTCAGCCATTATTGTCCAGGGTTTGGCATCCGGTGAAGTTTGGTCAGCTAATATGTTTCGACGCCTCAGTAAAGAGGTTCTTGTGGCTATTGTCAACGGATTGGCCTTGGCTATGATGATGGTAGTCGTTGTTCTTCTGCTGTTTGGCTGGGTGGCGACGGTATGGTCCTCTGTGGTAATGCCTGCTCCTGAACCAATGCGACTTGCTATAACAGCCGGGTTGTCGCTCTTTGCAGTTATTGTGTTGGCTGCTGTCATTGGGGTTGCTACTCCACTAATGCTTGACAGGATTGGAGTGGATCCAGCACTGGCTACGGGTCCCTTTATCACTACCAGTAACGATATTATTGGGCTCATTGTGTTCTTTATGCTTGCGGCAACGCTGTACTTACCGTTTGTTTGAGTGAATTCACGGTGACGTAATTCTAATGCAGCCGGGACGGTCAGGATGGCGCGAGTGCGTCCAAGAGTGGGGTATTCCAGATCCAAGAGATCGCGCCGCAGTTGAGAGATATTGAAGGTGGGTACGCCTGCGCCTCGTTCGAGTTACTTTAGCTTGACCCGCAGAGCGTCTTTCATGTTAAAATATAAAAGAGCATTTTGCAAATATCGTATCTTGTCGTTACTCGAATAATTAGTTGAAATAAAAAGGCCGGTGCCAATTGGTTTTGGATAGCGTTGAATTAATTTTTCATCACGTTCGATTTTGAGACCTGGATTTTCTTCGGAAACTGACATTAATTTTGATTGATTTTCCTGGGAAAGGTGATCGAAAATATGGATAAACATATCTGCCCAATTCTTACCACGAATAACTTCATTTTGAAATCGAAAGTAGTCAAGTTTTTTACCAGTGACGTCCCCTATGTCGAATATATTTTTTTCTCCATTAGGTTCAGTTTGTTTTCCATTACGTTTGATAACAGGGGGTGGTATAATATCTTTAATATCTACGAGTGAAAGAGGGACATCTGGCAGGGTTTCTTTCACGGCATTTTTATAGTCAATTTTAGTCGTGTAAAAAATCATTTTTGACATGTTTTTAAGGAACTCCTCACTTGGAGATGAGAATTGTTTCTTAAAAAAGGAAATGATCTTTCCTCTTCGAGAGATCTTGCGAGCTTGATTTCGAAGTTTTTTGGAATCAAAATTTTGACTTGTGAACTGTTCCAACTGCTCTACCAAATCTTCGGCTACTTCTTTTAGTTCGAACTTGAGAAATGGCTCTTCGTCAAGCATATTCTTATGATCTAAGTCCGTATAAAATCGGTATTCGTTACCATTGGTCAGAATCGCAAAATTCACTTTCCGGCAATTATTAAAGTACCGTTTGATTTGGTTCACATGATGGTCTAAGGGCTCATTTAACTTTTTGCCTTCAACAAAAATTATGGGATTCCCATTTTGTAAAAGTGCCAAATCAACTCTCCCTGTCTTAATGTCATCGGGAACGGCTAGATATTGAGATGAGACCAGTTCAGGGTTGCTTATGTCGTAACCTAGGAGGCTTAGAAAGGGATAAATAAAATAGAGCTCCGTGTTGCTCTCTGAAAGATTTTCGTTTCGATATGTATCAAACAGATTCCCCAATTCATCGATCTTCCTTTTCAACTCACCCATATTATTCAAAGTCAACTTATAATCCAACAGGTAACCCGCGTAAGTTAATCAAATCAAGAAAATGATACACAATGTGAGAGGGAGGCCTATTCCATTGATGTGAGAAAATGAATCCGATTGAAGTGGAACTCCATTGTCGCCAGCGAAAAATCTAATTGTTGTCGAACAGCGATATCCCCCGCGGTTCAGAGGCGCCGAAAAATGGGTGAAAAGAATAGTTTCCCAAACGCCCTCCGCTTGCGAGCTACAAATCAAAGGATAAGCTCCACTCTGAGAACTGGGTCAAGCGAACAATTGCTCTTGGACGCGTGCATTCTTGAGGTCTACTTGGTCGACCATGTCCGCTTTATAATCAATAAATCGCTGCTGAAGTGCAGGGTCAGATGTGGCAAGTATTTGTACAGCCAGTAGGGCAGCGTTCTTTGAGCCATTGATGGCTAGGGTTCCTACAGGAATTCCGCTCGGCATCTGTACGGTAGCCAGGAGGGCGTCAAGCCCTTGAAGCGCACCGGAATTAATGGGTACGCCAAGTACAGGTAGAGGTGTATTAGCTGCGAGTACGCCTGCCAAGTGTGCTGCTACACCTGCCCCGGCAATCAATACCTTGATTCCCCGGGTATGGGCGCTGGTTGCATATTGATGCGCCCGATCAGGCGTACGGTGGGCGCTCATGACATTTAATTCAAAGGGAACGTCAAAAGACTTCAGAATATCTGCGGCCTTGCGCATGATGGGGAGATCAGAGTCACTTCCCATCAGGATTCCAACTAAAGGCTTCATGTACTTAATGTGAGATGTTGCTAGAGTTAAAGAAAAGATTAGCCATGCAGGAGCCGTTCAAGAGCAACCTCGTCAGCTACAAGCACATCACGTGGTTTTGCTCCGGCAAATGATCCGACAACGCCGGCCTGCTCCAATTGATCAACGATACGAGCAGCCCTCGTATAGCCGATGGATAACTTGCGCTGAATCAATGAAACAGAGCCCTGCTGACTCCGCACAATGATTCGTGCAGCTTCTTCAAAGAGCTGATCCGTGGAGCCCTCCTGAAAAGATTGATCGTAGGAAGAGCTCTTGGTGGGTTCTAGTTCAACCTTGGGTAATTGATAGGAGCTTGGTTCCGGCTGCTTCCTGATGTAATCGATCAGTCGGTCAATCTCCTTGCCGGAGACGAAAGGTCCTTGCAGGCGCAAAACTTTGCTACCGTTCATATACAGCATGTCACCATTGCCGACCAGCTGCTCAGCACCGTTCTGGTCAAGGATAGTCCGTGCATCAACTTTAGAGGCAACCTGGAAAGCGACGCGGGACGGGAAGTTCGCTTTGATAAGCCCCGTGATAACATCAACGGAAGGGCGCTGGGTTGCCAGGATCAAGTGGATGCCTATGGCGCGTGCCTTCTGGGCGAGTCGCGCGATGGGAGCCTCAACATCCTTCCCTGCCGTCATCATGAGATCAGCCAGCTCATCAATGATCACCACAATGTAGGGCAGATGTTTGTGACCGGAAGCAGGGTCAAGAGCTCCCTCAGCAAATCGGGTATTGTAACGCCTGACTCCGCGCACGCCGGCTTCTTTAAGAAGATCATAACGCACATCCATTTCCTGTTCGCAAGCTTTCAGGATATTGAGCGCCTCTTCAACTTCTGTGATGATGGCGTCACTCCCGTCTTCCGGCATGGCTAGGAAATGATACTCAAGCTTTTCATACTGCTGAAGTTCGACCTTTTTCGGGTCGATCATCACGAACTTCAGGTCCGACGGAGCACATGCATATAGGAGCCCTGTGATCAACGTATTCAGACCGACGGACTTACCGGATCCTGTAGCTCCCGCGATCAGTAGGTGCGGCATCTTGGTGAGATCCTGCACGAAGACACCTCCCTCAATAGTCTTGCCCAGTACTACGGGCAGTTCCATGTTGGACTCCTGGAACCGGGCTGTATTGAGCACCGACTGGACCCGCACAAGCTCTCTTTGTCTGTTCGGTATCTCTACGCCAACGGCAGATTTATTGGGGATGGGGACGATCATTCGAATTCCCTGTGCAGCCATTGCCATAGCCAAGTCATCCTCCAGTGACTTGATACGACTGACCTTCACACCGGGAGCAGGCGTAAGCTCATAGAGTGTGACGGTAGGCCCCACCTTGGCATTCACTTCAATGATTTCAATCTTGTGTCGAGCGAGTTTTTCGACGAGTTTGGTCTTGTTCTCTTCCAACTCCTCGTAATCAATCTTTTGCTCGGTTTCCTTTGGAGCATCCAAGAGCCGAACGTGTGGAAACTTGTACTTACCCACTCCCGCAATCTCAGTACTTCGAGACCGGGATTTGTGCCCGGCCTCCTCAGTGATCTGTCCGGTAACCTTGAGTTCCAAGCCGGTTCGATCAGTCTCTGTTGTGGGTTGGTTAGTCGAGGGTTTCGTCGCACGGGGCTGTTTCAGATCAATATCCTGCTCAGGTTCAGGGTCCACGTTATGAGGGTGTGTTTCCACCGGTGCAGGAGAGGATTGGGGGTCAAGATCACCCCAGGTTGATCGCAACTTATTCTTGCCTGAAGTTTTCTCAGCTGCACGTTCTTTTCTGGATTTCTCTTGGTTTTCCTTGATCACCCGAGCCGAGGTTTTCCATGCTTGCTCTGTACGATCCAGCCAATGCTGAATGTCCCGATCTATGGTCAGCATAAGCCCAATAACCAGACTAGCACCCAGAATGACCCATGACCCAAGTTCGCCTACGATTTCGTTCAACCAAAATGCTGCTCCAAGACCGAAAGCACCTGCCCATACACCTAGTTCAGACAGGGGTGCGTACAAGCTAAGACGACCAAATATTATCGCGACAAGACACACAATCCAGATAAGATGTACGGTTGGTATCCAGATACTCCGCAGCGGTCGCTTTCTGAGGACAGTGTAGCCACATAGAAGTATTGTGATGATCAGGAGGAGGGAGGTGTACCCGAAAAAGGAGGGTACCATGGCGTGGGCAAGCCATGCACCAACAGCTCCGACAGCATTACTGACGGATGGACCTTCAAAGGGAAACAGTAATTCCCAGAAGGGTCTTCCCTCAATAAGAGTATCGTCTGATGTAGAGTATGTGCCGCCTGCAATAGCGAGAAGGACCCCGAGCGTGAGAATAAGTACCCCCAGAACTTCCTGCCTGCGTTTGGTTCTCGAACGAGCTTTGGGTTTGGATGAGGTTGAACTGCCTCGCCTGCGGTTGGCTTTAGTATCGGCCATTAAGAAAAAAATCGAGATTTATAAAATGCACAGATCAATCAAGATACGACGTAGGATCATGTGCCTATTTCTTTGGCTTCCGATGGAAGGGTAACTTCTGCACAAAGGCATCTAGCGTTCGGGATCGAACACGTATACCTACCTTACTCCCGGGTGTTGTGAACGCCGGATCGTTTTGGACATACGCGAGTGCTATGCCACGATTTAGTGTGGGAGACTGGGATCCACTGGTGACACGACCGATACTTTCCCCAGATTCAGAAACAACCGTGTAATCCGATCTGGGGATCCCCCTGCCATCTATGACTAGGCCAACCAGACGGCGCTTAGGGCCGTTGGCCTTGATATCCTGCAGAGCCTCCCGGCCGACAAATTCTCCCTTCTGCAGTTTTGTAGTCCAGCCTAAGCCTGCTTCATAAGGATTGATATCTTCGGTTAGCTCATTTCCGTACAGGCAAAAACCCGCCTCAAGCCGGAGAGTATCTCGCGCTCCAAGGCCGATAGGCTGCAGGTTGTAGTCCGAACCCGCTTCCATGATTGCGTCCCACAGTGCATGGGTATTTTCGGATTCAACATAGAACTCAAGTCCAATCTCTCTGGTGTAGCCGGTCCGAGAAACGATGACCTTATTGAAGCCCATAAACTCACCGGCGGCTGGTCGCAGGAAGTGAAAGCTTTGTAATTGATGGACAGGTTCGCCCAAGAGTTTTGCTCCAATTTCCAGAGAGTCTGGTCCCTGCAATGCGAGTAGTCCCATTTGGTCCGATACATCATACAGGTCGGCCCCCATGGGATTGTTGGCCTGCATCCATTCAAAATCTTTCACCGTGTTGGATGCATTGACTACGAGCATGTAGGCGCCATGATTGACCTTGTACACGAGTAGGTCGTCAATCACCCCACCTGCTTCATTGCACATCAGGGTATACATTGCTTTCCCAATACTCAGTCGAGAGACATCATTGGTAACCAGATGCTGTACAAAATCTTCTGCCTCCGCTCCCATGGCAAAGATTTCCCCCATGTGGCTTACGTCGAACAATCCTGCAGCTCTTCGAACGGCTTTATGTTCGTCCAGAATGCTGGTGTACTGCAGTGGCATACTGTAACCGGCAAAATCGACCATACGACCTCCCATAGCTACATGAGCTTCATTTAATGCGAGTGTGCGTGGCATATTTTTAGAATTATTGAAGTCTGTGTGCGCGGCAACCTTGTGACTTTAACGCTGCTACCGCCGCATCGGCCGTGCTATCGTCCTCCAAACTTATCCTGAATGCGCCACCTGTACCTTCACGAATTTTGAGTAGCTCAATGTCTTTGATGCTGATTCCCTGCTTAAAAAGCGTTCCTGTGATATGTGCCAGTACTCCCGGCTGATCTTTTGCGTACACGAATACATCGCTTAAAGGTCGGAGAAACCCTTTAAAATCTCGGGGGATAGTGTCGCGGATCGCGCGCGCCCGTTCAAATACAGGACGCAGTTCCTGAAGATTACCGTCCGGGCGCAGCTGTTTTCGGGTGAACTCCAAGGCATAAATCAACTCATCAAGAGCTGTTCCGACGTCTGTGCGGTTAGCTTCAAGGACTGCAGACCACATCTCAAACGGAGAGGAGGCAATTCTCGTCATATCCCTGAATCCTCCTGCCGCCAGCTGCAAAGTGATCGGGTTGGCCTGGCTTCGATCGGCTGCAATGTTCATCAGATTTGTGGCCAGAAGCTGAGGCAAGTGACTGACGCAGGCCACTACACGATCATGCTGCACACTATCCATGGAAAGCACTCGTGCTCCTGTGGATTCCGCGAGGTACGTGAGCGCACGATAGGTGTCTGAGTCTTCCTGTCCCTCCGGGCAGAGAACGTAAACAGCATTTTCAAAGAGAAAAGAGTCTGCTCCTCCAAGTCCACTCTGTTCGGATCCGGTCATGGGATGACCTCCGATGAAACAGATATTGTTTGGTAGGAGGTGCTCTGCTGCTTTGATTACAGGTTGCTTTACAGAGCCTACATCGGTTACAAAAGTATGGCGCTGTAGGTGTGGAGCAATCGAGCCCAGCACCAGCTCCAGAGCGTTGAGTGGTACGGCTAAGAATACGGCATCAGCCTGGCGGACTGCATCCACTAGAGAGCTGGCTCCATGGTCAATCACTCCCAGTTTGATTGCTTGACTAAGCACATCCGGTTTATCAAAACCCGTGACATGCAGACTCGGTAGTCGCTCCTTCCAAGCCAGAGCGAGCGATCCGCCAATCAAGCCGATGCCGATTATGGCAACGCGCTCAATCATTAGATTGCTATTCAGATGCACCTTCTTTCTGAGGTTCTCCAGCTTCTGGAATGGGTATTGACGGTCTGTCGACCTCCAGAGAAAGGGCCTCAGCTGAGGTAGTGTAGTCAACGAGGATCCGGTCTCCGTCTCCCAAACCCTGGTCAAGAATCATTTCCGCCAACGGATCCTCCAGGTAGCGCTGAATCGCACGCTTGAGTGGTCGGGCGCCAAACTTGGCGTCGTAGCCCCGCTCGACGAGAAAATCATTTGCAGAGGGTTGCAACTCAACGGAAATTCCGAGTGCTTGGACGCGTGTAAAGAGTTCCTGAGAAAGCAGTTCGATAATCTGAAAGATATGTTTTCTTTCCAAAGAATGAAAGACGATCACGTCATCAACCCTGTTCAAGAATTCGGGGTTGAATACATTCTTCAAGGCGATTTCAATCGTGCTCTTCATGGCCTTATAGTCAAAAACCTCAGAGCTTTGCGAGAAACCTAACCCAAAACCGGAGTTACGGATATCCCTTGCACCAATGTTGCTGGTCATGATAATGACCGTATTACGGAAATCAACCCGCCGTCCACTTCCATCGGTCAGAACGCCATCATCAAGAACCTGCAGCAGGATGTTAAACACGTCGGGATGGGCTTTTTCGATCTCGTCCAGCAGTACGACCGAGAACGGTTTGCGACGGACTTTCTCGGTTAGCTGTCCACCTTCATCGTAGCCCACGTAGCCTGGAGGCGCTCCAACAAGGCGGCTCACTGCAAACTTCTCCATGTACTCACTCATGTCAACACGAACGAGTGCGTCGGTAGAATCGAACAGGTACTCGGTGAGCACTTTTGCCAGCTCTGTTTTTCCAACCCCTGTAGGTCCGAGGAAGATGAAGGATCCGATTGGTCGGCTGGGATCTTTGATTCCGGCTCGTGTGCGGCGAATCGCTTTGGAGAGCTTAGCAATTGGCTCGTCTTGGCCTACGATGTGTTCACGGAGGGCTATTTCCATGCCCAGCAGTTTTTTCTGCTCAGGCTCAGACAATCTCTCAAGGGGAATGCCGGTCATCATTGCCACCGTTGCAGTTACATCTGCTGCGGTGACGGCAAAACGCTCTTCTCCGGCCAGTTGCTTCCATTCAAGCTTGGCCTGCTCCAGTTTTTCCTGAAGCTTCGACTCTTTGTCTCGCAAGCGAGCGGCTTCCTCAAACCGTTGTCGAGTGACAACTTCGACTTTTGTTTTTCGCGTTGCTTCGATCTGGTCTTCCAGTTCGATAATGTGATCCGGTACGCAAATATTACCCAGATGGACACATGCACCGGCTTCGTCAATGATATCAAGTGCCTTGTCGGGGAGGTGACGGTCGGTGATATAGCGTTCTGAGAGCGATACAGCCAGCTGTATCGCATCGTCCCGGTAGGTAACGTGATGGTGATCCTCGTATCGATCTTTTATCTGGCGCAGGATTTCCAGCGTTTCCTCCGGTGTGGATGGATCAACAAGGATTTTTTGGAAGCGTCGGTCAAGGGCGCCATCCTTTTCGATATACTGTCTATACTCATCCAGCGTAGTGGCTCCGATACACTGCAAGTCCCCACGGGCCAGTGCTGGTTTGAACATATTGGATGCATCAAGTGACCCCGAGGCACTGCCTGCACCGACAATGGTGTGGACCTCATCGATAAAGAGGACCACCTCCGGGCATTTTTCCAGCTCAGTCATCACAGCTTTCAGTCGTTCTTCAAACTGCCCCCGATACTTGGTCCCTGCTACCAGCGCAGCAAGGTCAAGGGTTATGATACGTTTGTCGTGTAGGACACGAGAGACCTTGCGCTGGGTTATGCGCATCGCGAGACCTTCTGCGATGGCAGTCTTTCCGACACCAGGGTCACCAATCAGAATAGGGTTGTTTTTCTTGCGGCGGCTGAGAACCTGAGCCACTCTCTCAATCTCTTTATGTCGGCCAATCACAGGATCCAGCCCTCCTTTGTCCGCGAGGCGGGTCAGGTCACGCCCAAAATTATCCAATACCGGCGTTTTAGACTTCGTATCTTGTGGTGTCTGACGACCGCGGTTGCCCTGTGTCCGTCCACCTCGGGGCTCGTTCCTGCGCGTACTCGATGGTCCTCCAGAGAGAATCGCATCCAACTCTTTACGCAGGACCTCATACGTGATTGAATATGTGTCCCCCAGTATTTTAGCGGCCACATTGTCATCATCTCGAAGCAGACTCAATAGGAGGTGCTCGGTACCGATTACATCCGATTTGTAGAGCTTGGCCTCCAGATAGGTAATACGAAGTACTTTTTCAGCCTGTTTTGTTAGTGGGAGATTTCCGACGGTGAGCGTGCCACCACCAGAGCGCACGGTGCTTTCAATTTGTTTTCTGAGTCTGTTCAGGTCGCAGCCAAGATTGCGCAGTATTCGAACAGCTACGCCCTCGCCTTCACGGATCAGCCCGAGCAGCAGATGCTCGGTGCCTATGTAGTCGTGACCGAGACGAATAGCCTCATCACGACTGTACGAGATCACATCACGTACACGGTTCGAAAAGTTACTGTGTCGATCCATTAGCGTCTGGCTCAGGCTGCAAAGCTGGATCCGCAACCACACGTCTGTGTGGCATTTGGATTATTGAATACAAAACCGCGCGCATCAAGGCCTGCATGATAGTCAATCGTAGTTCCTAAGAGATACAGTCCCTGTCGCTTATCAATGTACAATACAATTCCATCAAAATCGAACGTAATATCGTGCTCACGAAGTTTGTCGAAGCCCAGAATGTAACTCATACCGCTGCATCCTCCACCTCGAACGCCAACCCGCAGCCCATAGCCTTCGGGGACTGTTTTCGCAGTCAAAATTTTCTGTACCTCTTCCGTTGCACGGGGGCTCAGCGTTACTGGGGCAGTAGGTGAATCGATCATGGTGATTTCGGGAATGGCCCGCACCGTCTATACACCTCCTGTTAAAGCCTGTTCCGTTTCAGTGAAAGGTGCCAGCTTCAGTGTGGTGTATCAAGACCCGGGTCATGAGACGTACCGAGTGACTCAAAGCCCGTTCGTCAACATCAAAGAGAGCATTGTGGAGTGGATAGCCTGTGGCTGTGCTACTGCGTGTTCCAACGCGGATGAGCATGCCAGGAACATACTTCAGGTAATTCGCAAAATCTTCTGCTCCCATACTGGGCACGCATATATCCAATGCAGAATCTTTGCCAAAGAGATCGTGTACGCAGGTCCGAACATTCTGGCACAGCTTGGGATCGTTGATGACAGCGGGGAGCCCGCCCTGATTTATAAAATTAATCTCAACACCATGCAGCTGTGCAAAGTTCTCGGCAGCACGCCGCATATAATTAACCAGGAAAACGCGGTTATCATCATTGAGGCAGCGCAGAGCGCCCTCGAAAGACACTTTGGCGGGAATCACATTGTGTGCCTGTCCAGCCTCAAATATGCATACAGTAAAAACCGCAGGGTGGCGGGCATCGGTTACACGGCCAATAAGCTGATAGTACTGGTTCAATAACTGCGTGGTGATCCATACAGTATCCTTCGCGTTCTGTGGGCGGGCAGAGTGTCCAGTACCTGGCGCAGTAATCTCGACTCGCAGACGATCGGATGATGCCGTGACCTGTCCTTCAGGTATCCCAAATTGTCCAATATCAAGTGTTGGGTCCACATGAATGCAATAAAGTGCTTTCAAGGGATCGCATACACCTGCCTCAATCATGGGGATGGAACCACTGGGGTTGCCCTCCTCATTTGGTTGAAACAAGATTCGAACACGCCCCCTGAGATGATGCCGGAGTCGGTGAAGGTTGAGGGCAATACCAATACCAACTGCTGTGTGTACATCATGCCCGCAAGCATGGGCAACGCCAGTATTCCGTGAAGCATACGCTACATGTTTAGCATCTTGCAATTGTAGCGCATCAAGGTCACAACGAAAACCGATGTGTGGCCCAGGATGCGCACCGTCTATATCTACGAACAGGCCGGTCGTTGCATGTGGCCCGGAAACCTGTAAGCCATGACTCTCCAAGTGACCGCGTACTAAATGGCTAGTAGCATGCTCTTCGAAGCCGATTTCCGGGTTACGGTGCAAATGCCGCCGCAGGGCGATCAGATAATCAACGAAGCCTTCAGGAAGCTGCTCATTGTCCAACGATGCAGGAAATGAGTACGTTGCAGGCATGGCTTCAAATGTTGACATGTTTGGATGGGTACTCAAAAACTTTGGGGTATACGCTGTGAAAGGAGTTTCCGGTGATAAATGTTCAGACGAAAAATTGTTTACGACTTAGGGCTCACTATGTAAATCCAATGGAAGTTTCCATGTGCGATAACAGTGACTTGATGCATATTAAATACGACTGCGGTAATTGATTCTGTACGGGGCTTGCTAAAAACTTGGAGTTAGATATGCGTCGACTCGGGTCAATTTGCCTGTGCGGCCAAAGAGCGCAGCACTCTCCTCGAGGGAGAGTGCGAGTTCCGGTCGTTCCTCGGTGTGCTCCCCTCGGGTTTTAAGCAGAGGCTCATCAGATAGATGAAAAACAAAAGGGATCTGACAATAAGTAAACGCAAGAGTCCCCACATTTAGTTGCAAGGACAAGAGGTTGCCATGAATGTCATGCCAACTGAACTTTTCTGGACTCCGGCAAAACTCCGCTCTGCGGAGCAGGGCGGGATTGATGCGAAGAATCCCATCAGTGATGCGAATACCCAGCTCACCCCAGCGACAGAGAATATCTTCCTTGACCTGTCCGGTCAGTCCAGGCTGCTGTGCTCCGCCCCAACTCGGAGTATGCGAATAGGGATCTTGTGGAAACGCACCGTACTTGGCCGGTGACTGCGCTCCCCCCAGACCGTCTCGAATCTTGTAGTAATGGCGGGCAAGCTCCTGTTGTACGGTTTGCGGGGCATCTGTATCCACCGCATTCCAAAAGGCGTCCTGCACTGCCAGAAGTAGTTTGGAAACAATATGCCAGTAAACACAACCGAGTCCTTCATATTTGAAAAACCGCCCGGACCGTCCCGTGAAGGATGCGTGCTTGAAATTTTTTTCGTACAGTGCCAAGATATGTGCTTTATCATGTTCAGCGGCCTTATAGCCCTCATCCCGCAGAGAGTCCAACAGATTTGCCAACTCAGTGGCATTTACGAGTGATGGGTTGAAATAGTGCTGTCCAGTGGCAGTTCGAGCAATCAGTCGATGATCGCCTTGCTTGATCAGTTTCCGTGCCAATGTTAGCCGCACGACATCGTTGGGAGCTATATGATTACGAGCACTGAACGAGGGGAGGTTCCCGTCTGCGTAGAGGAGATAGCTACCCTGTCGAGTGCTATATAGCGGGCTTCGTCTCAAAGCGTTCAGCAGTGCCAAAGCATCAGTGGAACTAAGAATGCCGGACGCCAAAGCTGCAATTTGCCCTTCTAACATGAGAGGCAGTGCCTCTATCTCGATAGAACATTCAGACGCTATATGGAGGATCGTATAGGAATGTACGAGGTGATTCTCTTGGATCGCTTGTTGGAGTGTTGGTCGAATGACTTTACATGCAAGGCTGCAGAATTCGGCCAGATTTGACGCTTCAATCGGTACGGGTTCTTTCTGTATGCCTTGGGCATACAGGTTCGCACGATATCTGGACGCTACACGCCCCAACGCATCCATCGAATTGAATTGAGCAGTGGGGTCATTAATTTTGCCGCAGCTCATCAATTCATTCTCGACATCACTACGCCAGTCAGCCACTTCTTTGGACACCAGGTATTGTATGCCCTCCTGTGCTTTATACAACTGGCCAACAAACTGCAGGTACCTGTACAAATGGAACAGTGTAACCAGAGAGCATCCCCAGCCGGCAAGTGCATTATTGGCATCATTCCATTCGGGGCGCTGCGTGTTTAGCCAAATCCCCCCACCGGGCACCAGTGCACAAAGTTTTGCCAGTGCGGGAACAAGTAGTTTTTCAGCAAGCGTCACAAGAATCGGTTGGCCGTCTGGGGTCTGCAGTAAACGACCGTCGGATCCCATTTCCTGCACACGTTCGGAGATTTGCCCGTGCAAATCCCAGTCAAAATGTACCGAGTTTTTTGGATCAGATAGGATCTGCTCGTGTTCAGCCAGTCGGTAGGGTACTTGCATATAGCTGAATATGCGCATGTTCAGCAACCGGGTAAGCCTGGTTGGATCATGTGCGTAAGCCCATTCCAAAAGACAAAGAAGGTAATTGATTTGGTGATCTCCCCAATATCCAATCGAGGCCCATGGATCGGACTCGTCAGGTACTTCCCAGTCTACTCCGCTTCGCTCAATCCGGTAAGGATTGTATCCATCAGCAGTGGAGGCATTGACGAAGGTCGCGATCATCGCAGGATAGTAGTGGGGAAAGGACCTGCCCAGAGCCTCCCAGTTCTGAAATAAATCACGCCAGTTTCCCGAGTAGTCCAATACCAAATTACCCTTCTCATCGTGTGTACGGATTTCAAAAGCATTCCAGGGGCGGCTCGGATCGCCATGCCGCCGGCTGTATCCTAGCGGGAGATATTCGGATATAAGTCGGCGCAATTGCAAATCTTCGGGCTGGTGCACCATGGTCAAATCTACGGTGCCAGGCAATGCCTCCAGATATGGGGAGCGGGCAAGTGTATGATTGCGCACACGAACGAAATCAATCAGATCATTCTTGTCGGCAAGGTATCCACGAAGCGGGATACCTCCTCGCATTACGTTGAAAAGTGTGTTTGCGTAGTGACGCGAATCATTGGAGGCTCGTGCGGTTTGTTGAAAGCCATCTGCGCTCCCAATGAGATGACGAAGGTCCGTGGTATCCTGATGTTCTTGACGACGTAGTGTTCGTACGTATGCTGCTGAATTTTCCAGGTCGGTGTGCAGAGAGATCAAATGACCAACATGCCGGTCCACATCTGCGATCAAGTCCCAGGAAGTAGGGCGGTCTTTGACGAGGCGAAGATTGCGTTCGACGAAGAATGCCCCGCGGCGACCACGGATATGGTGTTCAGAATCCAGTTGTTGTCCAGCCCTGTAGGCATCCAATTGCAGCGTGGAGAGCAATATTGATGCTGGACGCGGCCCATGCTGCCAGACCAGCGTGGCCGTTAATGCTTCCTCCGGGACTGGTTGATCAACCACAAGTGTGCTGAGTGAGAAAATGCCAACTTGTTTCTCCAACTCATTTACTTTATAGGCATCAACGAGTGTACTGCGGGAACGCTGCAGTTGGGCGCCAACACCCGAGGGTAGAATATTACAGATCCCGTCCAGCACACTGGCACGTATAGGTAGGTGCCAAACGCTTTCCAGCCGAGCGCGCCGTACAAACCCGAAGCCGTTAACACATTGCCAGCTGTAAGAGAAGCGAAGACTGAGATCGCGATTGAACTCCTCAAACAACAGCTTATTGCCTGTTGTGTTCTTGTACAGATTACGTTCGATCCGATATAATCCCGATTGTATAGGCGCGAATGGTTCCCAAAGGATCGTTCGATTGGAGCGTTCGACGCGCACTATTGTGATACTTCCTGTATGTGGGGCCGCATCGTGAAGCTTATCGTCAGTTACATATGGAAAGAGTGCATGGTCGGCGTTCCGGCGGCCGGCGGTAAGTGCGCCGGTACTGGAAATAAACATCCAGTGATCTCCGACACTGGCTAACGTAATGAGAAAAGGGGGGAGTTGGTCGTAATTTCCAATTCGATACCAGCGTTCACCATACCGGTCAACGAATTGTCCGGTACAGGATCCGCGATTTGGGTACACCTTGCTCTGCCCGACGAATATGTCCTGAGGATCACTCTCCCGCAACGAGGAACGGGATGTTGGCGTGCGCCGCACTTCCTTGGCCATCAATAATGTCAACAAATAGTCGATAGGCGCCCGGTTCAGAAGGTGCCTTCAGGTTAACCTGTGCGCCATCTGCACTTGCGAACAGGCCGGGGATAGGTTCTGGCTCGGCTTCGTCATCCCCACCATGGCCAACGGCTGTGGCTTCGGGGCGAACGGTCCAGTGGTAGCTTAGAGAGTCTCCTTCGAAATCATTCGTAACGACGATACTGGCGGCATCTGCGCTAGGAGACAACTCTATGTTATCGGTGGCTTCCAAGCCATTAAGCGTAAAGGAGTTTATTCGAGGGGCCTGGTTAGCTGGCCAGGTGCCCGTCCATTTGTAGTGCATTACGTCGACCGCGGCCGTTTTATCTCCGTTCGGCATAAACATGCCATACCAAGTGGGCGTACGTTCCTGTTTCTGCCCCCAAAGAAACACATAGGAGCCAATACACTGAATGGTATCGGATGCAATCACGGTTTCATATCGCCGATCATACCAGTCTGCTTTTACTGTAGAGTTGTTCTCGAGCGGTGCCCCCCAGGGGGTTGTTGGAACCTCCCAGTGTCCAGTGGCTCCCCATTCAGTCACGACGTAGGGGCCATTCCAATCAGATTCCTCCAGATAACGCGGCAGGTTTATTATGTCGGCGTACATCTGAATGCCCAGAAGGTCCAGATCCGGTGCGCGTGCTTTGATCTGGGCGATCAGTTCCGGGCTTATACCGGCTAGCATCGTGAGCGTTGGATGATTGCCGTCAACTTCGTGGATCATCTTGGAGATATCATTCACGGCATCCCAGACGAGTGGATTTGTAGCACCCAGATTCAACTCATTCCCGATTCCCCACATGAGCAGGGCGGGATGATCTTTATACAGCAGAATCTCGTCCTGGACGGTAGCCAACTGGGCAGCGACAGCCGCCGAGTCACTATAGTCGAAATTAAATACCCCCCGTCCGCTTCCCGGGCGCTCCCGTGCAATTTCGATGCCCATGGTCACCATTAGTCCATTCGCATGTGCACGATCCAGGACCTCCATACCAGTATCCCGACCATTATCCGTACGCCAGGTGCGGAACGAGTTACCTCCGTGTGCGGCCAGGGCTTCTACATTCCCAAACTCCAGGCCTGCTCCATTGATGTAAAAAGGATCCCCATTTACATACAGCTGGTATTGTCCGTCCTCCTGGCGAACTTCCACTTTGTTCGTTTCTTGTTTCTGGGTTCCCTTTCCTTCCGCTTGGCAACCTATCACCGCAATGAGGAGGAGGATCACAGCAAGTATATGGTGGCGTCTTTGATGGCTCATTTTATCCTGATTCAACTTTTAGGTGCATGATCGACTTTATTGTCCCGTGCCAAGAGAGCTTCCAGTGCTTCAAGTGACCGTCCCTTCGTTTCGGGAAGAGCAATAATAACAAAGATCAAGCCCATTGCAGCCATAACACCATACAGCAGGAAGGTCAGAGCACTGCCCAGATTCGCAAGCTCCCACGGGAAAACCAGTTGCACGGTGAAACTTACGGCTGAATTAATCAGCCCAACAAACGAAATAGCCAGAGCACGCAGACGATTCGGGAAGAGTTCTGAGAACAGAACCCACATAACCGGCCCGAGAGACACTGCGAAGGATGCGACAAACCCTAGAATACCAACCAGAATCAGAACGGGATTCATACTGATGGCTGCCGCAATCAACTCGGATTCATATTGTCGCGCGGTAGCAAGCCCCAGTGCAGATTCCAGTGCCTGCTTAAAGGCAACATCAGAGTTGAAGGTCGTATCCAGGATGGGTTGTAGTGCATCCAGACTTATTGCTGCGGGGAGGGCTATGTCTGACGTTAATGTGTACGAGGCACCATGGAACCCGTAAGCCAGGAGTGCCATGGCAATCGTTATGCCTGTGAGCCCTGTAATTAGCAACGGTTTTCTTCCCAGTCGGTCGACTAATGCAATAGCGACAACAGTGAAGACCAGATTGACCAGCCCAACCAGTATGGCCTGAACAAAGGAAGCATTGGTTCCTATGCCCGATTGCTCAAAGATCATGGGGGCATAGAAGAACACAGCGTTAATCCCTGTGATTTGCTGTACAATGGCGATTACAATACCGATGAGCAGTACAAACTTCATGGCAGGTGCAAACAGGGCTGTCAGGCCAATATTGGTCTTAGCAGCGTCAGCATCCAGGCTGGCCTGCACTGCGCGCAGATCTTCGTTTGCTTCCTCGGCCCCACTTGCCCGGGTCATGATGGCAAGGCCTTCGGAGATACGACCTTTCATTACAAGCCAGCGTGGACTCTCAGGCACGGCAAAAAGTGCACCAAAATAGAGTACGGCGGGCAGGGTTTCGAGGCCAAGCATCCAGCGCCAGTTGTGAGGACCAAACTGCATTGCTTCAGCCCAGGCACTGGAGCTATCACCAAGCTTCAGTATGAGGTAATTGGTGAAGAATGCGACCGAGATGCCGATGACGATATTGAGCTGATTGAAGGACACCATTCGTCCCCGCAGCGCTGGCGGAGAGATCTCTGCGATGTACATCGGAGCGATAATCAGTGATGCGCCCACTCCAAGTCCGCCGATCATACGGGCAATGACCAGCAGCATGTAGTTTGGAGCCAATGCTGAACCAATAGCCGAAATAGCGTAAAGCACGGCGGCCCAATAGAGTACAGTTCGGCGACCTATACGATTGCTGAGGGGCCCTGCAGCCAACATTGCCAGGGTTGAACTCAGTGTCAAAGAACTCACGGCCCACCCGAGCTCAAGATTGGTTAGGTCAAATTCTACTTCAATAAAACCGACTACCCCGGAAATAACCGAGGCATCGAAGCCCA
Source organism: Rhodothermaceae bacterium bin80 (assembly GCA_002238805.1). Classification (GTDB taxonomy): domain Bacteria; phylum Bacteroidota; class Rhodothermia; order Rhodothermales; family Bin80; genus Bin80. The sequence continues at coordinate 1,998 of MPNB01000036.1, read as the reverse complement.
TAAGGAATCCTCCCAAGGCAACAATCAGGGCAGTCCGTGCTACATAAATATTTTTAAACATCTCCAGAAAGTTATTGGTGCACAGTTACCTCGGGATGCCAAGAGCGGGTCAGGCTTGATTAAGGCAGAGAAGTTAGCGTGCGGTACATGCAACGTATAAGGTACAACATTCTTACAGGTCTTCAATCAGGTCAATCCAGGCTTGTCGAACAGTTTTCGGACTGTAGTCCGTTTCGTAATGCTTACGTGCAGCTAATGATGTATTTAGCCATGCATCCTCATTACTTAGTGTTATAAGTGCCCTTGCAATTGCCTCAGGATCATGCGGTGGTACAAGAAAAGCGCCCTGTCCTTCATTTACCAGTGCTTCAAGAGCTGGACGTTTTGTGATGATCACAGGTGTTCCGGCACTTAGTGCTTCCATGATAGCCAATGGTTGCGCCTCATGAGCGAGTACACTCGGCAGAGCAAACACATCTGCAGTTCGGTGCAGCTCGGCAACGGTTGTTCTGTCAGAAATTGGCCCGTGAATTATAACTGTGTCTTTGAGACCTAGGCGTTCAACTTCGCTGCGAAAGCTTCCTTCATCATTTTCATTATTCCAGCGTCCCGCAAAATGTGCTTTGATGGACAGACCCTGTCTGGCTGCGATGGCAATGGCTTGCAGAAGATCATGACAACCCTTTTCCTTAACCATATGGCTCAGGAATAATACGCGGATAGTGCTTGAAGCGGCATGGTTTTCATGCTTGATTCGGAGTTCATCCTCAGATGCAATTTGGGGCACATAATTAGGGATGACACAAAGTTTATGTGCTGGTACATAAGACCCGATTTGGTTTGCCAGTTCACGGCTTAGAACGACAACACGGTCCAGACGTCGGATCAGCCGTCGGGCAGAGGCTGCCATAGACCAGTGCGTGAAAATCCTGGAGAGGTTTCCCCAATGTACCACGGCAATGACCGGCTGATTGGGTTGTAGGCAGGGCACTACAGCTAGAATGTCACGCCAATGCCCCGAGGGTTGGCTGGAAATATTTGCCCAAAGCACGGGGTTACCATCGCTAAGCCTGGATTTTAGTTCTGGTTTGAGATTGAGATAGTGCTTAATTGTGTGCCGCGCCCCTGAGCGCCCGGAAGGCAGCAGGACTCTGTTGGTAAGAGTCATATTGAATTGTTTAACATCGTAGTCTTGTTCAAGTAGATCGGCTAGGCTATGGGTTGCAAGACTTTGCCCATCTATTGGAGGCGGGTATCGCCCAATAACGTGAACCGTTCTTGATCCGTTAGAGTTGGGCAGTGTCTGTGCCATGCGGGTTAGTGAATGCGAATATGTGGGAGGATCAATAGCTGTATGATTTATGGGAATTCGTTTGAAAAAGAAGGTTTCATACACACCTCCCTCACGCTACAAAATGTACGAAATTTTGCAGGGCGCACACGGCAAAACCGCTGATCGTGTAGATTTGTTGGTTTTATCACGAATATTGTGGATAGAGTTCAAGTCCTCCACAGAAGAAGAGAATTGCAAGACCTGCCTAACCATGACAATCCTGGGCCTTCTGGAGATATTTGGTGATCTTCGGCAGATCATGTGGCAATTCCCGCTGATCCAAAATCACGCCTGTACGCGCATTTTAGACACACAACGCAATGGTCCTGTTTGTGCACATCCATACCGACAGAGATCGTGGATGCAGAAATGGAAGAGTTAATGTGAGGTAGCATTAGACTGTTTCTGGTTGATGGACCAAGTTAATACAAGCTCATGGAACTCAACCAGTGAGGAGTCCTGCTACAAGATATCTACAAACCTGGAAAAATTATCCCCAAGTCACACTGAAAATATCTGTAATTTCAGTCGGCATCATTCAAGCATTTTCGAGTCCAAGGTTGCTTCCACTATTTAGTGTCTGCCAGAAAACACCTATTTCGGCTGAGTTAAGGGCGTCATGGCCCTGGTTTGCGTACGTCTGAGGTATCAATTCGAGGGGGTGG
>MPNB01000035.1 GCA_002238805.1 Rhodothermaceae bacterium bin80 | reverse complement strand
CTGTAGCAGCCACTGCAAAAGCAACTGCGCCAGACTATATTGTATACGATACTGTTTCCGGGGATCGTACAGCCGCTCGGTCAGAAATTCAATGAGCCCCGTTCGCGCGATCACCGACCGCATCAACAACGCACCCGCATCAGACGTCGTGTGGTCGTTGCTGGCCGCCTTGATCCGAACCGACTGGTTGTAGGGAAGCACAAAAAGAGGTTCCGTAGACTTTGCCGTGATCTCACCTCCAAGGTGAATTTTTTAGATTACTTCGAAAGGTCCCCTGCGCATGTGATCCACAGTAGAAACAAGTCCCTATTCGGTCAAAATCCGCAAAAAAAGGGCAATGGGCCCTCTTTATAAGGAACGTACAATGGATACGAAAGTCCCAGATCGGTCAGGCTATCCCGAAAAACTGAGTTGAGATGAATATTGTGGGATAGCATCTGCCTGAGTAGACAGGGTGGACGATGGCAACGGTTCTGGTTAGTTACGGTTACGCAATGCGCCGTCCAGTGTTAGGTACGCTCCTGCTGCCAGAAACACATAGTATCCAAGCATTCGCCAGATAAGGGCAGTAGGGGAAACCAAGGCTTGAGGCAGTAGTGGTCCAACGAGTAGCGCGAATAGTCCCTCCGCACCACCTGCTCCCCCGGGGGTAGGCACAGCAAGCATGCCAAGCATCGTTACAACTGAGCGCAAGCCCGAGAGGATATAGTCGACTTCAGGGGCAATAGCAGCTACAATGAGCACGACCAGGGCATAACGGCTTGCCCAAGCCAATAGTGTTAAACCAAAACCGTTCAGAAAAAATATCGGACGCTGGGATCGAAGGACATTTGCACGTTCTTGCAGGTCCTGTAGGATTGAGTCAGCCTTGCTGCTGAAACGCCTGAGCCCAGGCAACATAAAGACTCGTTGAACAACCCATGACAATACCTCTGGCTTCTTAAGTGCGCCGTACGCGAAGATTATTATCCATGCCAAGTATCCCAGAAAATAGGTGGTTAATGTGAGCACACCGATATTCCCCAAGGAATCAGGGATAACGTCAATTGAGGCTGTGCTCAGCAGGATTAGCACAATGGTGCAGGCAAACCATATTTGATCCAGCAGTATAGCAAATAGCATGATTGCAGACGAGTCCCCCAGGGAGACTTGTGAGTCTCTCGCAATGTAGGCAGGGGTGATTGGACCTCCTCCAATCGAAGAGGGAGTAATACAGGAAAAGAAATCCCACGCCAATTGTGCACGGAGTGCACCACTGAATCTCAAAAGCCCTTTCGCAATGTAATGGAGACGCCACGCTCCCAACATCACGCGCAAACCAACAACGAATGGTGCCAACGCCAAGAGCCCCCAGCGGGTTTGCCCAAGTAGTGGTAGTGTGTCGGGTTCTACTGTGAATAGCGCAATCGCTATCAGGACAGCGAGGCTGAGTACAATGGGAACCCAAATCCGGATACTGGTTTTCTGCAAATCAGCTTCTTTTGATGTTGCGCGTACTATTATGATACATCATACCTCACTACATCCAGAGTAAGGGCATGGTTGTTCTTTGTAATTTCACCTCGCATCCCCTTGCAGGCAGTTAATGATAAGATTGACGGATATAGCCGTTACTTGTTGCGCGGGAAACCCCTTCCCTTGTATAAGAGGAAAGTAGATGCATACAAATCCTGCAAGTTGCGTCCATTCCGCGTGCAATACGAGATGATCGCGATACTGTTTTATCAGTGGTAAGCACCAACGGGTTGATTTTGCGTATCACTTGTGTCAGGTCGGGATAGGCCATTTTTCAAGAAAGATAGTGAGCAACTTTCATTATATGCTTCATTGGACGGGTAGCAAGGATGCCGGCGCGTGCAGGAAGTCAGACATATCGGCGCCGTAATTCAGCAAAGGGTGTTTTATGCGAATTGATCCAGTAAAGTCGGACGAGGAGCAAGTAAGCGAGGACAAGAATTCGTATTCCAGTTTCGAGCCAAGTGTTATATCAGAGTTTAGGGGAAGGTTGCCCCGGGATAGAGATACTCAGTTCGGAATTGTCGTGAGTCGATTCAACGAATCTATCACAAGGGATTTACTTAAAGGGTGTCTGGAAACTCTTTCCTTGCACAAAGTCAAGAAGATTGACATTGCATGGTGTCCTGGAGCATTTGAGTTGCCGCTTGCAGCGAAGAGCATGATTAGTGACAACCGCTATGATGCCGTCATCGCCTTGGGGGCTGTGATTCGAGGGGAAACTTATCACTTTGAGGCAATAAGCAACTCGGCAATCAATGGGTTGCTGGAGGTGGCGTTAAGGACGGGGGTTCCGGTAGCTCTTGGAGTCATTACGACTGACAATCTTGAGCAGGCACAAATACGTTCGACTCCCGGCCCCGATCATAAGGGAAAAGAAGCAGCCCTCGCTGCTCTAGAAATGAGCGATCTATTACACAAACTCCCCCATAACCGCACGAATGTCCCCGATGATGAGCCCATTTAAGTGCATTTTTGTGTCCTTTTGTGTTCTTGTGCTCGTCCAGTTTGCTCACGCTCAGAATCCCCGCTCCTGGACAGCCCATACTAGCTTTCGTGAGGTTACAGAACTTTCAACTGCAGATGATGGAGTGATTTGGGTGGCTTCAACAGGTGGAATATTCAGTTATGATCCAAATGGTGGCGAGATCAATCGTTATACTGCCGCCGAGGGCTTGTACGACGTGAATGTGCAAGCTCTTGCTTGGGATACCAAGCGGCAATTGCTTTGGGTTGGGTATGTGAACGGCGTATTTGACCGGCTTGATGCATCCACAGGCGAGGTGATCTCTTTTTTCGATATATATCGTAGCGAACGATTCCCTGACAAAACAATCAATGCTATGGAAGTGTTGGGGGATAGCTTGCTCATTGCAACGGGGTTCGGACTGGTTGTATTCGATCCTGTGGGCAACGAAGTTCGAGATACTTACGGTAGGCTCGGATCACTTACGGCTGCTACGGCAGTCAATGATGTTATTGTAAACACCGTTCCCGGCGGCGAAATGGGTTTGTGGCTCGGCACCGATGAAGGGGTGGCATTTGCACCACTTTCGGGGCAAAGCCTGCAAGATCCAAGTTCATGGACATCAGAACGGAATGTCCGTTCTGGTACTCAGGTCACTAATCTTGTTTACCAGCATGATCGTCTGTACGTTGGCACGATGTTTGGATTGCAGAGACGGACAGAAAATGGAGGGTATGAGCATGTAGGTACCAACACCCGTCCTATCCTGGATCTGAACAAACTTGATGATCAGGTTCTGGCGGTGACGCAGTTTCGCTTACGCGCTTATGATATCAATGGTGTGGAGTCAATTCCGGTCAGTGGGTACGAAGATTTACGGTCAGTGGAAGTCGATGCTACGGGGAACGTATGGCTCGGGGATGCTGGTAGTGGACTGAATCATTATATCAGGGCAGGAGGAGCTACCTCCCTTGATCCTGTCAGTCGTGATCTTTACCCTGCGGGCCCGTTCGATTCCCCTTTTGGAGACTTGGCTATCAGCCCCGACGGTGATCTTTGGGCTGCTGCCCAATTGGGCATCCCGGGATCCGGTTTCTACCGCATGAGACCAGGGGGTGATTGGACGAACTTCACGGGACGTTTTGTGGAGGAATTAAGTGGGAGAGGCAGCTATTGGCGTGTGCACGTAGATGGGCAGGGTAATGCTTGGGCCGCCTCTCGTGGTGCTGGCTTGGTCCAGGTATCGCCAGAGGATGTTGTTACTGTTTACGATCAGTCCAATTCGACTTTGCTTCCTGCTGCCGGAACGCAGGATTATATCATAGTAGGTGGGGTTGCAAGCGAGCAGGACGGAACGTTATGGGTTACCAATACCATCTCACCCTATCCATTACATGTACGGACGGTAGACGGAACATGGGCGCGGCTTTTGCCGCCCCAGTGTAGCGGTATATCCCAAACAACTGCGTTGGGAGATATCCTGGTAGACTCAAACGGTATAAAATGGATCGTCCTTCTGGATCAAGGCAACCTAACGATAACGAAGGGGGTACTTGTGTTAGATACAAACGATACTCCGGGAGACGGATCAGACGATGTGTGCACCTATTATTCTGAAGCGGGTTCGAATGGAGTTGGTTTTCCAGGCACTCAGATTTATTCACTGGCCGAAGATCTGTCCGGGAGGATTTGGGTCGGCACGAGCGGAGGACCGGCATACTTCCGAAGCACTGCCTTTGCGGCAAATGATCCTTCCATAGCTGCCGTGTGGCCCATTTGGCAGGACCGAACATTAGGGTCCTACGTACTAAATGGTTTGGGAGTAAATGATATTGCGGTTGATCCATCGAACAGATTATGGATGGCTACTCCTGAGGGCGCGTACTTGCTTTCGGAGGGTGTAGGGTTTGAGCTGGTTGACCATCATAGGGCTGACAACTCCCCGCTTTTTTCTGATGTTGTGATCACTGTGGCGGTTGAAGCGTTAACGGGGCGGATTTTCTTAGGTACAGACAGAGGACTTGTTAGTTTGTTGGGTGACGCAATACAGCCTGCCGAGGAGGCACAGGATCTGTTTGTGTATCCAAATCCGGCTGAAATTTCCGGACAGACAGAGGCTCAAATCTACATTGAGGGCTTGGTAGCAGAAACAGAAATATCAATTGTTGCTGTGCATGGTGAACTTATTCGGCGAATGCAGGCCCGTGGAGGGCGCATCAGTTGGGATGGTCGAGACCAGAATGGTCAACTGGTTCCCTCCGGTATGTATTTGATTGTTGCTCGGGGCAAAAACAATGAGGGCGTTTCATACGGCAAGGTAGCAATCATTCGTTAATCCCATTTTAGTTATTATCCATCATTCTTGTGTAAATTTCAGGTTAACCTAAAAAATGGTGACCGTAGCTCAGGTGGTTAGAGCGCCAGGTTGTGGCCCTGGAGGTCGGGGGTTCAAGTCCCCTCGGTCACCCTTTTATTGATATCTGCCGCGTTCGTCTAGGGGTTAGGACGCCGGCCTTTCACGCCGGTAACACGGGTTCAAATCCCGTACGCGGTACTCTTGCAAGAGTAATGCATCGCACTGTTACTGCCAGCGCAAGGGGAAGGGCTATAGCCGGTGAAGGCTGTGGCCACCACGCCAAACCTAGTGCAAACACCGCAGCACTGGCGGCTGCACACCACCAGTAAATGGTCGCCCAGGAACGACGAGAAAAGTAAAGCGGGAGTACGTGCAGCGGCCACGCCCACATAATGTGCAGATTTGGTCGGGTGATTGTGTGCAGAGATATAAGCCAAAAGAAGGTAACCAAGAGTCCCAAGAGCGTTACCGTGGAGAGTAATGCCACATCGAATTTGCGTTGACAAGGTTTGCGAAAATCACGCAGGAAATATACAAGTGCCACAACGAAGATGAGCCAGGCTAAACCTGTTGGAAGAGACATCGAACGACGGGTCTCAGGCGTCACGGGATTGCCATAAAGCGTATCAGATCTGAGAACCAATGGGGCACCAGTTGCGGTTTGTGCGTTTTGCAGCAAAACTTGCAACTTAATGGGTAAGAGGGCCAGCTCTCTTTGTGATGCATAACGATCCACTGGGAGTCCCATAGCAAGATTGATGGCCATGTCCAATTCCGGGCGCGCATGTACATAGGGCCTGACCAGATCACGAAAGGTCACACCCGTTGAAGTTGAATCGGCCAAGGGAACTTGTAAAGCATACTCCAGAGCATCACGAATCCGTGTAGCGCAATTATCATAGAGAAAATCGTAGCGATATGTGCGATTTTCTGGAAGAGCATTGTTAGACAGGTATTGATAGAGTGCCCGTCGCTCGGACGGTGTGAGATTCAAGTGCTGCTCCACAACTCCACGTTTTTGTGAGAACCAGGAGTATTCAACCAAGGCGGGCGAGTTTTGCAAGGACAATTGATAGTCCAGTTTCCCATATGCAAACCGGGCAATGAATGATAGAGGGTTCCTGAAGTCGAATGTGCCGTAGTTGTATGAGATATCAATGTCAGTGACCGGATCCCAGATTCTAAGTGCACTGTGCCCCCAGAGAGAGTAAATAGCCTCTCCTGGATAGATAGTAAATACCGATACACGCGCCGAGTCCGATATCTGAGCACGGGCCGGCATTGCCAACGTGAGCGAGATAAGGCTCAATAGCGTGAACAGGGCCAGTATTCTGTGAGTTAACCACATACCCCTCAGGAGGTCAATGGACATAGGCAGAAAGAAGCGTGCTCAAATCATACTTGACGCGCTCGCAAAAGTAATTCCACGCCCGGAGAGTGAGCTCAATTTCTCAGGAGAGTATGAGCTCATAGTCGCTGTTATTCTTTCCGCACAGTGCACGGATGCACGTGTTAACCTAGTCACGCCGTCGCTGTTCAAAATATGGCCGACATTTGCTGCGCTTTCTCAGGCTACCCCGGAGGACGTGGCCAATATAATTGCATCCATCTCATACCCCAATAACAAAGCTAGGCATTTGGTGGGTATGGCTCGCCAGGTAATGTCGGACTATGATGGTCAGCTTCCCAGGAGTCAGGCAGGTTTGATGAAATTACCAGGCGTTGGAAGAAAAACAGCACAAGTGGTTTCGTCCGTCGCATTTGATGACCAAGATGCGCTGCCTGTGGATACGCATGTTTTTCGGGTTGCCAATCGGATTGGGCTAGTGCATCAGGCAGATACTCCACTGAAGGTTGAGCGAGGCCTTAAACGAGTGATCCCTCGGGGAAACTGGGGGCTGGCGCACCATCTCCTGATCCTGCATGGGAGATACACCTGTACTGCACGTAATCCTGGTTGCACTGCCTGTGTAGTAGCGGATGCGTGCAAATACTACGAGACAGTTCAGCGCCTTCCGCAACCCATCGTGGGATTGGATCCGGCAAGGGGTGCGTACTACTGTGCAACTCGGCGACATTACTTTGATGAGCCTGCTTCACGTACCGACCGCACCGGAGTTGTACAGCTGAGCTGCCCGCGATGTAATTCAATGAATGTGTATGTCTCCAAGACCGGGCATACGTCAAAAGTCGTCCGTGATTACCGCATCGATAAACCAAGTCGTAAAACAAACAAGAATGCCCAGTAAACACATTCTGATAATCCTGGATGGCTACGGTATAGCCGTGGACCCAACGGTAAGCGCTATACACAAGGCACGAAAGCCATTTTTGGACAGTTTGTTTGCCAAGTATCCGCATGGAACGCTGGAAGCATCAGGAAGACCGGTTGGACTTCCACCCGGACAAATGGGCAATAGTGAGGTCGGGCATATGAACCTGGGCGCCGGCCGCGTGGTGAATCAGGAAATCACGCGTATTGATTTAGCCATTGAGAATGGCCTGATCTTCAGGAATGAAGTACTGGTCAACGTCGCACAGCATGCACGCAATGCGCGGTTGCATTTTATGGGATTATTTTCTGACGGTGGAGTTCACAGCCACTTAAATCATCTCATAGCACTTTGTCAGTTGGCGCAGCGTGAGGGCCTCTCACGCGAACAGGTGTGTGTACATGCATTCACCGACGGCAGGGACTCTGATCCCCATGGCGGCGTTCGTTACGTACGGGAGTTTGAGCAGCGAGCGGGGCATTTGGCGCGAATCGTAACCGTCATTGGTCGCTACGATGCAATGGACCGAGATCGGCGATGGGAGCGTACCCAGAAAGCCTATCGCATGCTTACAAAGGGCGAAGGGCAGCTCTCTGCAAGTGCAGTTGAGGCCCTTGAGGCCAGTTACGCGGCCGGTGTTACGGACGAGTTTATTGAACCATATGTCATTGAACGGGCCCCCATCACCGATGGAGACGCAGTCGTTTTTTTTAACTTCAGAGCCGATCGGGGCCGTCAGTTAGTCAATGCATTTACGCAGAAACCTACGGATGCCGATTTTGAAGTGGAGGTTTTTGAGCAACTTTATTTTGCCACGCTCACACCATACGACAAAAAATTTGGTTTGTCAGTTGCGTTTGATAAGGTGGACCTTGAGGAAACCTTGGGGGAGGTTGTATCCAAGGCGGGGCTGCGTCAGTTACGGGTAGCAGAGACTGAAAAATATCCGCATGTAACCTATTTCTTTAGTGGTGGACGGGAAAAACTGTTTGAGGGGGAGGAGCGTGTTTTGGTTGCCTCGCCGAAGGTAGCTACCTATGACTTGCAGCCCGAGATGAGCGCGCCCGAAGTTGCCAAGCGCTGCGCGGAAGCATTGAGACAGGAAAAGTTTGATTTTATATGTCTGAATTTCGCCAATCCCGATATGGTTGGTCATACGGGCGTATTTGAAGCAGCGGTAAAGGCAGTGGAGGCTGTTGATGAGGCTGCGCGTATGGTGGTTGAGGCCGCACGCGATGCCAACTACAGTATCAGCACTATTGCCGATCACGGAAACGCTGACTGCATGCGCAATGAGGACGGCTCACCCCATACGGCTCACACCACCGCGCTCGTACCTCATCTGATCATCAGAGATGGATTCTCCGGTCCTATACGACCAGGTAAACTCGCGGATGTGGCTCCCACAATCCTGAAACTTATGGGACTGCCGATACCAGAATCGATGAAGGGGAGTGTTCTGGTGGATATTTGACGCTGATTGCCCCCCAGCCCCTCCCATACAGCCTGAATTGGCGGACGGTTAGAGGGGGGATGGCTTTACGAAAGGCAGTGCGAAAGGTTATGTTACGGGGAAAGGCAAGTGATAACCTGTGCCAAAGCCTACAGGCAACCTTCTCGGTAAACCGTGAGTTGCAGTTTCAGTTATGATTCCCCAGCATTACGCTCTGACTGTCCTTGACTGGTCTGTCGAACGTTCCGATGAGTAGGAGAAAGCTGCGGTCATTTCGTCTCCCTCTGCCGCTCGGACCATCGCTCGTTCCCAATTGGCCTGAAAGATCCAGAAACCCGATGCCGACCATGCAAAGTCGGTGCACTGAGGATTGTAGCTGTTGGTAACTTTTTGCACGTCGGTGAACACAAGAGCTTTCTCACGGGGTCACACGCTGCCGAGCAAACGCATACCGCTTTCGCGCGCACCCGACAGCTTGGCCGTTTCAGCAATCAATGTGTCGGCAAAATCAACTGAAGCTCCATCACGGTTGATCGCCAAGGCCCGGTATTTTGCTTCGGTATTTTCAAAGACGAGATCATGCGAGCGCAGCAGCGCTTCAATCACTTCACGAATTTCTTAGCGACCCAATTTATATGAGGTGGCCAGCACCCAACTTGTCTCGGCCAAGACGACCAAACTGGTAAAGCGTGGATCATCCCGGTTGAGCCCATCGATGACTTTAGACGCAATGGAACTTTAGGCCTCATCACCTTGGACGAGATAGCGCACCAGAACATTTGTATCAAGACCAATCATTTGCCCGCCGCACCCTTGGCAATCGCTTGATCCATATCCTCAATCGAAACAGATTTTTTGCCCCGGCCTCCGCAAGAAACCTTTCAGTGTCTGGACTGAATGCGTCGCGGGCAGTACCGCATAGTTACCATCTTCCATCCTGACAAAATTGACCCGATCACCAGGTCTGAGCCCCAAGGCGACCCGAATCTCTTTGGGCAGGGTCAATTGGCCTTTCAATGAAACAGTTGCGGTGGGCATGGCGCTTCCTTCACTTTAGGTAAAGCTAAATGCAAGGGATATGAGGTTAAAGATCAATGCGGTTCCATTAGCGGAGGCTGGGGAGTTCTGCGTGGAGGATGCTCACACTGGACACCCCGTCTCCAGTAACGGTCGCACTGGGCCCACTACCCATTCTGATCCAAGGGCCGTGTCCGTCAGTAACCGTACCGAAATCAAATGATCCCAGCACAGACACCCTGCAGGTCGAGGGAGCGGCGCCCAGAGCGAGACTTACGGTGTGTTGCCGGTGAGCGTTTGCCCCAGTACCTGACTGGTTAGGAGTAGAGCAAATTCAATAGACTGGTTATACGTATCGGTTCAGGAGCAGGTGGCGGTGGCGGTGATTTCCCCCGTATAGGTCTCCGGGAGGGTGGAGTTGGAGACGGGGTACTGAGCGCGGAACTCGAAGTCCCATGGACCTGCACCAAAGGTTGTCCCCAATCCCCCCGCAGTCCCCGATGTGGCGGGGTGCTGGCGGTTCTCGATGGTGATCGGGAGGGTGGACCCATTGGAGCTCAGCAAGGCGTTGGGGATCGTGTACGTGACCGACCAGTTGGTGACATGCTCTCCGCTGAGCGACAACTCCCCAGCGTAGTGGATGCCAATAACCCGCTGTGGACAACCAGGGCAAGGTCTGGTAATTGTTTCAAAGTGCGCAGATGAGGAACTTTCAATCGTACAGGTTGGAGGGGGGTGCTCCAAGACTACGGTTGCCGTGATCGTACTGGAGACTGTGGATTGCGCCAAGGCGGACGGAACGAGTATTAGTGTGGTGAGAAGGAGAATTTTGTTCATCTTGAAAATCATTCTATCCCTGCTGGGATGGTGATGGTGATTAGATTCTGCTCCGGCTAGACGGAGTAGTCTACCTCCGTAAGCGTCTGCCCGGTCAGGATATTCTTGACCGTGACCCGCTTGCGTCCCGAGGGAGCTGGGTGAAGGAATCCGCCATCCTAGTACACGTCAAGGGTTTGGTCGTCCATGAGTACCTGGAGGATTGTGAAGGGGCCCTCCCATCCGATGATTCACCCTTTGATCACTGGGAGGGGTTGCAAGGGGATGTCCATGTACCGCGTGTGCCCTGGAGGAGGACGAAACGGCGACTTGGCAGCCTGTTCGTAGGTGAAGCGTGGGGTCGGGGATGCTGGAAGGGATGATCTGGACCGGGTAGATTCCGTGCAGTTGCATATGGTATCAATATAAACAAGTAATTCCCCAATATAACAATTACACAGAAGATCCTGGGGTTTCTTTGGGAAACACTGCGTCTGAATACATCATTGTATATAAAAGGGCTAATGTGTATCTTGGTTCATGACTTATGGAGAAGCGATTGGCAAAGTAGGAGGATCTATAGAGTCCCTGTAAAATAGCCGACTTGATTGGCTGGTAAATGCACATTCTGGACCGTGGCAACTCTGTACGAAACCAAAATCATGCGTTACAGTCCTTCGGGATCAAGCACGCGTAAAGGTGAACTCTGATTTTAGGTTGACATCGCCGATCGCTTCTCTATAGGTCAAGCTCGTTAGAACATGTAACGACCTAACCATGGCGTTCATGCACCTTCACTTGACGATTCAAGCTACCTACGAAAGGCAAGTCGACACGCATATTCAGGCTGTGTAACGGGCAGAAAATTCTGTCGTGGTGCTACTTTTTCAATACTCAATCAAAATCCACGAAATCAAGAGGGAAGCGTGCGATGGGTGTCGCATGCAGCCTGACAACCTCTTCCAGCAAGCGTGCCTCCGCACGAAGCTGTGCTTCTATCGGAGATTCAAAGAATGATCGGATGCGAACCATAAATAGATCCAGATACCGATCCATTAACGTCCGAGGTCTGGGCAATCGCCGAATTCGATACTGATCTTTTTCCAGGCCGGCCATTTCGGCTGCGATTTCTACTGCGTCATCCAGACCTCCCAGTTGGTCAACCAATCCGGCATGCAGCGCAGCTTCTCCGGTCCATATGCGCCCTTGTCCTATAGCATCTACGGCATCAACGGTCATACCACGGCTTTCTGCGACACGTTCGAGAAATGCTGTATAGATCTGACCCAAGGAGCGTTCGAACAGTGCACGTTCGGCGTCACGCAGAGGTCTCATTCCAGAAAACATGTCTGCGTAATCGCTCGTGGACACATGATCGTAAGTAACCCCCAGTTTGGTTTCCATCATTTGTCCTAGACTGAAGTGCATCCCGAAAACTCCGATAGAGCCGGTCAGCGTATGTGGAGAAGCCAAAATGGTGTCTCCTGCTGTTGCAAGCCAATATCCGCCGGAAGCTGCCATGTCTCCCATGGAGACAACTACGGGTTTCTCTTTAGATGTTTCCTTAACTGCTTGCCACATGATTTCGCTCGCGGCTGCACTGCCGCCAGGAGAATCTATGCGTAGCACGACAGCTTTCACGTTATCGTTCTCTCGGAACGATTTCATGGATTTTTCAAGAGTAGCTGCTCCCAAATAACCATTCAGGTCCCTACTGTTGCCGCTAACGATAGTACCGGATGCGATCATAACGCCAATTGCATCACTTTGACCGGATGATCCATTTGAAACTGCTGAAGTGTAGGAGGAAAGGCTGGTTGTTCTCAGTCTCCCATCTGACTCAACCCATTTCTGAAGGTGTGTTCTTACCCTCTCTTCGCTCAGCAGTCCATCTAGGAGGTCGGCTTCATGTGCATCGTCAGTAGTCAGCAGCGCACCTGTTTGCATGAGGTTTGTAATATGTTCTTCACTCATGCCGCGGGCTTCGGCTGTAGTACTGGTCAAGAGTCGATTCCAATTTTCCAGTATTGCCTCTAATTGCGTCCGATTTTCCCTAGACAGATCTTCGCGTGTATAGGGTTCTACGGCCCCTTTATAGGTGCCGACACGGAGGACGGTAGGCTCAATATTCAATTTATCGAGGAGCCCTTTGTAAAACAGTACGCTCAGAGACAGGCCATTAAATTCAAAGAAGGCGCCCGGTGCAGCATAGATGCTGTCTGCAGCAGTTGCCAGAAAGTAGTCAGATTCACGCATAGCCAAATCACCAGACGCAGATGCGACAACCGGCTTACCGCTCTTCTTGAATTCGAGAAGAGATTGCCTGATTTCCGCGAGTGTTGACCATCCTGCAATCACGCCCTGTGGCTTAAGCCAGACTGCTTTAATACGGTCGTCATCGGCCGCTTTTTCAAGTGCCCCCTTTATTTGAGCCAAGCTTTGTGGCTGTGGTAAATCAAACAGTTCGTAGGTTGGATCAGATATCCCGTATTCTTCTACTGGACCGGATAACCGAAGAGTCAGTACGGATTCTGATGCAACGGGGGCTTGAACAGAGGAGATGGATGAAGCGACAAATGCTGTGACGATCAGCGCACCAATAAAAATGAGCAGTCCAAAGGCTACGAGTGAGCCTAGAATGCTTGCAATCATGGTTGAGAAGAAACGCATGTACTGATAACAATCTGAAATCTAGAGAGGCAGAAGTCGAGAATACGCAATAGATTACCTACTGTTGCGTCGCGACGGAAACCGCATGTGACACAGCTGGTATTCAAGGTATTCGGTGCGGCCAAAATGGCAGTTATTGGCAGATTAGCACAGTCCTGTCCTATGGCAAGGAGTTTGTAGCTTACTATTTTGTGAAAAAGCCTGTATATACATATCACAAGAAGCTCCCATTTCAGTTAACGGAAAGGGAGCGCACAATCCTGCACTTGGTCGTGCGCAATTTTATTGATACGGCCGGGCCGGTGGGATCGCGCAGATTGGTCAAGCGGTCCTCCCTTGCTCTCAGCCCGGCGACCGTTCGAAACACGCTCTGTGATCTAGAAGAGCAGGGGTATCTCAGGCATCCGTACAGATCTGCTGGACGTATGCCAACCGAGCGGGGGTATCGGGCATTTGTGAATGAGTTGATGGATACTCCCGAACTGTCCGCAGCAGAACGGCGGTTGTTGAAAGAGAGAATGGACAGGCTTATGGGAGATGCTGATGCACTCTTTCGGGAGACGTCCCGTCTTCTGAGTCGTATGACCAATCTTTTGGCTGTAGTGCTTAGTCCTAAAATTTCGACAGGGGTGCTGGAACGATTGGAAGTTGTACAGCTTTCGGGGTCGAATATAATGATCGTGATCGGCGTACGCAGTCGACTGGTTAAGACCATTATCTACGAAACCACGCTCGATATTTGTCGCAGCGATCTTGATCGGATTGTTGCTATCCTCAATGAGCGTTTGGCGGGTCTCCGACTTGACGTAATTCGACGTGACTATGCCTCACGTACCAGAGATTTGGACAATGATCCCACGGGAATAGTACAACTGATTCTGAATGAGTCAGCCGTGCTGTTCAGTGACCCTGTCGAAGGTCGGTTAACACACGCGGGGACCTCTGGGTTACTCACACAACCTGAATTTCAGGGGACAACCGAGGTTCGGCAATTGATTCAACTCATTGAAGATGAGGGGTATGTAGTACAGCTTTTTGAGCAGGAGCCCAATAAACGTCAGGATACGGGTAATCGCGTGTCCGTCAGTATTGGTAGCGAAATAGAGGATGAGAGTGCCTATTCAATTGTGACGGCTCAATACAATGTAGGAGAGAGCATAGGGACAGTCGGGTTGCTTGGTCCCATGCGTATGGATTATGGTCGCGCTATTTCACTTGTAGAGGGCATGGCCTCATTACTTAACAGATCAACTATTACGGCTTCAAAACAATAGACTGAATAACAACAATGGCTGAGCAATTTTCGGATGAGAAAGATGAATCCCTTGACCAGGAGGCACCTTCTCAGGTGAGCGAAGACGAGGCTCCACAGGAGGAACTGCCTGATGCGTTGGCAGAGTGTACTGAGGAGTTGTCCGCGGAGAGGGATCAGCGACTCAGACTTGCAGCAGAATTCGCTAATTATCGTCGCCGGATGGAAAACCAGCGCGTTGAATGGCCGGCGCGTGCACGGGCAACCGTGATCAGGCCATTGCTACCCATTCTGGATGACTTAGAGCGATCACTGGATGTCGCCGGGCAAACCGAATCAGAAGATGCTGCATTCTTGTCGCTGAGATCGGGCGTTAACCTGGTATACAAGAATTTTATTGCCGAACTGGAGAAATTCGGCCTCGAGCGTATCCAAGCTCTCGGTATGCCATTCGACGAGAACCTGCATGAGGCAGTAGGGCAGGCACCCGCTGCTGAAGGTTCAGAGAGTGGCTCTGTACTGCATGAGAGTCAGGCAGGATACCGCCTGGGGGATCGGGTGCTCAGGCATGCACAGGTTATTGTAGCTTTCGCCCCGGAACCCTCAGCAACAGTGGAGGCGGATATACAATGAGTGATTACTACAAAGTCTTGGGGGTGGAGCGAAACGCTTCCGCGGACGAGATAAAAAAAGCTTACCGTAAGAAGGCGCTTCAGAATCATCCCGATCGCAATCCAGGTGATAAGGCAGCCGAGTCTCGCTTTAAGGAGGCGGCGGTGGCGTACGAGGTTCTGAGTGATTCAGAGAAACGGTCTATTTACGATCGCTACGGCGAAGCGGGCTTGCGTGGCTCTGGAGGAGGGCAGCAGCCGGGTTTTAGTGATATTAACGACATTTTCAGTGCCTTTAGTGATGTCTTCGGGGGAGGAAGAGGAAGTGGAATGTTTGGTGATTTCTTTGGGGGTGGGGGACAACGAACGCGTGAAAGAGGACAGCCAGGTGCAACGCTGCAGCGACGGTTGCCACTAACGTTGGAGGAAATTGCAACGGGTGTGGAAAAGCACATCAAGATTCGCCGACTGGCGTCGTGTGGGGAATGTGAAGGCAGTGGAGCAAAAGGAGGTCCCAGTCAACTGAAGCAGTGCAGTGCATGTAAGGGCGCAGGAGAAGAGCGGCGTGTGCGGCAGACTCCGTTGGGACAATTTGTAAGCGTATCGGAATGTAGTAGATGCGATGGTGAGGGCCAAACGATTGAGGATAAGTGTCCAGAGTGCCGAGGGCAAGGGCGCAGAGAGACGCAGTCAACCATCAAAATTACAGTGCCGGCTGGCGTAGAAGATGGAATGGTTATAAACGTGCGAGGTCAGGGACACGCAGGAATCCGTGGAGGAAGAGCAGGAGATCTCAGAATTGAAGTCCGGGAAAAGGCGCATGATCACTTCATTCGCAGGGGAAGTGATCTGATCTACAATCTGGAAATTTCTTTCCCCGATGCAGCCCTGGGTGCGGATATCGAAGTCCCCACACTCACGGGGCGGGCGAGCGTAACCATTGCCCCGGGGACACAATCCGGCAAAGTCTTGCGTATGCAGGGAAGGGGACTCGGGCAATTTCAAAGCTCCCGGAAAGGCGATCAGTTGATTCGGGTTCACGTATGGACACCACAGAACCTTTCTGTTTCCGATAAAGAGTTGCTTGAGAAATTGCGAGAATCCAGCACATTGAATGCTCCTAAGCAGGGTAAGGGCAAATCTTTTTTCTCGAAGGTTAAAGACGCCTTTGTATAAGTTGAGTGAGTGGATTAAGCGGAAACAGGACAGAATACGCGCGAACTCGGCAAGACGCACCAAAGATCAGGTTAGTAGACGATCTCCAACGACATTTGTAATGGGAATATATTTGTGTTGGTGGTCGTTGGATTCAGCTGTTTTCGGCAAGCCTCGGATAATTCCCAATAATTAGATAACATGGCGGCATACCCCTTTCAGAAAATTGAAAGTCGTTGGCAGGACTATTGGGAGTCGAACAAGATATTCCGTACACCCAATAAGGTCGACACTTCCAAGCCGAAGTGCTACGTTCTGGACATGTTTCCGTACCCGAGTGGGTCCGGTTTACACGTTGGGCATCCCGAAGGCTATACGGCAACAGACATTGTGGCACGGTATAAGCGGATGTGCGGGTTCAATGTGTTGCATCCAATTGGATGGGATGCGTTCGGACTGCCGGCCGAACAGTATGCTCTGCGGACCGGGACGCACCCGCGCATTACAACAGAACGAAACATTATCCGCTTCCGCAAGCAGCTCAAATCCCTTGGGCTTTCTTATGACTGGGATCGGGAGGTGGATACAACTGACCCGGCATACTTCAAGTGGACGCAATGGATCTTTTTGAAGCTGTTTGAGCGTGGACTTGCATACGAGGCCGAGGTACCCGTCTGGTGGTGTGAAGCGCTGGGCACCACATTGGCCAATGAAGAAGTTATCGACGGCAGGAGTGATATAGGTGGGCACCCCTGTGAACGGCGAATGTTGCGGCAGTGGGTATTGCGTATTACGCACTATGCCGAACGGCTATTGGAAGGATTAGATCATATGGATTGGCCCACCAGCACGAAGGAAATGCAGCGCAACTGGATTGGGCGGAGTGAGGGGGCGGAAATAGACTTTCCGATACAGGGCGATAAATCGTCCAGTATCTGCGTGTATACCACGCGACCGGACACAATTTTCGGGGCTACTTACATGGTACTTGCTCCCGAGCACCCTCTTGTGGAGCAAATTTCAAAAAGGGAGCAATTCGGTGAGGTCAGGAAATATCGGGAATTGGCATCCCGCAAAAGTGACTTGGAGCGAACCGAACTCCAGAAGGATAAGTCTGGTGTATTTACAGGAGCGTATGCAATAAACCCTGTAACGAAAGAATCTATTCCTGTCTGGATAGCCGATTATGTGTTGATATCCTACGGAACCGGAGCCATCATGGCAGTTCCCGGGCAAGATGAACGAGACTGGGCATTTGCTGCACGGTATGATCTGCCGATTCGTCGCACCGTACAGCCACCTCCGGGTTTTACCGGTCTGGCTTATATAGGGGATGGTCCTGCCATTAACAGTGATTTCCTGAACGGTCTACATGTTGAGAAAGCCAAAGCTCGGATACTGGACTGGCTTGAAGAGCATGAACTGGGACGTCGGAAGGTGAACTATAAGTTGCGAGATTGGCTTTTCTCTAGGCAGAGGTATTGGGGAGAACCGATTCCGATCATATTTGAACGTGAGAAAGTACGATCATTATCCGAGAATGCGTTACCAATTGCTTTGCCTGAGCTTGCGAAGTTTAAGCCGAGCGGAACACCGGAAGGTCCACTTGCTTTGGCCTCAGAATGGTTGAATATCACGGATCCAGACACTGGTAAACCAGCGAGACGAGAAACCAACACAATGCCACAGTGGGCAGGATCCTGTTGGTATTTCCTGCGCTACATTGATCCAGATAACTCTGAACGTCTCGTTGATCCAGAGCTCGAGAAGTACTGGATGCCTGTGGACCTGTATGTCGGGGGGGCTGAACATGCGGTGCTTCATTTGCTATATGCCCGGTTCTGGCATATGGTGCTCTATGATGCTGGCGTGGTTTCAACACCGGAGCCTTTTGCCAAGCTCGTTCATCAGGGTATGATCCTAGGTGAACTCGAATACACTGCCTGGCGCAACAATAAGACAGGGGAGTGGGTCAGTGCAGAAAATGTGAATGCAGGCAAAGAAATCTCTACTAGTGCGAGTCTGGAAGCTGTCCACGTTGACGAGGAGTCTGTGGTCAAGGATGGTGAGGCCTTCGTACTGAAGGCGGCGCCGGATATACGACTTGATGTGCGCGCCTTCAAGATGAGTAAGAGTCGAGGCAACGTGGTTAACCCTGACACAATCATTAATCAGTACGGTGCGGATGCCTTCAGGCTATACGAGATGTTCATGGGGCCTCTGGAACAGGTTAAGCCTTGGAGCACGCGAGGAGTTCACGGGACTTTTCGGTTCCTTGACCGTGTATGGCGCCTGATTACTGCTAAGCCCCTTAGCGAGGAGGAGCCCGACCGCACACAGTTGAGGGTACTGCATCAAACAATTGATCGGGTGACACGGGACATTGAAGCCCTTCGAATGAACACGGCCATTGCTGCACTCATGGAGTTGGTCAATGCTGCCTTCAAATGGTCTGCTGTTCCCCGGAAGATTGCAGAATCATTGATTCTTTTGCTTTCGCCGTTTGCTCCGCACATTGCAGAAGAGCTCTGGTCCAGGCTTGGGCACGAAGGGTCGCTGGCCTATGTTGCGTGGCCAGTACTGAATGACGAATATCTTGTTGAAGATCGAATATCCCTGCCCGTGCAGGTCAATGGAAGGGTGCGGGCGACGATTCGTGTTGCTCCAGATGCAGACAAAGGGGATGTGATTGAAGCCGCAGTACGCGAGCCGAATGTGCAGCGGTTCCTGGGTGATAAGCCGCCACATCGAGAGATTTATGTGAAGGGTCGTATAATTAACCTGGTAGCAGCCAAGTGATGGTGGAAGCACTTGACATATTGGCGATCGCCGCCCATCCGGATGACATCGAATTAGCCGCGGGCGGGACACTGGCATTATGTGTCAGACAAGGACTCCAGGTTGGAGCCTTGGATCTGACTCGTGGAGAACTGGGTACACGGGGGACGCCCGAATTACGTGCCAAAGAGACTGCCGCTGCTACCGCAGTTCTCGGGCTCTCGGTGCGTGAAAATCTTGAACTCCCGGATGGTAACATCACAACCGCTGGTCTGGGAGGTGTGATTGAAATACTACGGAAGTGGCGCCCACGCATAGTAATGACGCACCCTGAGGTTTGCCGACACCCTGATCACAGAGCTACGCATATTCTTGTTCGCGATGCATGCTATTATGCGGGGCTAAAAAAAATGAACACAAGTACAGGAACGTATGTAGTGCCTTGGAGACCAAAGCATTTATTGTACTTCGCCGAAGTGAAGCATTTTGAGCCAACCTTTGTCGTGGATGTTACGAGCACGTGGGAGCAGCGAATGCAGGCGCTTAGGTGTTATGGATCCCAGGTTCATAATCCAGACTATAAGGAAACAAGTGAGGAGCCGGAAACATACATTTCCAATGCAGGCTTCTTCGAATGGATTGAAGCACGTGCTCGCACGTATGGACATCTTATTGGCTGCACTTATGGAGAGGCTTTCCAGCACAACGGAACATTGGGTACCGCGAATCTCGGTATGTTTCTCAACATGGAAGCACCTTTTCAGTAGTACGACAGAACAAACATTCTATATCTTTTGTGGCATAGCAGCCAGATACGTGGTATATTCGCGTTCAGGGTGCCGTAGTAATTAGGAATTATGGCAGATACGACAGATTTCAGGAACGGCTTTGCCATGCGATTGCATGGTGAGCTGTGGCAGATCGTGAAATTTCAGCATGTGAAGCCAGGCAAGGGTGGAGCTTTTGTTCGAACTACGTTGAAGAATATTCGGACAGGTCGCGTCGTAGACAAGACGTTTCGGGCGGGTGAGAAAGTACAGCAGGCACGGATAGAGCGCCGTGAGCATCAGTTTCTTTACGAGGATGCGATGGGGATGCATTTCATGAATATGGAAGACTATAGCCAGTTTGCTTTGGCTGCGGAGAGTGTGGCTAAACGCGAATTCCTCAAAGAGGGGGGAATGATTGATATTCTGTTTCATGCTGAAACCGAAGCACCGCTTTTGGCTGAGTTGTCAAAAAGTGTGGAGCTGAGGATTGTGCAGTCTGATCCCGGGCTCAGGGGGGATACTGCGACCGGAGCCACAAAACCGGCAAAGCTGGAGAGCGGCGCAACTATCAATGTTCCCCTTTTTGTTTCCGAGGGAGACCTTGTTCGGGTCAATACGGATACTGGAGCTTATATCACGCGGGTTGCGGAGTAGCTGGCCAGTTCATAAGAGAATAATCTAAAAGTCACGTGCCAAAATTCTTTTCTAAAGCTTGGTCCAAGGGCGAATTTGATCGCATTCGGGAGTTGATTTCGATGGCGGCCGAGAGTGGTGCAGCGGAAGTCGAAATCGAAGCCGATGGTGTTCGTGTTCTGGTTCGGCAGTACGTTGCACCGAACGTCCAGGAAGGGGCATCTGCCCCTATCCCTGTGACCGTGCAGGCTGGACCGAGCACCACAGCCGTTGTAAGGGACAAAGGAGCAGACTCCGTCGAGGCTTCATCTTCACAGTCTTCCGAGACCGAGTCTGCGAATGGTACGCCGGTACTTGCTCCAACGCCGGGTACTTTTTATGCGAAACCGTCACCTGACTCAGAGCCCTTTGTTCAGGTTGGAGATCATGTAAGCGAAGGACAGACAGTTTGCATCATTGAGGCTATGAAGCTGATGAACGAGGTGGAATCCGAGGCTGTAGGAACGGTGACACAAATTCTTGTAAGCGATGGTGACCCGGTTGAGTATGGTCAACCGCTGCTACTTATTGAGTCCCCATAATTGGGTGCACCCGATATGAAGAAAGTCCTGATTGCAAACAGAGGAGAGATTGCCCTCCGGGTGATTCGTGCCTGCAAAGAATTGGGAATCAAATCCGTGGCTGTATACTCCAAGGCCGATGTGGATTCACTCCATGTGTGTTATGCCGATGAAGCTGTATGCATCGGTCTAGCACCGTCGTCTGAGAGCTACCTCAAGCCGGACCGGATCATAGCTGCTGCCGAAGTTACCGGCTCGGATGCCATTCATCCCGGATACGGATTCCTGGCCGAAAATGCAGTATTCAGTGCTATTTGTGCGGATCATGGTATAAAGTTTATAGGTCCATCTCCAGAGACCATTGCCGTGATGGGCGATAAGAGTCGTGCTAAGGATCAGATGAAGGCTGCAGGTGTCCCGGTTGTGCCCGGATCCGATGGGGTCGTACCATCACTTGATCACGGCAGAGTCCTCGCCGAGTCCATTGGGTATCCGGTCATGATCAAGGCCAGCGCAGGTGGAGGTGGTCGAGGAATGCGTGCAGTAATGGATGTAGACGATTTTGAGCGTCAATTTCATGCAGCGCAGGCAGAGGCAGCAGGGGCATTCGGCAATTCCGATGTTTACTTGGAAAAATTGATTCAAAAGCCTCGACACATCGAAATTCAGGTCATGGGGGATGGGCGTGGGACCACGTTGCATTACGGGGAACGGGAATGTTCTGTGCAGCGACGCCATCAGAAATTACTCGAGGAAGCTCCTTCGGTAGCGGTTGACAGCGATCTCCGTGCACGGATGGGTGCAGCTGCTGTTGCGGGAGCCGAAGCTGTTAATTACGAGGGCGCGGGTACCGTCGAGTTTTTACTTGATGCGGATAGAAACTTCTATTTCATGGAGATGAACACGCGGATACAGGTGGAGCATCCGGTAACTGAAGAGGTAACGGGGCAGGACCTGGTTGAGCAGCAGATTCTCGTAGCTATGGGGGAGCAGCTTTCCAATGAGAGTGTCAAAATGAATGGTCATGCAATCGAGTGTCGTATCAACGCAGAGGATCCCGCAAAAAACTTCCGGCCTGCCCCGGGGAAGATCAAGGATTTCCATCAACCCGGAGGCCTCGGAGTCCGCGTAGACACACACGTCTATAACGGATATACAATTCCGCCACACTATGATTCCATGATTGCCAAGCTCATCACTCATGGGCCTACTCGGGAACGGGCTATTTGGCGAATGCTGCGAGCTTTGGATGAATTTGTGCTGGAAGGCGTTCCCACCACGATCCCATTCCATAAAGAATTGTTACAGCATCCTGCATTCATTCGCGGAGAAATTGATACGCATTTTGTAGAGCGGCAAATGTTACCGCAGGACTAATTGATTTTCCCTAAACCACGATTCATGAATTTCCCCGAAGATCTTAAGTATACCGAAGAGCACGAGTGGGTACGTATGCATGAAGATGGTACTACCGTGACAATTGGTATCACTGATTATGCCCAAGGTGAACTGGGAGACATTGTGTTTGTAGAGCTGGAACCTGAAGGAGACACCTATGAGCAGGGAGAGGTGTTTGGTTCTGTGGAGGCGGTTAAGGCCGTTTCCGAATTGTTTCTTCCAGTGGACGGGGTTGTTAAGCGACATAACCCGGCACTCGAAGCGAGCCCGGAGTTGGTCAACAGTGATCCCTTTGGTGAGGGATGGATGATAGAGCTTAGTGTATCGGATCCGGAGCAACTGGAAGATCTACTGTCTGCCGAAGAATATGCCGATCAAGTCGCATAGGCACTTCCAGTATGGATGAGCGGATTGTCATTCTAGATTTTGGGGCCCAGTATACCCAATTAATCGCTCGCCGAATACGCGAGGCAGGTGTATTCTCAGAAATTCTTCCCTGTACTGCACCGGTTGAGAACTTTGCAACCGCGCGGGGTATAGTGCTTTCCGGGGGGCCAAGCTCTGTCTATGAGTCGGATGCACCACAACTGAATTTGGAGCTTCTCCAGTTGCAGCGGGATGATGGTTCGCCTATGCCCTTGCTTGGGATCTGTTATGGATTGCAGGCCTTGGTGCATTCCATTGGTGGCGCGGTGGAGGCTGCAGAACATCGGGAATTTGGGCGTGCATCTCTCAATATTCTCCGGGAGGATAAGCTGCTTGCCGGTATTGAAAACGGTGCACAAGTCTGGATGAGTCACGGAGATTTGCCCACGCATGCACCACCTGGCTATGAGGTCATTGCAGACACGACAAGTGCAGTTATTGCCGGACTACGCCACGTAACACTGCCACACTATGGTGTGCAGTTCCATCCAGAGGTCGTGCACACTGAAGGTGGGCAGCGCATCTTCGAGAATTTTGTGCGGGAAATCTGTGGATGCCGTTGCGACTGGTCTCCGGCCTCCTTTATGACGCAGAAAATTGCAGAAATACGCGAACTGGTCGGGAGAGACAGTGTCATCCTAGGCTTGTCGGGTGGAGTTGATTCATCGGTTGCCGCCCGCCTGATTCACGAGGCGATTGGTGATCAGTTAACCTGTATTTTTGTAAATAACGGGCTTTTGCGTCATGGTGAATGGGAAAGTGTGCAGAACACTTTCCGCAATCATTTTCGGATTCGCCTGGAAGCAATTGATGCCAGCGAGCGATTCCTGACTCGCCTGAAGGGTATTACGGATCCAGAACGCAAACGTGTTATTATCGGCAATACGTTTGTGCATGTATTTGAGGAGGCAACGTTGGAAATTTCCTCTTCGCGGGGTGCCAAACCAAAATTTTTAGCCCAGGGTACGCTGTACCCAGATGTAATTGAAAGCGTCTCTTTCAAGGGGCCTAGTGTAACTATAAAAACTCACCATAATGTTGGTGGATTGCCAGAGGATCATCCATTTGAAATACTGGAGCCCTTCAGGGAGTTATTTAAGGATGAAATTCGAGAGATTGGCAGACTGTTGGCATTGCCAGAAGAAATTATTGGTCGGCATCCGTTTCCTGGTCCTGGGCTTGCCGTGCGTATCCTTGGACCGGTATGCGCAAGGAGCTTGCATCTCGTGAGGGAGGCAGACCGCATATTTATTGAAGAATTGCATGCGCAGGGGCACTATGACGACGTATGGCAGGCTTTCGCGGTTCTGTTGCCGGTTCAGAGCGTAGGTGTAATGGGAGACGAGCGCACATATGAACAGGTGTGTGGGCTCAGAGCAGTCACCAGTACAGATGGGATGACTGCAGACTGGGCCAAACTGCCCCTTGAATTTCTTGGATATGTAGCTAACCGGATAGTCAACGAAGTTCGGGGTATTAACCGCGTGGTGTATGACATTAGTTCAAAACCGCCAGCTACCATTGAATGGGAGTAGTGTGCAAATGAGAGCCCGTTTTTCATCGATCTGTGTTGTGCTCATATGGGGGGCTGGAATATGCGCTGCTCAGGCGCCACCTGGGGAGTCGGCAGACGTGGAGGAGATTTTTGCTGCTGCGTTGGCTGCATTTGAGGGAGAGAATTACGCTGAAGCGTTTTTCGGTTTCAGAGATGTGTATGAGCGGAAGCCCGTGCATGTGAAAACGACAGCAGCATATTTGATGGCAGGTAAGTCACTCTATCGTCACGGAGATCACCAGGCGGCTATTGATCTTTTGGAGGAATTTACTCGTGAATATTCCAGCAGTCGTTACCGAGACGAGGCTGAACGCGTTATTGCGGCAGCTTGGCTAGGCCAAGAGCATACACGTGTGAACGACAGCGCGATAAATCTCGGTTTGGCTCTGCCTCTTTCGCGTGATGAACTGGCATTAACACGATCTATATTCAGCGGTGTACAGCTTGCTGTTGAAGATTACAATTCGCGCCATGAGCCGAAGATCAGGATTGTATTCAGGGACACAAAAAACTCCGAGGCCGATGCTAGATCAGCAGCTAACGCGCTTATGAACGAAGGTGTATCTGTGATCATTGGTCCGCTATTCAGTGATCAGGTTCACTCCGCTGCCCATACGGCGGAGCGGCAGCAGACTGTGATGGTAGCACCACTGGCTACCGATGGCCAGATCACACGAGGACGCCAATACGTTTTTCAGGTCAATGCTACGTTGGCTGAGCGCGGGCGTTACACAGCCCGCCAGGCCATCGACTATTTGAACCTGCGAGATATCGGTATTGTGGTAGAAGCGGGCAATCCTATGAGTGAGGAAATGGCCCAGGGATTCGAAGAAGAACTTGCTGCTCGTGGTCTAACGCCAACGTTTATTTATCAGGTCGGGCCTGATTCAGATTGGACAAGATTCCCGAGCTTGATCAGTTCGAATATGCTTGGGGCGGCAGAAGGTATCTATTTGGCCATACACCGCGATAATGAGGTGGATGCATCCCGTTTGATAGGAAGAGCAGTTATTAATCTTAGGCGGAGGGGCGCGCGACCAATCATACTAGGTCCATTAGCCTGGCCTTCCCTCGATCTGGATAACTATAACCTATCAACTCCGATATACTACACTGATGTCTACTACGTTAATGGTCTGAGCAGGAGGGTGCGGACCTTTGTCCGGGAATATGAAGTAGCTAATGGAGGCGCTGCACCCGACCGGTTCGCATATGTAGGCTACGATGTCACAAGTATGATTTTAGAGAATCTGGACGAGGGTGGGATACTGCCGGAGCGTTTATTGCGGGCGCCGCTGTACGAAGGTTTAGGTATACGTATCCAATTTGGAGAAAATCGGCGTAATACAGAGTTTTATTTCTTTAAACATACCCCCAACGGTCCGCAGAGGGTTCGCTGATAAGGAACAGTGTTGTCTCGTTACGGTAACTGCGCAATGATTCCACAGTGACGCACGTTAGCTTCCTACAGCATTGAGCAGCGTGCATGTTATTCGATTCCTGGATGAAAAACCAATTAATTATTCTTTTCTTGTTTGTCGCTGGGTGTGCAGGATCAGGGCGTCTTAGCTATGATTCTCCCAGTGAGGCATATACGAAAGGGTTGGAGCATTACGAAGCTGGCCGTTACAGTCGTGCAGCCCAGTATTTCCAGGGCGTATTTGACTTCGGCCGGACAAGCGAATGGGCACCCAGTGCGCAATTGTACTTGGCCCGCGCTTATCGCCAGAACAGGGATTACATCTTGGCAGCCAGTGAGTACACCCGGTTTACGGAGCTTTACAGGGCCGATCCGCGGAGTGCAGATGCTGAGTTCGAGCGGGCCATGACATTCTTTGAGCGCTCTCCACAGATTGAATTAGATCAGACAAGTACGCGGCGGGGGATTGAAGTTTTCAATCTGTATATTCAGCGCTATTCCGATCACGATTCCGTAGACGTTGCGATTCGGCATGTTGGAGAGCTGCGCCAGAAGTTGGCCGACAAGCAGATTCATGCTGCCAGGCTTTACGAGCGGCGGGGTCTCTACCAAGCGGCAGCACTGTCTTATGAGTTGGTATTTGACAAGTACCCAGACACTCCCTTGGCAGATGACGCATTACTGGGTGCCATCAGGTCTTACATCGAGTTCAGCGCGCAGAGTATCACACAGCGGCAACCGGAGCGATTACAAAAAGCGATCGATCATTACCAGCGCCTGGTGGACCTTTTTCCTGAAAGCGAGTTGATGGATGTAGCCAGTGAGCTCAATGAGCAGGCGGAAGAAGAGCTTGATACGCTGATCGGAAACAGCACAATATTGTAGCGTATTGTGCACTTCGACGAATAGATGAACTTGGGCATTTTCGGCGGAAGCTTTGATCCCCCGCATATAGCCCATTCGAGAATTGCCGAATTTGCACGATCGGTTTTTGGATTGGAACTGGTTTTATGGGTACCTGCATACGACCCACCGCACAAATCCCAGAACCAACTCACACAGTATCAAAACCGTCTGGGTATGGTGCAGGCTGCTACAGCAGATCATGGATCCTTTCGGGTTTCTGATGTAGAGTCGATGCTTGAACGTCCGACTTACACTGTACGGATGCTTGAAGCGCTGAGGAAACGATACCCGGATGCTGAATTTTACCTGATTCTGGGGAGTGACAGTCTGAAGCAGTTTCAGACCTGGTTACGGCCGGACATTATTGCCCAAGAGGTGCAGCTTCTGGTTTATCCTCGCGCAGGGTACGTTATTGCAGAAACAGATTTGCCTGAATATCTGTGCGGGCGTGTTCAATTCATGGAGGCTCCCGAGATGGCGATCAGTGCGGAGCATATTCGCAGTAGACTTTCTAGCGGGCAATCTGTACGCCATTTGGTTTCAGACAGTGTACTTTCCTACATTATTAAACATCGTCTATACACAGGGTATAACAACTGCGGGGACAACAACGAGTAATCCGCCCCGAGGTCATGGGCTTCCTGGATTTTTTCACTGGCAACCAACCGCCTCTTATCAGAGACGCCTTGGATGATGTTAAGGTCATGTTGGACACTGGCCGCGAGTTGTTTGCTACCTCAAGTGGACGGCTCTTAGAAAACGAAATTCTGGACACAGATCTCTCCGCTCAAGAAGCAGTTATTCGTAAGCGAGAGCAGTCAGTGCGTCTGGCGGTATTGGAGCACCTGAACATTGATCCGAAGCGGGAG
This sequence comes from Rhodothermaceae bacterium bin80, assembly GCA_002238805.1. Taxonomy (GTDB): domain Bacteria; phylum Bacteroidota; class Rhodothermia; order Rhodothermales; family Bin80; genus Bin80. The sequence continues at coordinate 7,510 of MPNB01000035.1, read as the reverse complement.
CTAGTGCTTTGTGTCAAACTGTTAACGGCTGCACAGGAGGCAGAGCGTATCGGGTACCTGGGACGGACAATGGAGAAGACGGCTACATTGGCAGCCGCCCCCCGAATTGGTACCATCGTGGACGAAATCCGTGAGCTCCGTACTCGTACACTTGGCCAGTTCAATGCTGCTCGTGACTGTTTTATTGAGGGAGACATAAATAAGGCTGATGTTGTTCAAATAGAGCAGGAAGCCATTGCCAAGAGCCTTCGTGAGGTTTTTACATGTCTGGCCAAATCCGAGCTGTCCGCAAACAAGGCGGTGGTGTGTACAGTAGGTGCGTATTCGATAGGGCGCGTAGGTGAGCATTTGGCAAGTATTGCTCGTTGTGTAACAGAGCCACTTCATCGCGTAGGGCCAGATCATAGGGAGGACTTTTGAAGTGCACTACTGCAAAGTCAATATTAAGCCCTACATTCTCACAACTCAGAACACATCAACAAGCTTTCATGGCACTTACGTACTCACAAATGATTGATCTCGGAGCGAAAGCTCCAGAGTTTGATTTACCCGTCAGCAATCCTCAGATAGTTGGCAGTGAAACGCTAAACCTTAAGTGTGCATCAGATAGGAAGCCATTCGCAATTGTCTTCATGTGCAATCATTGTCCGTTTGTTGTGCATATTGAAGATGCTCTGGTGGACGCCGCACGGGTCTGCAAGGGAAGAGGTGTGAATCTTATCGGCATCAGCAGCAACGATACTTTGCAATATCCCCAGGATTCTTTTGAGGCGATGGGAAGGCGTGCGCAGGACAAGAAGTATCCGTTCCCTTACCTGTATGATGAGTCTCAGTCTGTGGCTAAGGCTTATGGTGCGGAATGCACGCCTGATTTTTTCCTGTATGATGAGAACCTTGGTCTGGCCTATCGAGGAAGGTTTGACGAAACCCGTCCTGGTATTGGTAAGGCGACGGGCAAAGAATTTCTGCAAGCCGTGGATGAGCTCCTGACCCTGGGTGTAGTCACCATGCCGCAGCGCCCATCCATGGGTTGCAACATAAAATGGAAGTAGCAAATGCCAACAGACTGGGTTGTCCTTCTACCACCGATTGTGGCCATTGGGTTGGCGCTCTGGACACGACAGGTGTTCTTATCTCTGGTTGTAGGGCTCTGGGTTGGGACGACCATATTGGCTGGTGGTAATGTGATTCAGGGTCTGATTGGCATGGCCGATGTGGTGGTGGCGGTATTTGCCGAACCATCGAACACGAAAATCGTGCTGTTCAGTCTGCTGGTTGGGGGGCTTATTGCGTTGGTTCAGGTATCTGGTGGGGTGGCTGCTTTCGTGTGCTTCGTTCAGACAGCAGGGTTAGCCAAAACACGGCGTGGGGTAGAGCTGCTCGCTTGGTTCACGGGCTTATTAATCTTTGTGGAATCCAGCATCACGTCTCTGATTGTGGGTACGCTCAGTCGGCCGTTTTTTGACGGGCTAAAACTTCCACGGGAGAAGCTAGCCTATTACTGTGATGCCACCAGTGCTCCAGTCTGTATGGCTATTCCACTCAATGGTTGGGGTGCATTTGTGCTTGGATTACTGATCACCCAAGGGTATGACAGCAATGCAGTGGGTACGTTGTTCAATGCGCTACTCTACAATTTTTTCTGCCTTTTTGCAATAGTGTTTGCTTTAGGACTTGCCCTAACGGGATGGGGGTTTGGTCCGATGCGCAAGGCTGAACGCAGGGCAGCCACCACGGGGCAATTGATTCGCCTTGGATCCAATCCAATGATTGCAGATGAGGTAACTGGCTTGGAGCCCATTAAACCAGGCATGGGACGTGTATATGATTTTCTAGTGCCAATCTTCGTGATGATCGGCATGATATTCGTCAGCCTGTATGTGACAGGTAACGGGAATCTTATGGATGGCAGCGGCTCGACGGCGGTGTTGTGGGCCGTGGGCACAGCCATCTTTGTTGCTATGCTTGTCTATATGCTACCGCGACGGGGCCAACCACTTCTAATGCCCGACAAGTCAACGAATTATGTTATCAAGGGCGCATCAGGTCTAGTTGGTGTTGTAGGATTATTGGTACTCGCGTTTGCGCTTGGTGAGGTTTCGCGCAGTCTGGAAATGGGGCCATATGTCGTTTCGGTTTTGGGAGAAGACATATGGGTCTGGTGGTTGCCTGCGCTGGTCTTTGGTATAGGATGTATTGTGTCCTTCACGCTGGGGTCATCCTGGACCACCTTTGCCATCCTGATTCCTCTGGCCCTACCATTGGCGGAGGGGCTGGACATCTCTGTGCCACTCATGCTTGGTGCAGTGCTTTCGGGGGGCGTGTACGGTGACCACGCATCGCCGCTATCAGATACATCCATCATATCTTCAATGGCTTCCGCATGTGACCATGTGGACCATGTGAATACGCAACTGCCTTACTCCGCGTTGGTTGCAGGGATTTCTTTTTGTGCGTTTTTGGTTGCAGGCTTATTAGTCTGAGACAGACACCACATGGGAAGCCGGCAAGGTGTGCGGGCAAGTCGGTAAACGTCTGGCGGCGAAACCCAGTCGTTTCGAGACATCCTGAATTGGATCGAGTGTTTAGCGACAGATATATTTTCACTGACGACGCTTAAAAATTTCACAGGGGGAGAAGCATGTGCAGCGAGGTGGAATCGAGTTGCCGAGCCCCGACTGAAACCCATCAAAAATCTTGATCAACTCCGTGCCCTCAGGCTGGCGGACTGGAACAAGTATAGAAATATCAACCCAAATCCACGCCCAGCCGGTTGTAACTGCCAAGTTCTAACAAACTCTGATACCTTAGTTAGGTGTGCGCTATCTTGCTTTTTTGGCAAAACATGGCCGACAGCATGCGTTTTCAGCGGTTTAGTGCCTTTTGGGGCATCCCCCGCGACAATCCTACTATACCAGATTTTATAGCAGGACTATTCCGGCTATAAAATCTCTACTCTTTCATTGACCTGAATATTCGGGCAGCATCAATTTATCGTATCTTGGGTTAAGTGATTGAAGTTGATAAGAATAATCGCTACACCGCCGCCGCGGTTACCTCTAACCAAGACATTCGTAGCAGATGCTCAATTCAAGGTTCTATCTTATTGGAGTCCTTCTAGTTTTTCTTTGTACCGCAGGATATTCTGGAGTACATAGGCCAATTTCTACTCTTGGTGATAATGGGCGGGGAGGATTAACGACGTCATATACATTTAGGCTCACTGATAAGGATGCTTTGACTACCTCAGCTAAGACGCAGGCTACAGTATGTATTCTTCCAGGCAATGCAAGCGAAGCGGAGCATAGAGAATATGAGGCTTGTATCGCGGAGGCTGAGTGTAAGGATTGGAAAAAATATCAAGATGGTGAGAATGGCAATACCGCGATGATATGCATAGATAAAGATGAACAGGCTAATGCATGTATTCTTGGGGAGAATGCAAGCGAAGCGGAGCAGATAGAATTCGCGGATTGTCTCGGGAAAATTAAGTGTGAGAATTGGAGAAGGCACAAAGATAGTGAGAATGGCATTACCATAATGATGTGCGAAGATGAGTAGTCAGTGTACAGTCTCTTAGGTTTCTGCTCCAAATCGGTTATTTTGGGCGTTTATGTACTTAACTGCGACTTTTGATCGGCTGGCCTGTATGAGCGGGCAAATCAGACCCGGAATCCCATTGACCGGCCTCGGCAAAGCGCACCGCACAGGACTGACGCTGCTGGACATTATGCGGCTGTTCCCGGACGAAGTGGCGGCGAACAAGTGGTTCGAGGCGATCTTCTGGCCGGCCGGTCACAGTACCCTGCCTGCGAAGGTACCAAGAAATGCCAGGATCCGTCGTCAAGCCAGGAAGTACGGCTTTCCACTGTTCAGTTGGTGCTTTCCTGAGGCCCGTCAATGACGCGGCTTGTACCCCCTTCAAATTCCACAACCATGCTAGTCATGATCTTTCGTTGCCCTCTTCGACTTCTTTTTTGTCTGGCGGTGCTTATGCTGTGGGCCCAGGCCGCCTCACCAGTGGTCGCCCAGTTTGAGAAGCGCAGATATCATCCAAGACCTGAGAGCATTCCAGAAGCAACTGATCCCAGCCTTGTTATCGATTTGAGTAACCTGGAAAAATGGGACGAGCTTCCGCCGTTTATTGATACCACAGGTTTCAGGACCGTCGTTTTTGGACGCGAAGACGGAGAGGACTACGAGTTGCTCAGTTCTGTTGCGGATATTGCTACCGACGGCAAGGGCACGATCTTCATTCTGGATGCGCTGCCGGGGACGGGTGCAGCCTCCACCGCTAAGACGGTCCACGTAATTGACGCGGAGGCAAACTACCTGGGCAGTTTCGGGCAGACAGGAGAAGGACTGGGCGAATTCAGGTATCCCAGGTTTCTGATGGTAGCCGACGAGGGCAACACCGTGCTCGTGGCCGGTTCAGACCCACGAGTGGTTGTCTTCAAGCGGACAGAAAGTGGTACTTTCGAGTTTGACAAGAATCTGCGCACGAGGACTGTGGCAAGTGGAGCGTGTTTGATGCGGGGTCACTTCTACGTGGTGCGTTACCTAGCATCAAGCGGCCATGTTATCCACAAGTACACAATGGACGGGGACTACGTAACAGGATTTGGGGCACCGTACGAATACGATAACCCAGGCGTTGTCAGTTTTATATCGGACGGTGCATGGATTTCGTGCAACGAGGATCACGGAGTTGTAGCGATTTCGCACTACTCGATTCCTGTGATACGGGCGTATAACGAGGAAGGTGACCAGCTTTGGGTCGTTCGTGTCGAGGGTATACGCAATGGTCTTGAGATTACAGAGGGTCAAGGCAGAACGACTGTTCATTCGCCGCGTGACCGAAGTGGGAAGGGGCGCGGGTTCCTCAGGGTCTCGGAGGCATTCGGTGACGGATGGTTCTACCTTTCCGCCTCAAAGGAATTGGGTGACGATCGCCGACGCGTTTTGACCTTTAGGATTGATCCTGAGACGGGAGCGTACACGCATGTAGGAAGCGGCGGAGTGCATTCTATAACCGGGGCCGACCTGTTGGTGCAAAGACGGTATGCAGACAATGAAGACGGTACCAAGACACTGCAAGTAGTGATCAGGTCTCAAAAGGAAGACTAGTAGCGGCATTAGAATTTGCCCTTTACAAACTGGCCGATCATATCAAGCACAATTGCAGCGGAGCCCGATCCGGTCAGCGGACGAACAATGGCCATCGGTACAGTCTCTTAGATTTCTGTTCCAAATAGGTTATCCTGATCCTACAATCCTAGTTTCACCGGTCACGGTTGCGCTTAGCAGGGTACATTCATCATAGTCTGTTCGCTCCGTGTGTCGTCTTGATGTGTCACTGAAGTTCTCCCTCCCTTTTTCCGTCAAGTAACTTTAGCACCACGCTTGCTCCGACCCCTACAAGTCGTTATCTTGGGGTCATCACCAACTAGTGAGACGCTACATGCACCAGAGCAGGAACACTTTGCGCCAAGCGGTCATCAAACTGCTGGAGGAATTCGGTCCCATGCACTACCGCAAGCTGGCGGAAGAAATTCTGAGCAAAGGCCTAGCGGTATCGTCCTCCAAGAAGCCAGAAATGACGCTGAACAGTACCTTGTCGGCCGATATCACACGTAACGGCAGCAAAAGTGAGTTTATTCGACTTAGTCCTGGCGTCTACGGATTGCGCGCTTTGCATGCTGCGGGACCGGAATCTGAAAGCAAGGTACTTGGGGTATCGCCCAATCACGGCCGTGGGGGCAAGAACGGCGTATCTGACAACTCTCGGCAAGTTCGCATTCCATTTTTCCCCGTGTACGACGAGGTACGTCACCTGCTAAAGATCTGGCCCGGCTGCACCAAGGCACACGTTACTGGACTCCACAGCACTTTGGCGCAGCTTCGTGGTACACCCCAGAATCCTGTCACTTGGACAGATCCCGATACTTGGATCCCTGAAAAGCTCTCTGATGATATGGATATATATGATCTCGCCATGGCCATCTGGGTCGAGAGTAACAAAGGCGTCAACCCGAGGTACATCTATGGGCACTGGCTTCTAGTCCAGAAATACGACCTTCTTAGTGTAGATTCGGATGGCAAACTCCGGCTCACCGACCAGGGTCGTGATTTCATCGAGCATCAGGGCGGTCGCACCGAGATCTTCCTTGACCAGCAAGAGGGACTTGCAGAGCTTCTCGCGATGATCTCAGGCAGTGGACCCGTTCGCTTTGGAGACCTCGTTGATGAGTGGTCCGAGTACCTTGAGCAGTACTCAAAATTCAGAACCGATTCCACCATCCGTGACACCCTGCGTCGTCGTCTGAAAAACCTCCTTGATCGTGGCCTGATTGATCGTGAGCGCACCAACTATTCGGTCACTGACGCAGGGATCGCGTACCTAAAGCGTGCCGTGACATCGTCTAAGCCCGACGAACGACAGCAAATCCGCAAGCTCGCCAAGATGTGTGAGGGAAAAGTTCGGGAAGCTCTTCTTGAACACCTCCTACAGATGCATCCTAAAGCCTTCGAGGATCTTGTCGGGCATTTGCTCGACAAGATGAACTACCAGAACGTGGTGGTCGTGGGACAGTCTGGTGATGGAGGTGTCGATGTGATTGCTGAGATAGAACTCGGCGTCACATCGGTCCGTGAGGTAGTCCAAGCGAAGCGACACAGGAACACTGTGCAACGTAAGGATCTAGACGCGCTGCGTGGCTCGCTGTACAGATTCAACGCTGTACGAGGGACCATCGTGGCGACTTCTAGCTTTGCGAAGGGGGCAAAGGAAGCGGCGTTTGCCCAAGGTGCTGCACCGATCACTCTCATTGATGGAGACAGGCTTGTCGACCTGCTGATTGAGCACGGAATCGGCATTCGCAAGCACCCGATAGAGGTTCTCTCTATCGATCTGGATGGATTATCGCAGGTAGAGAATTCGGTGGAAGAGTAAGCGAACTCTCCATTCTGCGTGTAACTCCAGCCTACCCGATAGCGGATCGGTCTGCACCGAAACACGGGAAACCTTCACGTCGCTAGCCTGAATTTCCATTCGGATTGTGCTGGTGACTGATTTTGCTGTATTCCTCCCTCTGACGGGCTATGACGGGCATAAATTGCCAACAATACGTCATCTCATGTCATTAACTTAATACTGTTAGCCACGATAGTACTATAATTATTGGCATAGCAGCCCAGGTCGTCATAGAGACATTATTATGCCCTAAGAGGGCCTAATATAGCACCAACTACCAATTTGTCGGGGGATGTACACACATTTCTGAAAGTAATACGATAGGTCTTGCATTTGTAAGAATTATTGTGTATATTGGTAATCGGTTTACAGTTTATGATAAATGATGACTGATTACGCGGACTTCTTTTGCCAACCGGTCCTGCGCAGCCACATCCAATACGAGGCCCTGCGCGCTTACTTTGTTGGCGGTCTCTCGGCCAGAGAGGCCGCCGACCAATTTGGCTATTCCTATGGCTCGTTCAAAAATCTTTGTGT
>MPNB01000034.1 GCA_002238805.1 Rhodothermaceae bacterium bin80 | reverse complement strand
CCGGTTTGGTAACCGGCAACCGATGCATTATCGGGAAATTACTGACAAAGCCAGGAATCAAGGCTGGTTGAATACCTCAGGTAAGACTCCTGAAGCAACCATGAACGCCCAATTGGGAAATGAACTCAAACGGGCGAAAGCCAGAGGTGAGCTTGGCCGGTTTGAGTGCACATCACGCGGTTTTTACAGCCTCGTCAGATGGGTTGGGACCGGCCTGTCGCAGCAAATCTCCAAGCACAATCGAAAGATCCTAAAAAAACGACTGTCCCTGTTGATGGACCTGAGTCCATACCAGTTTGAGGAACTCGTTGGACAACTGTTGGCAGAGATGGGTTTTGAAAGCATTGAGGTGACCAAGTCCCACGGGGATGGCGGTATTGATGTCCGGGGTACGCTGCTGATCAGCGATGTAGTCCGCATAAAGATGGCTGTTCAGGTAAAACGCTGGAAAGCAAATATTCAAAGGCCGATCGTTCAACAGGTGCGCGGCAGCCTTGGTGCGCACGAGCAAGGCTTGATCATTACGACCAGCAGCTTCAGCCGCGGAGCCATCACGGAAGCTGACGAACCGGACAAAACACCCGTGGGCCTCATGAACGGCGAACAGCTGTCTGCGCTCCTGATGGAATACAACATAGGCGTCCGCCGCACGTCCCACGACCTTTTCGAGTTGGAGGAACTGCCGGTCGCTGAAAAGCCGAAATGAAAGGCAGACTGGAGGACCTTACAACTGCCTGATCGGAAATGGGAAACACGAAGGCAAAGTCTAGTATGATATCTGTCGTGAGTTTTATGGTCAGGTCAGACAAATCCGTGAACGCATAATAGCAGGGGAGGGTTTGCTTCAAATGAGCTCCCAATTGGGGCCATATTTAGGACCTTCAATCAGTCGTATTAGTCGTCTTTTACTCGGAGCGATTCCCGAGCAACCTGTCACGGAGCATGATTGTCCGTTTCCCATGCAAAGATATCACAAAATCCCAAGCTGTCGAGCACCCATTGTACTGCAAGGGTGTCTTCACACAAAATGTCAGTGGTAGACTGTATCGTTACAGTACAGTCATGGCTCCTTCGCAAGACTCGCATCTTTGTGAACCTAATAGATGTGTATTCGTCATTTAATTCAGTCGAACCACATGACCATGGATATCAAGCCGTCATTGCTCTTGCGCTATCGGAGGCGTATTGCTCCCCTGCGCCCCTTAGCCTTGGTTTCCATGTAGTTGAGCTGAGGCAACTCCTTTGTATACCTTGGCTAATCCTTATAACTTCGGTAGTTTCGTCTGCTTACTTTATGGTAATAGCATAAAATTTTAGCCAACAGGTTGTGTAATGGTAGGTAGGCGAACCGCCGAAAAAATGTTTGTGCGGGCGCTTGGTCAGGCACTGCGGCGGTCGAGCGCATACTGGTCTGCAAAACCTGAATGTGTGAGAATAGATGAACCCAATCTGTTACACACAAACAAAACCTCAGAATTCAAAGCTGATGTCCTGATTGATGATGATATTTTTCCACCAATCATCATTGAGTGCTCATTTGATGCACGGGATGCAGATCGGGACGCAGTTGCAAGACTCGGATTAGAGACGCGAAAAGACCGAACCAGGGTCGTTACCACCATCGCCCTCCGTATCCCGCAAAGATTTCAAAAAGATCACATTCCCAATATCACGAATCTCCTTTGGGAAGGAGCCTTGATTACGTATGCGATCCATCAATTATCGGAAGGCACTCAACAAACCTCTGCCTACCATGTGGAACAGCGCCGATGGCCCCAAAGCGGATTTATTAAGGGCAATGTATTTGACCTTTCGTCATTCTTATCACTGATAAGGTTACCGCGTGAAGAAATAGGCGCTGTTGGAGAACGTGTCGCTCGACTCGTGGAAGATGCAGCAGATGGACTGGAAGCGATACTATTGCCCGAAGAGCAGCAAGAGATCGCGCGGCATCTGTCCCAACGCTCACCGCTTAGGGGACTTCGTACTGTAACATTACTGTGGCTGAACGCATTGTTAACACAGCAGAGACTCGCCAAGCAGGGTATAGAAGAAGTCCCGCTTATAAGCTCCATGAGTGCATCCCCTCCGAATGTGATTCAACAGACAGAGGCATGGCACATCATTAACAGACACAGCCGGAATTCTGTCTTTGAGCCTGCGATTGAAGCACTCCAACTGGCCGGTAAATTCAGCTCTGAGAAAACCTCACAAGTGCTTGAGAAGCTAATCGAGGCTACTCTGGAGATTGAGACGGCACGATTGGGACTGCATATCAATATTGGTGCTGAGCTGTTCCCGAAACTGGGTGAAGACCGGAAGGAGGCGGCCGCTTTTTATACACAACCGGCCACAGCCGAGCTATTGGCCAATCTGACCATTGACCAATCATTATGCACCGAAGAGGAATGGGGAGATGCAGATCTTTTCAGAAAGCGCTACCTGAGCGATTTGTCCTGTGGAACTGGCACACTCCTTCGTGCGGGTTACCATCGTGTGGCAACACTTCACGAGCATGCCGGAGGCAATATCAAAAGTCTTCGCAGACTACACACAGCGGCTATGGAGGGCGGCATCATCGGGACAGATGTGAGTCCTATCGCTGCCCACCTTACAATGTCCTCGCTGGCAGCGTTGGGATATGGAGATCCATATGGAAACACGCAGATTGGGTGGGTTAGTATTGGGGGAGACAAAGGACAAACAGGATCTCTAGAATATTTTGCGACGCAGCGCGTGGTTGACCTGTTCAGCGTAGGGGCAGGGAAATTCGCGGACAATGGCTCTGAAAATGCCGTCTACGTACCGGATGCTTCGATCGACTGGATTCTTATGAATCCACCCTATTCCCGAACCCGAGGAGGCCTAAGTGTTTTCGATATTGGAGGCTTGTCGGAAACTGAACGAAGAGATTGCCAGAAGCGCTGGAAAACCTTGGTGAGGAATGAGGCAGTGAATAATCGGGCAGGATTATCCGCATCTTTTCTTGCCCTAGCCCGCCAGAAATGCAAACCGGGTGGACGGGTCGGATTTGTGCTGCCTCTGTCTGCAGCCTTCGCGGAATCATGGGCCGTTACGCGGCGCATGATTGAGCAGGAGTTCGAAGATATCATAGCCATAACTGTAGCAAGTAGTCGGGCTTTGGGAAAGCGGTCGCTCTCTGCCGACACGGGCATGGAAGAAATGCTTTTTGTAGGTACTAAACGGAGAACCCATGATCGCAAAGGAGCACTTTCGGGCGCGAACGTATACTGTGTAACACTGCGTCAGCCCGTTCTACGCACCGGAGAAGCCGGTGTAATTGCCCGCTCAATTCAATCGGCACTCAAGCAAATCAAAGCTTCTTCAGTCACCTATTCTATCAGGGTAGGTGATGACGAGGTAGGACAGATATGCACCCTTACAACCAAGGCAGACGGAGCTCCCTGGAACCCCTTGGGGGTTTTGCACGCCAACCTTGCACTGACGGCCAACGCACTCCTAGAAGGCATCATTCACTTTGACGAGCATGTCGTGTCAATCGGTGTGCCGATGTCCACAATCGGAGATATATTCGAAGTTGGACCCACACACGACCTGATAGGACACCTGTCAGACAGGGATCCGCGTGGTGCTTTTGAATTCGTTCCAGTCGCCAGTCCGGTAGATGCAATTGGTTCTGATCGCGCACTCTGGAAGGTCGATAGCCGCACACAGAAGTATCTTACCGTATCACTCACTCATAAGGGGATGTCTCCCATCGGGGTTGGATCGGAGGGGAAGCGGGAGGCGATGCGGCAGTTTCGCAGTACACTGTTTTATTCACGAAACATGCGCTGGACCTCTCAAGCACTCTTGGCCGCGGTAACAACATATCCGGGAATGGGTGGGCCAACCTGGACTTCCCTGCAACACGATGACAAACATGTGCTCAAGGCTTTTGCCCTGTGGACCAACTCTACGCTTGGTTTCCTGATTCACTGGACACAGGGCCAACGGACGCACAGCGGGCGATCCAGAACACAGGTGAAAGCATTGGCACGCATACCCTGTCCGCAACTCAATCAGATACCCAAAACTCGTTTAGAGCAAGCTGCGGCTGCATTTGATGAACTGTCCACACAGCCATTACTCCCGGCCTGTCAGTCTCATACAGACGAAGTACGGAAGAAAATTGACCACGCGGTCCTCAAGATGCTCGATCTGACGGGTGACAATGTACCTGAAACCGTAGCTACATTACGATGGCTCTGGTGCAATGAGCCATCTGTACATGGTCGGAATCGAAAAGCACTTGCTCTCCTAGAGCAAAAATTGTCACGCCAGCAACCCTAATTGGCCACAGAGACTCATGGATCAATCGAAAGCCTTTGACCTGGATAAATCCTGCTGGAGCGCAAATTGTTGATATCCCTGATGCTTCGCACGGTCGTATTGTAGCGCTCAGCAATCTTTGTTAGGTTATCACCTCTTTTAACGGTATAAACTCTGCGTACATTAGTTCCCCCAATCGAAAGCTTTTGTCCAGGATAAATCCGACTGGAACGCAGATTATTGGCATTCATGATCTGCCGTACGGTTGTGCCGTAACGTTTGGCAATCAGCCCTAGGTTATCACCTCGCCTGACGGTATGCGTCGTAGCTTGTGTGCTGGTTCCTCCGATCGAAAGTGTTTGCCCAGGATGAATTGTATTCGAACGCAAATTGTTGGCGCTCCTGATGTTTTGCACAGTCGTACCATAGCGTTTGGCAAGCATTCCCAAGTTCTCGCCTCGTTTAACGGTATGTGTTATAGGTCCGCTGGGAATCTTCAGCCGCTGGCCACGACCGATCCTCGTTCCACGAAGTCCATTGGCCTGTTGAATGGCGCTGACCGTTGTTCCATATTTAGCAGCTAGTTTCGACAGCGTATCTCCCCGGCGCACGGTATGTGATATGCTTGACTGTGTGCTCACCGGCGAGCTAGAGTTCGGAGTCTGGGCTGTTTGGTTCGACGAGGAGTTATTTTCTGCAGGGCGGGCTCTGGTATTGCTTGCAAGTTTGACGGGCGTCCGGCGCACTGCTTCGGCCATTTTACTATCAAATGCAATTGGCCTGTTGGCCCGCTTGCCCCATGCTACCAGTCTTGCACTATTACCCTCAAGTTTAGCCACACCGCGGCCGGATATCCCCGGTATAACAAGCCGGTCATCCGGATGAATCCGCGTACGGTTTCCAAGTCCGTTAGCATTCTGGATCGCTCGGACAGTCACACCATATCGCCTAGCGATCCTGCCCAGATTTTCTCCCCTCCGTACGCGATGCTCTCCAGGCATCGCCTTTTCCTCATCCGGGAGTTGCTCGAAGGAATCTGCAAATCGTGAAAATGTATTAACCGGAATTCGCAGCGTGTATGGCGTGCGGTCAGGAGGCAATATTCCACGTCGAAGTTCTGGATTCAAGTCCTGGATGTGCTCAGTTGTCGTGCCTACCATACTCGCTATCGTTTCCAGTTTCAACATCCCGCTAACCGTTACCTCATCATAGGTGAACTCTGGTCCATTCGAGACTGCCGGCAATCCGAACTCTGCGGGATTGGACATGATCAGCGCAAACGCAATAAACTGCGGCACATAGCCCTGTGTTTGGCGAGGCAAGTGCCTCCGAATCTGCCAGTATGACGGCGGATTTTTGCGCGTACCGCCAGCCCGGGAAATAGCCCGCAGAACACATCTGGGGCTGCAATTATATCCGGCAAGTGCCACCTGCCAATCCCCTCCATAGTACTCGTAGAGCTCCTTCAAATGGCGAGCTGCTGCACGTGTAGACTTAACAGGGTCCATACGCTCGTCGACGTATTCATCAATACGCAGCCCCATAGCTCGCCCAGTGCTGGCAATGAACTGCCACATTCCGACAGCACTTGCACTGCTTCGTGCACGCGGATTCAACCCGCTCTCGACCACTGCAAGATACTTGAGCTCGTCCGGCGCGCCTTCCTCTGCTAAAATCTGCTCAATCATCGGGAAGTACGTATCTGGACGATCCAACCACCGGATGATAGTTTCTCGGCGGTTCTTCATCAGCCAAGCGACTGAACCCTCCACGAACTCGTTTTGGGTCATCGGTATTGTCGTAGCCACGGGTTTTATTCTGGGCAGGTCTACTGCCGCATACATGGAGGCTTCCATCCGAGACTGTGCCTCAAACATGGCATTCCGAAGAGCATAGATCTCCCCATATTCTTGCGGCTCATCCGTACCTGTATCGGAAGAGGTCTCGTGCTCATGAACGATCGTTCTGTAGAGCTCCCTGAACTGGGGTTGACGCACGAAATCAGATTGATTAGACAAAACTGCAAGCTCATCCATGACCTGATTCATATAGCGTTCAGCAGAATACCGATCCCAGTCTGCCTGCGCCCGGATAGTGCGGGACTGTAACCGGTATGCACGACTGACTCGACACATAATCTGTCCCTCAGTCAGCGAACCCCGCGGATCCCCGCAGTCCCGGGATAGGGCATATTGGTCATACCCTCGCGGAACAATCGATTCCTGTGTCGTGCCAGCACGGTCTATGACCTGGACTCGTGTAGTGCGCTCTGTTGTGGCTGCAGGTGTTATCTCGGATAATCTTGTGATCTCATCATTTGTGATTTCCGTCTGGGCCCGTGCACCGAACATGGTGCTTCGGCGTGCAAGGATAGACCGGTACTCTGGAAATGCATCCAGATCTGCACCAAAGTATTCCTCAAACTCATGGACTATTGTTCTGTAAAGCTCCCGAAACTGGGGCTGACTCACAAAACCGGACTGATCAGACAACACCACAAGCTCATCCATTGCCTGGTCCATATAGTGCTCGAGGGAACGTTTGTCTCCTACTGCCTGCGCCTGAATAATACGGGCCTGAAGCAGGTATGCACGGCTGACGCGATACATAATCTGAGTATCTGTCAGCGAGGTCCACGGATTCCCCAGCTTCTGGGCAAAGAAATGCCAATCATATCCTCGCAAATCTTCCACCGGCGCCGGTTCGGGAGGCATTAACTGCTGCGCTTTACTTGTTTCAGCCGAGGCTGTCACTGCAACGAGCAGGATAAAAAGTAGCTTTTTCATCATCATGTCGTCCGAAAATCAACTGTCTGTCCGAAAAAATCTCTTGCCTTACTTAAAGTGTCCTCTCACATATCCGCCCTCAGAGGCCTAAGTAATGGGACTTTATGCCAATTTACCTCCTAATGTACGAAAAGTACATCGGTTCCATTTTCGGCCATAATTCTTGAAAAGCGCCCATCCAGAGGCGAAGAATTGCTATTTGTGATCAGAGGGGGATGTTGCCATGCTTTTTGCGCGGATTGCTCAGCACCTTGTTCCTGAGCATCTGAAGACCCGTAATGATACGATCCCGCGTCTCCAGTGGATGAATGACTTCATCTATATAGCCGTGCTCGGCAGCAACGTATGGGTTGGCAAAACGCTCTCTATAATCGCGAGAAAACTTCTCCTCCAGCGCTGCTGCATCTTCTGCGGCTTTCAGTGCTGCACGATGCAGGATCCTGACGGCCCCCTTGGATCCCATAACAGCAATCTCAGCACTAGGCCATGCGTAGTTCAGATCCCCCCGGATGTGTTTGGAACTCATAACATCATACGCTCCCCCGTAGGCTTTTCGTGTTATGACCGTGAGTTTAGGGACGGTGGCCTCACAAAAAGCGTACAATAATTTGGCTCCATGTCGAATGATACCGCCCCATTCCTGATCCGTCCCGGGCAAAAAGCCAGGAACATCTTCAAGCGTAACCAAGGGCACGTTGAATGCATCACATAATCGAACAAATCTGGCACCCTTGACGGAAGCATCAATATCAAGAACTCCTGCTAGATGGGCAGGTTGATTGGCAACAATCCCAATTGCGTGTCCACCCATGCGGGCAAAACCACATATCAGGTTGCGGGCAAACCGGTCATGAACCGGAAAGAAAGTCCCCCTGTCCACCAATAAACGTATGACGTCATGCATGTCATACGGCTTGTTGGGATTCTCAGGAATTAATGTATCCAGGTCGGTCGCACCGCCGGGCGGCTGGTAGGAAGTATGGATATCCGGTTGTTCTTCACAATTTTGAGGTAAATAACTCAGCACAGTTCTGATTGCCTCCAAACAAACGACATCATTAGGATAGGCTGCGTGAACTACACCGCTACGCTCGGCGTGCATCGCTGCACCACCGAGATCTTCCGCGGTCACTTCCTCTTGCGTTACTGTATGCACGACGTCCGGGCCTGTCACGAACATGTAACTGGTGCTCTCCACCATAAAAGTGAGATCTGTGATGGCCGGACTATATACAGCTCCACCAGCACATGGTCCCATGATCGCGGAAATCTGCGGTACTACCCCCGAAAGCAATGTATTCTTCAGAAAGATGTCCGCATAGCCGCCCAAAGAAACTACGCCCTCCTGAATACGTGCTCCACCTGAATCACTTAATCCAATCACGGGTACACCATTCTGCAGTGCTAAATCAAGTAACTGGACAATTTTGGAAGCATGTGCACGACCTAACGATCCTCCAAAAACGGTAAAGTCCTGTGCGTACACGTAAATCAGTCGGCCGTGAACAGTACCATAGCCGGTCACCACGCCATCACCGTACGGCCGGCTATCAGCGAGACCAAAGTCGCTGAATTGGTGTCTGACCAATTGGCCCAATTCTATGAATGAGCCCTCATCCAAGAGAACGGTGATCCGTTCACGTGCAGTTAATTTTCCCCGATCATGCTGCCGGTCGATCCGTGACTGTCCCCCCCCCAGCTCTGCTGCCTGGCGACGGCGTTCTAGGTCCGAATAACGATCTGTCATTGGCTAGCACTGCTTGATCTCCGTACCACGCGACCAGGCATTGCACCGGTGTGCTCACCATTGTTCAGTACCTGGGTGCCATTCACAAATACATAATACATACCCGTGGCAAGTTGGTGGGGCGCATCGAATGTAGCATGATCCTGAATCGTTGATGGATCAAAGATGGCAATGTCTCCAAAATAACCCCTCTGAAGCAACCCCCTGCGGTTGATTGATAGTATAGACGCTGGCAATGATGTCATGCGCCGCACGGCTTCTTCGAGTGTAAGTACCTGTTCCTCGCGCACATACTTTGCCAGTAGACGGGCAAATGAACCGTAAGCGCGCGGATGAACCATGTTGTTCAGCGAGGCACCTTCCGGCGCCAGAGATGCCGCATCTGAATCAATCGCAATCCAGGGCTGCTGTAGTTTGAGACGTACGTTGGACTCATCCATAAGAAAGTAGACTGCATTTACCCTGCTTGTATCCTCTATAACAAGATCCATCACCGTTACTGGTATGGAGGTGCCCCGCAAATCAGCTACCTTGGTCAGTCGCATGCCCGTATACTGGCGCAGGGCCTCGTTCCTGAATCCAACTAGCATCACGTTCTCGGGTCCTGCATCCAGCATCAGATTTTCCCAATCGTCCGACGGGGTCATCATCTCTGTTTCCATTCGGGCCCGCACGATCGGATCCTGAAGTCGTGCATGCCACGCCATCATGCCACCGGCCTGAACACCAGGCGGCATAGCCGCATCAAGCCCGGTGGCTCCCGCCACATACGTATAGATGTCAGCCGTAATCTCAAGGCCCTCCGAGCGGACCTCGTTCACGCGCGCGATTACGGTCTCCATTTTGTGCCAATTGTTTTGTCCAGCCGCCTTCAGGTGATAAATGTGCCCTCGCACACCTGCATCACGTGCAATCTGGATCAATTCTTCTACAGATTCCAAAAGGCGACCACCTTCGCTTCGTATATGCGACACGTACACTCCATCAAATTCCCCGGCCGCCGACGCCAGTGCAGTCAGTTCGTCTGTGCTTGCAAAGACTCCTGGCACATAGATCAATGAGGAGCCTACGCCAAGTGCGCCCTCGGCCATGGCCTCCCGTACCAGATCCTGCATACGCCCAAGCTCTTCGGCTGTTGGTGCACGCTCATCCTCGCCGATCACATGCTGACGCACTGTGGCGGCACCGATGAGCGAAGCAACGTTGGTGGAGATTCCCTTTGATTCGAGAAATGATAAATATTCATCCAGCGTAGTCCACGGAATCTGTTTGTCGCCTAAGAGTGCGGCTACCTCTTCCTCTGATCCGACTCGTGCGACAAACCGGTCCCACATCTCCTCTTTCATACGCGCACTCAGCGGTCCATTGGATACTCCCTCCCCAAACACCTCCAGTGTTACACCCTGGCTGAGGTCGCTCAGCGATCGTCCGTCTAGGATCAGACTTTCTGTGGCCCAACTCAGCATGTTAATAAATCCGGGAGCCACGGCCAAGCCCTCCGCATTTATCTCTTCAGAGCCACGCGCCTCCGCCAGATCTCCAATTGCCGCAATCGTGTCTGCAGCAACGGCAACATCTGCTATGTAAGGAGCCGTTCCCGTGCCATCGTATACGGTTCCCCCACGTATGATAAGGTCATAGTCCGCCACCTGCGTACATCCACAAACCAACAGAAAAAGCACAGGCAAGTATCGCATCAGTCCCTATCCCGTTGGTCGCGCAACTCGAACACGCTCTCGTCCAAATTCATATTCCTTCGGTGGCGGAACCCCCAGCAGGTGCTCCACAAAGTAATCCCACCGGCGACGCATCCAATAGGTGCGCCCCCGGCCGAACCCATGCGACTCATTAGGGAAAACTACAAGATCAAAATCCTTGTTTGCAGCCACGAGTGCTTCCACAAGCAACAGCGTATTAGAAGCCGGAACGTTGTCATCCATGAGCCCATGTGCGAGAAGAAGCTTGCCCTCCAAATTTTCCGCTAGGAGGATATTGGACTGGTTGTCGTAGTTCGTTGTCCCATCCGGGTTCACCTCCAGCAGTCCCTGCCACTTCTCACCCCAATCATCTTCGTAGTTGCGATTGTCGTGATTGCCTGCACCACTGACCGCCACCTTGTAGAAATCAGGATAACGCAGTATCGCACCAGTCGAGGCAAATCCACCTCCAGAGTGCCCCCATATACCCACACGATCCAGGTCCATCCATGGATTTTTTGCACCGAGTTGACGAATTGTAGTAATTTGGTCGGGTATGCCATTGTCCCCCATATTCCCATAGTAGGCATCATGGAAGGATTTTGAACGGCCTGGCGTCCCCATTGCATCTACCTCTACAACTATGAAACCCAACTCTGCCAGTGCTTGCTTATCTCCGCGGGCCGGCACAAATCTTCTTGTCCCTACACTCCCACTCTGAGGCCCGGGGTAAAGATAATTGAGCACAGGGTAACGCTTGGATGGGTCAAAATTGCTCGGTTTGTACAGTAAGCCATGAAGATCCGTCTCATTATCCCGTGCCTTGACTGAGAACGGCTCTGGCGGTCGCCAATCTGTTGTAAGAAGTTCAGATATATCCGCTTCGCCCAAATTTACTGCTATGCTGCCGTCAAGATTGCGGACTGCATGCTTTTGAGGCACATCTGGACGGGACCAGGTGTCCAGAATATAATTTCCTCCAGGGGAGAAGGACACGGTGTGGTTAGCCTCTTCGGGGGTCAGCAACTCCGGCTCTCCGCCGTCTATACTGACCTGATACAAATATTGGAAGTATGGATCGGGGCCATCCCGGCCTGCTCCTGTGAAATACAATGTGCGTGCATCCAGGTCCGTACGACGCAACTGAAGCACAACCCAGTCTCCGTTCGTTATTTGGTGTTTAAGTTCACCTGTACTAAGATCATACAGATATAAGTGCCCCCAGTCCGATCGCTCAGAATACCAGAGCACTTCATCGGTATCAAAAAACACTCGCCAGTTCTCCGCATCGACGCCGGACTCATAATATGTGTCTACCCTTTCGTGAAGCACCTCCCGTACGGCTCCGGTTTCTGGATCGGCCACTCTCAGCCAGGCGTCCTTATGATCTCTTGATGAGGACACAAAAGCCAGTTGCCCGCTATCATCGCTCCATCGCACATCCATAAAGGTGCCATCCCAATTTGCTATATGATCCGTGGTAGTTCCGCGGTGATAATCCGGCGCCATATCCAGTCGGACAGTTCGGGGTTCATCCACATGTATGACGACCCGGTGAATCATGAACACCACACTGTCCTGCGGCAGGGGGTACTTCCATGCTTCCATCTCCGAGCGTCCTATTTCGGTGGAGACCATGTACATTTCGCCGACACCTCGACCGTCATGCTGAAACGTTGCGATCTTTTTTGAGTCGGGTGACCAGAGCAGGACCGGACGTTCGTTCCTGACCCATCCCGCGTTATTGGTCGCGTAACCAAAATCCTTTTCGCCGTCAAAGGTGAGCTGCTTTTCCTCGTCAGTATCTACGGTTCGGATCCAAAGGTTGTTTTCTTTTCGAAACGCCTCATATTTACCATCGGGCGAAAGCGCTGCTGTTCGCCGGTCAGCCCTCCTATTCGTTTGCTCAACCGACTCGCAAGTATAGGTGACCACGCTGCACGCGAGATTTCCATTTCCCTGGGGCGATAAGAGACGTTCTGTTTCACCGTCAAACGAAGCGCGTGAGAAGTTTACTTCTGCGCCTGACGTTCCAAGGTGAATATTAATTGCTTCGGTCATGCGCGCACGATCGAACAATTGACGACGCTCACCCTGGGCGGGATCTACCAACACAAATTCGTCGTTCTCTGGCATCCTTTGAAGAAACCAGAAACGGTCATCCTCCAGCCAGTTCGGCTGTACGCTTGTGTGGTAAACCATGCCTCGAGTCGCTGTCCCAAGCACAGACTCTGCCCGGGCATAGTCCTCCTCAGTAATGGTAACCTGCGCATCAACCTGTGATACAAAAAACAGAAACAAAAACAGTATCGGAAGCTTTACGTGCATTGGATCATTGAATTATCGTGATTGACCACCCCGGCAAACTATGGTACGTGAACCGGGATCCATAACTTAAACCAACTGATCTCGTGAAACATTCCCTCTTGCTGCTATCCCTACTTCTCCCTGGGCTAACCTTAGCCCAAGATGACCCCAACCCTCCGATGGAGGACTTCAACATGGAGGCCTCAGACCCACAGGCTATCGACATTGCCGATCAGGTCATGACCAGCATGGGCGGGCGTGCAGCATGGGATAACGCCCGGTATCTGAGCTGGACCATTTTCGGTGAGGATCATGTGTGGGACAAGTGGACGGGCAGGTTTCGGTGGCAAGGAGACAGTACGGTCGTACTTATGAATGTTCATACAATGGAAGGACGTGCTTTCACCAAAGGCGAGGAAGTTATGCCTGCAGATGAGTTGCTCGCGGGTGCCTATAGAGACTGGATAAATGCCGGTTATTGGTTCCTTATGCCCTATAAGCTTAAGGACTCGGGGGTCACGCTGGGCTACAAAGGGGACGGCCAAACGGCCGACGGTAAGGAGGCATACATCCTTACGCTCGGATTTAATGATGTAGGCCTAACCCCACAAAACGGTTACGATGTCTATGTCGATAAAGAGAGCGGTCTCGTAACCCAGTGGTCCTATTATGCGAATGCCGATCAGGAAGAACCATCCTTCACCACAACCTGGGATGGATATGAATACTATGGTGGCATAATGCTTGCCGATACCCGTGCCGTACCTGGAGACGAGTCCAACGTCCGGAGACTTTCGAATTTAGGCGTCTATACGGAACTGCCTGATGCGGTCTTTGAAGATTCAGCCTGGATTTCCCTTGCTTCCCTTGGGATGCTGGAAGAATCTGCTCACTGAGCCCAAGCTACCAATCCCGAGCGCTGCATCGAAACCTGGTCTCGGTGATTGGGCAAGACGCGTACAGTGTATCCTGCGGAACCGCTGTTCGTGCAGGTTACGTCTGCGGCCTCGTATAGATGAGGTGCTCCGTCTCCGACCTCTGCCAGAGCCATAGGGGTGACGGTTGCATCCACGATTTCCCCCTTGGCGGTTACGCGTCCCAGGTACAGTTGCACCTCAACATCATCCGGCGATAAATCTCCTAGTGTCACATGTGCCCTAACGGTAAATGGCACTCCCACCTTCTGACTCCCTTGCGGGGCATCGTCAGTAACGCTCACCTGGACCCATTGCCAGGCCTCGTGAACCTTCTGCTGCCAGGCAGACAGTACACGCGCTCTCCTCAAATTATCGGACTGTAGCACTTTCGCACGTGCAGCAGCGACCAGGTAAGTGCTTTCGGTGTATTCCTGAACCATCCGGTGCGTGTTAAAAAAATTGCTGTAAGTCGCAATTGAGCGCTTCATTCGAGCTATCCATTCCCGGGGCAGTCCCTCGGGGGAGCGATCATAGAACAGCGGCACTATCTCATACTCCAGTTGATCGTACAACTGGGCAGCTTCCCGCTCATCCTGATAAGCATGATTATCCATGATTTCGCCTTTGCCGATGGCCCAGCCGATCGACGGATCATAACCTTCATCCCACCATCCGTCCAGAATGCTGAGATTGAGTCCACCATTAGCGGCAGACTTCATCCCACTGGTCCCACTTGCCTCTCTGGGGCGCCGGGGAGTATTTAGCCACAGATCTACGCCCTGCACCAGATACCGTGCAATCGCCATATCATAGTCCTCCAGGAAGACAATATGGTTGCGTAGAGATGCTGTATTGGAAGCGGCAACGATCTGCTGAATCAGTTCCTTGCCTGGATGATCGCGGGGATGTGCTTTGCCCGCAAAGATGATCTGAACCGGGCGTGATTCATTGGCCAGAATTCGTACAAGTCGATCGGGGTCCTGAAGTAGTAGGGTTGCACGCTTGTAGGTGGCAAACCGGCGGGCAAACCCTATCGTGAGTGCGTTTGGATCAAGAATTTTTGCCACCTGATCAATTTCCTTCGCTGATGCATCCAATCGGTGCAGCCTAGACTGCAGGGATTTGCGGGCCTGCTGGACAAGTTGCTCCCGTTGTATTACATGGGTCTGCCAAAGTACTTCGTCAGGGATCTGCTCTGCCTGTTTCCACTGAGACAGACTAATAGCCTTTTCACGCCATTGAGGGCCTACGTACCGGTCGAGGTGCTGCTTCATCGCACCCGAGATCCACGAAGGAATATGAATTCCGTTTGTCACATGACTGATCGGTACTTCATTTTCCGGCAGTGCAGGCCAAAGATTTTGCCACATGGCACGACTCACCTCTCCATGCAGCCTGGCCACACCATTGCAAGCACTACTCATGCGTAATGCAAGTTTGGTCATGCCAAAGAACTCGTTATCGTTGTCCGCATGTTCACGGCCCAAGGCAAGAAACTCCCGGCGGTCAAGGCCCAATACATCTTTGGCGTAAGGCACGAGATAGCGATCCATAAGCTCTGGTGGAAAACGATCATGCCCTGCTTCCACTGGCGTGTGTGTAGTGAAAACCACACTTGCAGCAGCAGCAACACGGGCTTCCTTGAAGGGCAGATGGTGGTCTCCCATCAGCTTCCTCGTGTGCTCCAGCGTCAGAAAGGCTGAATGTCCCTCATTAACATGAAAAACTTGAGGCCTGAGGCCCAGTAGCTGCAAGGCTCTATAGCCGCCAATACCCAGTATAATTTCCTGCCGGATACGGAGCTCATTGCCACCTCCATACAGATAATCTGTCAGATTGCGATCTTCGCCATGCTCGTTGGCGTCGAAATTGGTATCCAACAGATACAAGGGCACGCGGCCCACCTGCAGACGCCAGATCTGCGCATACACCCTGCGTGCACCAATTTCGGCGTGCACCTGTAACGGTACACCGTTCGTATCACACTCCAGGATCAGAGGCAGACTGGCAAAATCATTCTCTAGATAGGATTCCTGCTGCCAGCCATTTTCATCCAGATATTGACTGAAGTATCCCTGCTGATACATGAGGCCAACACCGACGATGGGAACCCCAAGGTCGCTGGCACTCTTGAGATGATCGCCTGCCAATACCCCAAGTCCTCCAGCAAAAATTGACATGCACTCTGTCACGCCAAATTCAGCAGAGAAGTAGGCTGTCAGGGGTCCATCACTCTTGTGGGTACGGGAGTACCACGTTGAGTCCTCCTGCATATATGAATCAAAGGACGCGCATACCTCATTCAGATGTGCGACAAAGCCTTCATCCTTCGCAAGCTCTTCTAACCGGGCCGCAGAAGTTTGTGCCAGCATTCTAGCCGGGTTGTGGCCGGAAGAATGCCACAGGTCCGCGTCCAACCTCCGAAAAAGATCTACCGTATTTTCATCCCAGGCCCAGCGGACATTATAGGCCAGTTCCTGCAGCCTTTCGAGGCAAGGAGGGAGGGACGGGGTGGCAGTGAGAGTATGTACTGGTCTGGGAATCATTTTCGTTTTTGATAGCGTGCCATATCTGGTATGGCGCAGCACGCAGCGAGTAACCTTATTTTAGTGCGTCAAAAGATATAACTAGCCGAAATATTTGCAACCCCAAAATCTAATTGGCTCGAAAATTATGCGTGAGTGCGCGCTTATACTTGCAAACGGACTTTTTGATAGCGTCTTTGCAAAAACTACCCATGGGCTTCTACGCGGTCCCAGCCGGTATACCATTCTGGGAGTGATTGATCCTAACCACGCAGGTCAGGATGCCGGTCGTATTCTGGACGGACAGCATCGGGATATTCCGGTTTTCCATTCCATTGCAGAGGCCCTAAGGCTCACATCTGTTCGTCCAACCCATTGTGTGGTTGGAGTCGCAACGGTTGGTGGAGCGCTCCCGGATGCTCTCCGCACAGAGCTGCTCGCCGCCGCATCTGCTGGGTTGACTCTGGTAAATGGGCTCCACTATCTGCTCTCGGATGACCCTGAGATTTCCGAACAGGCCACAGCCGGCATCATTGATCTGCGAAAGCCCCGGCGTGCGTCTGAATTGACATTTTGGACGGGTGAGATACTTTCGGTGCGCTCCCCACGTGTTGCTGTTCTGGGTATGGACTGCGCGATTGGCAAGCGTACGACGGCCATGCTTCTGCGCACAGCGCTCCGAGCGCAGGGCATCAGTGCCGAAATGATCTACACAGGACAGACGGGCTGGTTACAGGGGCTTCGGCACGGCTTTATTTTTGATTCGACGCTGAACGATTTTGTGTCTGGTGAACTGGAGCGTGCAATCCTGGCATGCGCCAGTGAGATGAATCCGGACGTCATTCTCCTGGAAGGGCAGTCGGGGCTGCGTAACCCGGCCGGTCCGGCTGGTTCTGAATTCATTTGTTCGGCACGAGCAGCCGGGGTAATCTTACAGCACGCACCCACGCGAAGCCATTTTGAGGATTTCGAGTACCTTGCTTGCCCTCTGCCTCCACTGTCTGAAGAGATTGAGCTGATTCGTCTGCTGGGCTCTCAGGTATGGGCAATCTCTCTGTTCACACGTGGACTTGATGACACGCAATCCTCACAGATTGCGGAGGAGCTTGAAGCGTGTCATGGCTTGCCTGTAGTACGACCACTGGAGGATGGGGTAGGGCGCTTGGCTGCAACGGTCCGGGAAAAATTGTTCTCATGATCATTACCGGTGTAGATACTTGGACTGATCGACTGCCCCTGACGCGCCCATACGTGATTGCAACACGAATGGTCAGTACAGTCGACTTACATTTTGTTCGATTGGAGAGTGATCGGGGATTTTTTGGTCTTGGTTGTGCTGCACCCACCGCTGTAACCGCCGAAAATGCGGAGGCGTGCCTGGGAGCCTTGGACGCCTGTGCGCATGACATACTGAAAGGGAGTGATCCACGATCACTGAGAGCTCTGACCCGTCGATTACGAAAGGAGTGCGTGCAGTACCCCTCAGCAATGGCAGCCCTCGATATGGCGGTGTATGACCTCCTGGCACAGGGCATGGGAATTCCCGTAGCTGCTATGCTCGGACAATGCGTGAAAGCTCTACCCACCTCCATTACCATTGGTATCCTGCCATTGGAAGAAACCCTTAGCGAGGCGCGTGAATATCTTGGCCGCGGGTTCCGATGCCTTAAGGTCAAACTTGGATTGAATTACGAAGAGGATATTGAACGCCTGCGAGCACTGCGGAAGCTCTGCTCAGCGGATGTACAAATTCGTGTTGATGCCAATCAGGGCTATACTATTGAACAGGCCCGACAGCTTGCGCATGAATCGCATGCATTGAACCTTGAACTCATTGAGCAACCCCTTGGCAGGGGAGAAGAAGGTTATATGCTCGGGTTATCAAGAGAGGCTCAAAAACTAATGGCGGCCGACGAGAGTCTGCATGGACCAGAGGATGCTCTTAAGTTGGCTGTCAACAGGCCGTTTGGTATTTGGAACATCAAACTCATGAAATGTGGAGGTATAACCGGCGCGCTGGGTATCTCAGATATAGCGCAGCTGGCCGGCATTGACCTGATGTGGGGCTGCATGGATGAGAGTGTGATCAGTATTGCCGCCGCACTGCACACTGCTTATGCCTGCCCCCGAACGCGATACCTCGATCTGGATGGGAGCTTCGATCTCTCTCGCGATACTGCACTGGGCGGGTTTGTTTTGTCTGATGGCTACATGCATCTCCTGGAAACCCCAGGTTTCGGTGCAAAACTTGCCGATTGATCATTTGGTCCAAAACGGAAACGCCAGCGAACTGAGTAAACCGGGATGACAGAGGAATCGCGCCTTATGTATGGATGAGAACACGCAGAATACTCTCTTGAGCCACCACCATTGTACGCGGACACTGAGGGCTATGTCCTCAGTACGACATCCTGATGCGAGACCGAGTGCTCCTTCGTCAGGCACTCATAGACCTCCCATTCTAAGCCCGCAAGCTGGTCAAGCAGTTGCTTCTCGACATGGTCGCGCTCGCCGACGCGGAAAGGCTCACGTGATTATGCGAGGCTGGGCATGGTTTCGTCCTGCGGTTCAAATCGGGGTTTTGCGTTTCTCCCACTCCCAGCCGGCAGGGGGGGCTTCCAAGTTCCCTTTGGTGGTGCATTTTTGGAACCGATTCCGGTAGGCAACACTCCCTCAGCAGTATTGGGCTTCCCTCTGTTGATTAGTTTCTCTGGGCAGATTTCTGCAAACGCGATCGCGACCTGGGGTTGGCCATGGAAATGAAAGACCTGTCGGTGAAATGGCTTCTCGAAGGGCATGAAGAAGGAACTTCCGCCAAGCGGAGCGTCAAATTACGACTGATTTACAAACTATTTTTCAGTTTTTCTTATAATGAAGTCACCAAATTCATAAACCACTTTGCAAATGGTCTATTTTAACACTGAAGATGCCCCAAGCGAAGTAGGCGAGAATGATGCTTTACCCTTGGAATACAAGCGACAAAATAGGCATTTGCTTAAGCAAGCGAATATCAGTGACTTCGTCGGTGATGCCGCGCTCGAGTGCTTCATTTGCTCTGATATTCTCCATTTCGAGAAACAGGGCATTCACATTTTGGGCGGACAAATTGGTATGCCGGACCATGATATCAGTGATTAAGTTCTGATCGTTTGTAATGGATTGCATTCGTTCTCGTAACTGTTTTAATTCCATCCGGGCGTTTTTAATGTCAAATCCTACTCCGTGAAACATAAAGCTGGATGTTTTGGAAGCTATTCTCCTTTGTCCCGCTTGATAAACAACGTTACCAATCGAATTAACCTGCCCGATGTTGTAGGTGATTAATGGTACTGGCAAAGCTCTAATGAAATTGTAGATGGCAATTCCGTCCTGTACGGTTCCTCCGGGAGTAGAAAGAAGCATGTGAATTTCATCGTGATTTTTGTTTGCAACATCTGCAAGTACACCGCCAAGCGCAGAAGTGGTCACTGGATTGATCGGCGACACGAAATTCACACAAGAAGTAGCTTCGCCGTCTTGGTTTGATTCTTGGTCGCTTTCAGTAAGTCAATCATTCAGCACTCAAACGCATGGGTGAACCGATTCGAGGCACCCGCCCAAGGTATCTCAATGGTCTTCACGCCCGCAGAAGACTGGATACGTGGAACCTAACAATGGATAAAATACTTGAGTTCAAACCAAGCCAAATGGCGCTAAGTCCGCACTTTCCGATGATCATATAGCGTCCCCGTCTCGCCTGTATCGGGGCAAACCAACACGCCCCCGAATGCGAAATGTAGAAATCAATCTACTGTTTCTGCCTATCCAACAGGACCTTATCAACCTGCCAGTCGTGCCCTCATCCTAAGCTGTATTGCATCACTTCAATGAGGATCTTTTCCATCAGAATACATCTATATTGGTTGAACTCCAAATCAATCATTCCATACGAATCGTGGTAGAACCATTATGAGCAGACATCATGAAACAGGGCTTCGCCGCAAGGATAGACATCCTATAGTCTATCTGGACTATGCTGCCACAACTCCGGCTGACCAATCTGTTGTTGATATTATAACCCAACATCTGGGGCTCGAAGGTGTTTTTGGGAATCCTTCTTCGCAATCTCATCAATTCGGACGGATGGCAGAAGAAGCTGTCGAAACGGCAAGATATCATTTAGCTGAGTTGATTAGCGCAGACTCTGCAGAGATTATTTGGACATCTGGAGCAACAGAATCCATCAATTTGGTTATAAAAGGGGTGGTTTATGGATGTTCTCAGCAAGGTGCCCATATTGTGACTTCAAGCCTTGAGCATAAAGCGGTTCTTGATACTTGTGCTTACTTAGCAAGTAAAGGGTTCGAAATTACTTATGTCACTCCAGATCAGGAAGGAATGATTACTCCAGAAAAAGTTGATGAAGCACTTAGAGATGATACCGTCCTTGTATCTCTTATGCATGTAAACAACGAGGTGGGCACCATCACAGATATCAATACGATAGGTCAAATTACAAGGGATAGAGGGATCCCATTTCATGTAGACGCGGCACAAAGTTCTGCACGATTACCCATTGATGTAAGCAAGATACCGGTGGATTTTATTTCACTTAGCGGTCATAAGATGTACGGACCTAAGGGCGTTGGAGCACTGTATTCTAGAAAACGATCAGGTATAAGTATAAAACCCCAAACGCACGGCGGAGGGCAGGAGTCTGGCATTCGTCCGGGAACCCTTCCCACACACCAATTGGTCGGTATGGGAGAAGCGGCTCGATTGGCCAAACAACGTCTACACCAAGATGCAAAAACTATTGCTGCTCTTGACAAATATTTACTGGATAGCTTAGCGGATACTGAGTCAGCTAGATTGAATGGCAATCAGGCACACAGGGTGCCTGGGATTCTCAACATAAGCTTTGCTCATGTCGAGAATGAGTCCCTTATGATGGCTCTTAAAGATGTTGCAATATCATCTGGATCAGCTTGTACTTCATCTCGAATTGAGCCGTCTCACGTTTTGCTGGGACTTGGAATGTCAGAAGACGTTGCAAATTGTTCAGTTCGCTTCAGTATTGGCAGACAGACCACTAGGGATGAAATTAGTTTTGCCGCAATGCGTGTGAAGAAGACCGTCGATCTACTGCGTGAATTATCACCCCGGTGGCGATCTCTAAATTCCGCAAGCAACTTCAGAAGGACCATAAAGCTGAGTTAAATATCACAGCAATACGGAAAGCGTCGCATGAATAAGAAGCCCGTACTACCCAAAACTATCTCATCTGGCAGTGATGAGATAGTTCTCCGAGCAATTAAATGTTTCAATACCGCCATTGGTGTTATACGGAAAGAATATACGCGCCAGCATAATGCCCCGTGGGTTGTGGCATATTCTGGTGGAAAAGATTCAACACTATTGTTGCAAATGACTTGGGAAGTTCTGGCTTCACTGCCAAGTTCCGCAAGGCATCGTAAAGTCTATGTAGTTGGCAACGACACTCTTGTGGAGTCGCCCTTAGTCATTCGCCATATGCGAAGCTCCTTGAAAAAAATTTCCGAAGCGGCAACAGCCAGCAATTTACCGATAGAGACAAAAATTACTACACCTAACGTCGACCAGACATTCTGGGTCAACGTTATCGGACGCGGGTACATCCCCCCCACACGCAACTTTCGCTGGTGCACCGACCGCATGAAAATCATTCCCACAAATCGGTTGTTGGAAAGGTTGACTCGCTCTCACAGGCGTGCTGTCTTGTTGGTGGGCACACGAAAAAGTGAGTCTACAAATCGTCGCCGCAGTATGGAAAAACACGGAACTTCAGGAACAACAATGAACCGCCACAGCACTATACCTGCATGCCGGATGTTCGCACCAATTGCTGAATTCCAAGATGAAGATGTATGGATTACTCTGATACAGCGAAAACCTCCTTGGGGAGGTACACATCGGAACTTGATTACGCTTTATCGCAATGCCGGAGGAGGAGAATGTCCTTTGGTACTGACAAAGGAAGATGCTCCTTCCTGCGGGACAACATCTCCAAGATTCGGCTGCTGGACATGCACTGTTGTAAGCAAAGATCGCAGCCTTCGGGGATTGATTGATTCCGGTCATGACGACACTGGTTTTTTTGAGGCTCTTTACGACTTTCGTGAATGGCTCGTAGAATTGCGCGAGAACGATTCAACCCGACAACGCGTCAGACGAAATGGAATATCTAAAGTACGTGCCGATGGAACCCTCGTGCTGGGGCCTTTCACGCTTGATGTGCGGAAGCAAATTCTCAACCGGTTAAAAGAACTTGAGCAGTATGTCGGAGAATGTCTCATCACTGAACCCGAACTTGAATTCATTTATGATATCTGGCGTAGAGATGAGGTAACCCAGTTATGTCGAGACGAACTGCATAATGCTGTCTCCCCCAAATCGTAAAAAAACCAATATGCAAAATCAGAACCCCTTGATTGAAGCAGGTTCATGGCTGTTCTCCAAGCTTCTTCAGAGGGGGTTTTTTGAAGTTCCGTGGCATCAGCGTTACTATGACTGGAAGTCGGATCATGTGCGCGAACTTCTTTTGGACATTGAAGAAGCCGTAATCGAGGAGCGACATTGCTATTTTCTGGGAACTGTAATTTTAGTGAAAAAGGAACCCACTCGCTGGGAGATTAATGATGGTCAGCAGCGGATGATAACATTTTCATTGATTTGTGCAGCCCTTTGCCGCAAATTTGCAGATAATGGATCAGGTTCTCATAACGAAGCAAGAGCGTTACGTATCCTGTTTGACTTGGATGCGGACGAAAACTGTTCGCTGGACGATGCGCAAAATTATACTCCTCGAATTTCCCCACAAAGAGACGATGAGGTTTCATACTGGAGTGTGATTCGGGGAAATTCGATTGGAACTAATGGCGCTATTACGACTGCATGGAAAGAAATTGAAAAATTTATTTCCTCCTGGACCCTCAGGCAGTCTGAGGATTATTTCGACTTTCTCGTCCAAAAGCTTGAAATAGCTTGTATTGAAGTACCATCAAAAGTTGATCCTAACGCAGTCTTTGAGACTATCAATTGCAGGGGGAAAGAACTGGACGATTTGGATCTCATTCGAAACCACATTTACTCACATTTTAACGATGAGGAAGATCTTGAAAGAAGAAGATCAGTTCATAAACATCTAGAAAAGATTAGTACTGGATTCCGCGCCAAAAGAATAGCTCCTGAATATATGCGATGTTATCTGCAATGCGTGTTTGGTTTTCTTCATAAGGACAGCTTTTATCGTAATGTACGCAAAGAAATCAAAGAACAAGCACAGAAAATCAATAAGAGCCTGGCGGACTACGCATTTGAGCTTACGGAGAAGGTCGCTGATCCCAAGAGCATGTGTCTTTTCTCAGAAGTAATAATCTCGCCCAGTCCAGACCCAATAACTATTACGGCATTTAATACCGCTTGTCAGAAGACAAATTCCAGCAGGAATCTCGCCGTTTTTCTATGGGAATTGCGAGGATATAAAGTAACTCAGCCATTAGTATTTGCTTTGCTGACGGCATATTTACGCGAACCAGACGGCCGGAAAAAAAAACGGGTTGCCAAAACGATACATAAAAATTTGAGTCGATTAGCGACATTTGTTCTTAGAACTGCTTTTGTTGCTCCAAAGTTCGAACCTTCTCATTTCGAGACTAAGTTCTCCAATTTCGCAAAAAATATAATGCAGGACACAGAAATTCCTAATGAAGAATTCGCTGCGTTTTTACTGGACTGTGACCGCGATCATTACAACGTATTAGATGATTCTAAGTTTGAGGAAGGAATTTATGAAGCGCAGATGAAAGGAGCAAGAAAAATTAAACGATTCCTTTTTGGTGTCAACAGTAATCGACAAGGAAGTTCTCAGATGTTTAAAGACAGTGAATTCACTGTAGAGCATATACTTCCAAAATCAGATGAACATTGGGAAAACTGGCAAGCTTTCGAAGGGAAAGATCCAAGAGAATGGGTTAATAGAATAGGAAACCTGACACTTTTAGCGAGAGCTGATAACAAACCAGGAATAAGGTTCAATAGAAGCTTTGAAAAGAAAAAAGAAATTTATGCGGAAAGTACTGTAGAAATCACTCACCGATTAGCACAGTATGATGATTGGACTCCTGAAAGTATCAAAGAAAGACAGCGTTGTATGGCTAAGCACGCCGTTCAAGTTTGGAAGTTTGACCAATGACGTTTGATATTCAGCAAATGCGTCGCCGCGCCGAGGAGAAGCTTCACGTTCCCGCCTTGCTACACAACTACCAGTGGGAAGGTGTGGCTTTCCTGTATAAATCACAGTCAGGTCTTCTTGCAGATGAAATGGGCTTGGGGAAGACGGTCCAGACCGTGGTCGCTCTGGCACTGCTTATGTACACACGAAAGGATGTTAACCGTGCCATAATTGTGGCACCTGCTTCTCTGACAATCAATTGGATAGATGAATTCAAAAAATGGACACCGTCACTGACAGTGCGGAGAGTGGAGGGTAACGCGCAAAACCGAGAAGCTTTCTATTTACTTCCAATTCCGGTCTTGGTGGCGTCCTATGAACAAATTCGTCTTGACGGACTGGATCGAATTCCCTCAAATGCTTTTGACATTGTCATACTTGATGAAGCTCAACGGGTTAAAAACAGAGCATCCACTACTTCCTTGGCATGCAGACTTCTCCCAAGGAGACGTGCATGGGCTTTATCTGCTACACCGCTTGAGAACGACGAGGCCGATGTCGAATCAATATTCGGATTTCTCAATCCGTCAGTCGGGCAATCTCTTTCCAGACCAGACTTAAATGAAAAGTTGAGGTCAATGATGCTGCGTAGAAAAAAATCCGATGTTCGTGGAGAACTTCCACCCGTAATACTACAAGATCTTAGAATCAATTTGTCCCCGCAGCAAAGAAATAAATATGAAGACCTCTGGTTTAGACGAGCAGAGGTTATTAGTCATAGCGCCTCTTCTGGCAATACTGCCTCTGCGTTACTTGGACTTATTACTCGACTAAAAGTCATCTGCAATTTTGATAAATCGACAAATACTTCGTCGAAATGGGAGGCTCTACAAGACATTCTTGATCAGGCCGGGAATTCAACCCGTATTTTAGTATTCTCACAGTTTGTAGAAACCTTGCGTTGGATTTCTGAACGTATGCAACTTCCTCACAGTTGCCTAACGGGTTCAATGTCTCTTGCTGAAAGACAAAAATCAATAAATACCTTCAAGAACAACCCACCACCTCGTGCATTGCTGGTCTCGCTTCGTGCTGGAGGGGTAGGATTAAATCTTGAAGAGGCTACGCATGTTGTACTCTTTGACAGATGGTGGAATCCTGCTGTTGAAATTCAGGCGATTTTCCGAGCCCATCGTTTTCAACGTAAAGAACCATTGCACGTTGTCCGGTTCCTAGTTGTCAATACTATTGAGGAGAGAATAGCGGAAATACTGTACCAAAAAGAACAACTTTTTGATGATGTGATTGAGTCCGTTGAAACCAAGCCTCGCAGCTTTTCCCAGCAAGAAATGATGCGTATTCTCCAATTTACAGGAAACGATGTTCCTTCAATTACAGAAGAAAAATTATTATGACTGTAGAGTACACCCTAGCAGGGTTATTCGTCAAATGAACTTCTCAAGTTGGATCAAATAGGACGATTTTTCTGTATATTCGTCAGATTATGTAATAACCCGAACAACTTACAGACGGAGTGACGAGCATGACAAAAATAACCGAATATAAAGAACTATCTCTGGATGATCTTGTCATAGGAAGAGGGCAGGTGCGTACATCAGAAATTGGGAAAGATATTGAAGAATTGGCCAATAGCATTAGGGTACAGGGACTGTTGCAACCGATAGTTGTGTGTAAATCAGAAGAACAATCAGAGAAGTGGGAGATACTTGCAGGCCAGAGACGGTTTCTCGCATACAAATTTCTAAGAAAGCAAAGGATAACAGCCGCAGTTCTGGATGGTCATGTCGATGAACATACAGCTAAGGCAATCTCCATTACGGAAAATCTGATTCGTCGTAAGCTTTCAGGTAAGGATCTTATTGATGGAGTTACTTATCTATACAAGATGTATGGGACACAAAAAGCTGTTGTTGAGGCCACAGGACTTCCTCGGGCAGCCGTTAGTAAATATGTGAAGTACCCGCGTCTTATACCTGAACTCAAAAAGCTCGTTGATAACGAAAACGTTGATATTAGGGTAGCTCTGAAAGCTCAGGATGCAGCAACCGTTCAGGATGATGGAGAACCTGATCCTGATACGGCTATTAAATTAGCCATAAGTATGCACGGGATGGCAGGTGTTCAACAAAAGAAGATTATCGAGGAACGTAAAAAAAATCCTGATAAACCAGTAGATGATGTAATTGAAGGTGCCAAGTCGCGCACCAGGGTCATTCAAGTTAGCGTAACACTCACCCAAAGCACACATACCGCCCTGCGGAGATTTGCAACAAATGAAGGAATTAATCAAGACGAGGCCGCGGCTATGCTTATAGAGAATGCGTTAACCAGTGAAGGCCTGTTAGACTGACAATGTTAGACTGACAATGTTAGCTGACCTTAGTGCTCTTGAACTGGGGCGTCTCCGGATGTCGGTGGGATACGGTACCCACAAAAAGGGACGCCCACTTTCTCCAATTGAGGTCGGGAAATTGATTCGCCGAGTTAAAGGAGCTGGCGTTTCAACAGAGGATTGTGCCAAGGCAATCAATCTTGATAAAACAGGCATCGGTCGTTTTCTACGAATTCTCGATCTTCCTGAGGGTATTCAACATTTAGTGTCCTGGGGGACGCAAAAGGGCTCTGTTGGTTTTTCGGCAGCCGCCCAGTTGGGGAGATTTAAGGATGCTGAAGATCAACATGCAGTTGTTGATGCAATCCTGTCTGAAGGACTTAGTAGTAAGGAAATCGGGCAAGTTGCACAACTAAAAATTAGGTCTGGAAGGGGAATTAGCGAGTGTTTGAAAGAAGTACTGGGCATGCGTCCCGTAATCGAGAAAAGGCATGTATTTATCGGAACAATAGAGAATCAAGATGTCGAGTCGATTCTTGCAGGCCTTACGCAAGCAGAGAGAGACTCAATTCTACAATCTAGTATCGTGACACTTAACTTAGGCGAAGTGTCTGGCCGGCTCGGAAAAAAACTTTTCACCTTGGTTGGTTCTGACTCCCTTGATATAGCTATTCGGAGTATGGGTCCAGATAATCTTGAAGAGCAACTCATAGCCCAGATCCAAAAAGGTGTTAATAATGTCCGACTCCGCGACTGATGTTTTTGACAGCGGAGCTGTCCGCCTGGGTACAAATGTAGTCTGCGATGGCTTCGTAGAAGGATATAACTTCCGTATCCAAACCCACGTCCATGACGATCACATGGCAGATTTTAATACAAGCAAAGGTAGACAGGATATCTTCATGAGTCCCGAAACATTTGCACTTCTCAATGCTTTTCTCAATGTAGAAATCCCTTACCGTTCTAACTTTTACAAAATCCAACGGAGCGTGGAATACAAACTCCCTGATAATTCAAAACTGGCTCTTCTTCCATCAAATCACATGCTTGGTTCATGCCAAGTAGCCCTAGAGTTATCAGATGGCCGTAAAGTGGGTTATTCAGGGGATTTTGGCTGGCCTCTTGATGAAGTTATTCAGGTTGATGAACTTGTGGTAGACAGTACTTACGGAAGTCCGAACAGCATACGTGGTTATACTCAGGCAACAGCCGAAGAGTGTCTTTTGGAACTGGTATGCAAACGTTTGAGGTATGGCCCCGTTCATATCTATGCCCACCGCGGTACTGTTGAGCGTGTGTTGCACATAATTGAAGGCAATGTGAGAGTACCAATTCTTGCCAGCGAACGACTTATCCGAGAAGTGAAAGTTTATCAAAATCATGGGATAAGCCTCGGAACCCTTGATAGCATTGATTCCGAGGAGGGGATATCTGCATCCAGACAAAGGTCTTATGTTCGCCTATACTCTAAAGGCGACGGTTTCGGGAATGAGCCAATTGTTGATACGAGCATCAAATGCAGTGCTTACATGGCTACGCGTTCTACTAGCAGCCCGTTGCTAAGCTTCAGCGAAAACTCTTTCAGTGTTGCTCTCTCAAATCACGCAGATTTTCTCGAAACACTAGAATATATTAAGGCAACAGGAGCAAGAACGGTTATCACTGATAACACGCGTAACCACGGCGTTGAGCTAGCTAATGCGATCAATGAACGTTTACCGGGAGTAAAAGCACGGCCTTCAAACAACGATCCTCCGCCACGGTGGTACTGAAGATTGTAAAATCGGTTTTTTCAGTACATGGGCTACGAAAAAGCAAGTAGAGCCTTTTGCAAAATCCCAAAAAATCCCCCGATTATGGACCAGAGGATGCTCTTAAGTTGGCTGTCAACAGGCCGTTTGGTATTTGGAACATCAAACTCATGAAATGTGGAGGTATTACTGGCGCGCTGGGTATCTCAGATATAGCGCAGCTGGCCGGCATTGACCTGATGTGGAGCTGCATGGATGAGAGTGTTATCAGTATTGCTGCCGCACTGCACACTGCTTATGCCTGTCCCCGAACGCGATACCTCGATCTGGATGGGAGCTTCGATCTCTCTCGCGATACTGCACTGGGCGGGTTTGTTTTGTCTGATGGGTACATGCATCTCCTGGAAACCCCGGGTTTCGGTGCGAAACTTGCCGATTGATCATTTGGTCCAAAACGAAAACGCCAATGAACTGAGAAAACCGGGCTGACGGAGGAATCGCGCCTTATGTATGGATGAGAACACGCAGAATACTTTCTTGAACTACTACCATTGTACGCGGGCACTGAGGGCTATGTCCTCAGTACGACATCCTGATGCGAGACCGAGTGCTCCCTCGCCAGGCACTCATAGCTGAAGATATCATAGCATGGCAGATTACTTGGCGGGGCCTTATTGTGCTGAGCCGGAACAAATTTTTACTTGTTATGCAATCTAAACAACAACAACAACATCTTCTTCTGGTCGGACGCGTTACTTCGTTGGTTTGGATGTCCACCGTGACACGGTCGCGACGTACGTCTATGATTCGGACGCCGACATCCCTGTTTCGAGGCGGAATTTTCAGCACAAAAGTCGAAAGCATTGCGCCGATTCACTAAATCAGTAATTTGTCAGGGGAAATGACAAAGATGGGCTATGACAGACCTCGGGTCGCACATGCCTTTGGAGAATCTCAGAATTTTGTCTGGACTTTTGCGTTGCCGTGGGACGCCTGCAGCCCTATCAGCACCGCAGGTATATCGTCTTGATCCTTGGGATTGAACTTGATATCAGCAATCTGGATCTTTCCAGAGATCGTATTGCAAGTCGTATGCCTTACGCATAACGGACAAGAGATAAATAGCTTGAATATAAGCCTCAATTTACGGGAAATCCCGGGAATAATGCCCGAATTATCCCCGAATTATCCAGAAACAGATCAACATTCGCCGGAACCAAGCCCCTAGGTTAAGAGGGCCTACAGACGCCAAAAACAGGCCAAATGGGCCGAAATACGGCCAAAATCTACCGAAAAACCACACAGAAACACTCTAATACCTACCAATTACCTAATTCCAAGACAAGCACTACCTAACCTGTATATCCGCGTGCTTGCCAAACCGCTCCCTCTACCGCGCGCGGCGCCGAACTCCCAAGTTCCCGCAGGAATCGGGTTGCAATCGTCCGTCCCATCCTACCAGCCGATTTGACCTGGATACCGCTCCTCCTAGCCTCTCCGTACGGGATTTCCATAAACGATGATAAGATGAGCCGCTCCGTTGTCCTCGTGATGGCCACATAAAACAAACGCCGTTGCTCTTCCAACTGTTCTCTCTTGCTCTGCACATCAGAGGCTGGCGACTGGAACGGGATCAGCCCCTCCGCGCACCCTGACACGACCACAACCCGACTAGTCAAGCCCTTTGACTTATGCAGACTCATGACTCGTGCAAACTCTCCCGCAGGTGCTTCTGGATGTCTGATCTTCTCGCTAACGTACCGAAAGATGTCTCCAACATCCCTAGCCTCTGCAGCTCCTTGCCTCGCCAGTTCTCCCAACACAGACAGCGTCGGCTCATCTTCTGGAAACAAGTCGGCGACCAACTGGCCTACTGGCAACTCGGACAACTGCGCCAATTGATCTCGCAGGTTTCGGTAACGTTTCACGAGAGACCCTACGTAAGCCACCGTCACATCCCCTTGATCAATCCGCTCGAGTGCATCAAACGGTGCGTCGTCATTCTCCTCGCAATAGGACCGCAACCGCGCGTACGATCTCGCGAGATGATCTGTAGAACTCTCTGAACCAAGCCACCAGCGCAAAGCGACTCTATCCTTCCGATCATGAAGTAGGGTCAACAGTGCCAACGAGCGCTGCGCCGCCTTCTCCTCAAGTGCTTCCTCATGGTAGAAGCTGTGAACCGAGATCCCCATATCTCGTATGAGATCTCGGATCCGATATCCCATCTGACGGTAAGGACAGAGAATCAGTATGTCTCTTTTGGGGACGCCCTCTTTTCTCACTAGATGGGTCACGAAGGATGCAATCCCCTGCGCCTCTTTTTCTTGATTACACCACTGAACAATATGGACTTTTCCGCGACGGTTGGCTGATCGCGGTTGCAATAGCAGGTGCCGATCCACGTATCGATTTTCCTTTATGAGGGAGTTAGCGAGTTCTACCACCAAGGTCGGGCATCGTCTACATTCTGCCAGCGTTTCGTCGGTAACGTTTCTATGAACTTCGTGATACAGACTAATCCCCTCGGGATGAGCGTACTTGAAACCATAGATCGACTGATTCGGATCGCCGACGATCACGGAGTCTCCAAGACCGCTGAGATATTCCACAAGAGCTTGTTCCGCTAGGTTGAGATCCTGATATTCGTCAACCAAGACATGATCGAAGGCTCTGAGGGCATCGCAGGTCGGATTGTGGCGAAGGAAGTCGAGGGTCAGGGGCACCAACTCTCCGATCAGTATCGACCTGTGAAACTCTAGCCAAGAGATCAACTCCCTGTGAAAAGATTGGTCGATTGGGTTGTCAGCCCACCCAGGGCTTTCGGATGGTCTGCGCGCCCAAGCGGCTTCGAACGCTCTGATTCTTTTTGTGCAAGCGCGCTTGTGACCGAAGTTTCCCTGCTTAATCAGGTCACTGAGCATCGCCGCCCCTTCGAACTGCAAGGAGCCAGATTTGGTGAAGACCATCAAGGGCCGTAGTACCCGACCGGAATGGGGTAGAACACCCTGGCGGTTTAGCAAGGAGAAGCAGAAGGCATGCAAGGTGCAGACCTTAATCTGTTCGCAGTCGGGAGCGTTGAGGGCATGAAGATCGGAGACAAGATCTGCGGCCGCAGTGCGAGTAAACGTGACGGCCAGAATACGCTCCGCAGGCTGTCCCTTTTCGAGCAAACGGGAGACGCGACGCTTCAGAGCATACGACTTGCCAGTGCCTGGGCCCGCGACGATTCGCAGTCTTCTCGCGTCGGATTCGACAATCCGAGCCACAGGAGTGCTCAGGGGGATAGGAGTCGGTGCGACATTGTCTGTCATTGAGATAACATAACCTCCGTGTCGGATTCCGCCTTGCCAGGGACGTATTTGGAAGCAACCAGTGTGGATGGAGTTAGACT
Organism: Rhodothermaceae bacterium bin80; assembly: GCA_002238805.1. Taxonomy (GTDB): domain Bacteria; phylum Bacteroidota; class Rhodothermia; order Rhodothermales; family Bin80; genus Bin80. The sequence goes on along the minus strand of MPNB01000034.1, from coordinate 3,095 downwards.
GGCGGTTCTACTGTAGTCGGACGATTGTGATTCTGGAGGCTTGCAGTTTGGTTGACACCAGAACGACGAGCAAGCATTTTGTCGTTGAAGCAGATTAACGATGAGTTCCGACTCGGTCACCATTGGTTCACGTCTTAGGATTCTCCACAATTTCAAAGACGATATGCCCCCGGCTCTTGATGCTCAACGCACATATCGTTCCTTCGCCGTGACCAACATGTCGGCGGGCACCACGGTGTGGTACGTCGCGTGGTAAAACGCGACTTAGTACGTCACAGATAGAGACTCGGCGCGGATTCTCCACCTAGAGTCCAGCCGCACCTCGGTTAGGCCGAAATCGGCCAGCGATGTCAGTAATTCGTCGGCATCACCGGAAAACCGTCTCGCCAGCATGTTACCCACCTCGTAGATCCAGAGCTGAGGAACGACCAAATCTAGGGTCCCAACGCCTGCTTCGTCACGCAATGCTAGCGCCGCGTCCGGTCCCGCTTGTAGTCGCCCGGAAAACCCATCTGAGAAGGACCGACGCGTCAGGAGTTACGATCGCGGCAGCTGTCGTCCTCGCTCCTCGCGTATCCATCGGACGATCTGATCGGTCTAGACTGAGGGTAACCGCGCGCGCAGTGCACCCATCTGGGCGGAGACATTCTGCTTCAGTGGAAGCGTCCACCCACTCCTAAATCGCGGCGTTGACGGTGCGGCCGCGCGGCAGCCGGCGCCTCCGCAGTGTCCTCTCTCGAACCCTCGCGGAAACAGCCGAACACCGTATCTTTGGGTTCAGTCCGCTCAAATAGCCATTAACACCCACACGTTGGAAGACGAATGTCAGCAACCGAGAGCAGCGTCGGCAGATGACTGAACATATCCTCGCCAACCCCAACTTTTCGCTGCTCCCGGTGACCATCACGGCTTGCCACGCCAAGTATTTCGCCCGCGGCCTTACGCGACGGGCCACCGGGAGGATGAATCGATTGTCAATGGCGCTCTTCGTACTGCAGTTCCTGCTCTCCAAGGGTGCTATCCTGGCCGACGAGGTTGGTCTCGGAAAGACGGCCGAGGCCGGGAATGCTTTTCTCTATCGCTTGCCCCACCCACTCGGCGAGCATGTCGTCGACACCGCAAAGATGCTTCCCACACTGTCCATACGGATCGTCTTCGACGTGACCAGACTCCCTATGCATCTCTACGTGATCAAGGCTCTGTGGGGGCAAACCGGCTACCTTGCCTTGACCCGCCACACCATCCACTCCTACGAACGGGAGGAGTATCTGCTCTTCTACGGCTTCGTCGAAGCTGGAGAAGAACTCGACCAAGAGACGATGGAGAAGCTGTTCAGTTGCCGGGGTCAGACCACTCATGAGGGCTACGATAAGGCTTCCATCCCGGCTTCGGTGATGTGGTGTCTGAACGACGAATCTGATCGACATGCTCGAGGCACGGTCAGCCGCTCGCTGGAGCAGAACAACAGGCATTTCAACGAGGCACGCGAGAAGCTCGAACGCTGGGCCGACGACATGGTGCTGCCAGCGGAGAAAGCATTTCTGGATACCAAGGCCCAGATCAAAGCCCGGAGGCAGCAGGTGCGGCGAGTGGTCACCCTGACAGAGCAGCATCAGATCCAGCAGAAGATCCAGAAACTCGGGCGCCGCCAGCGACAGGATGTCTTCAAGGTCGAGGACCAGGTCATCAAGAAGCGCGACCAGCTGATTGACTCTCTGGAAGCCCGCTTGGCACGGCGGACGGCGACGAAGATATTCTTCACGACCTGTTGGGCAGCCGAGTAGCGACCCGCATGATCAACGAAACCACGAGGACCCGATGCCAGATGGCCAGAAGTTCAAAAAGCTGAAAGCACTGCTGAAGGAGTTGTTCCAGCTCGACCAGCCCGACTTGGACTTCGGGCTCTATCGCATCATGCATGCCAAGAGTGCCGAGGTATCGCAGTTCCTCGACCAAGATCTGCTGCCGCAGATCAAGGTGGCATTCGGCCAATACAAGACTGCTGATAAGGCAGAGCTGAAGAAGCAACTCGCCGATGTGATTACAGGCGTCAAGGCGGCGGGGATGGACCCGAGCGATTCGCCCAAGGTCAGGGAACTGCGTACCCGTATCGAGAGCGACACAGCGGATATTGCCACACTCGAAAGCGAAGTCTATGATCACCTGTTCACATTCTTCCGCCGCTACTATTCCGAAGGCGATTTTCTCGCCAAGCGAGTCTATAAACCGGGGGTCTACGCCATTCCCTACGAGGGCGAGGAGGTCACGCTCCATTGGGCTAACGAGGACCACTACTACATCAAGAGCAGTGAGTACCTTCGGGATTACGCGTTCCGCTTGAGACCGGGCGACGAAGAGAACCCCATGCGCGTCCATTTCCGCCTGACGGACGCCATCGAGGGCGAGCACGGCAATGTCAAGTCTACCGAGGGCAAGGATCGCACGTTCATCCTTTGCGCGCCCGGCGAAGCTGGCCGCGACTTCATTGCAGAAGAGGACGGCGGGCAGGGCAAGGAACTTGTCATCCGCTTCGAGTATCGCCCGGCGACGCTCATCGACTGGCCCGAGGACGAACGCGGCGGAAAGAAGAAACCCCCGACTCAGAAGGACCTGATCGCGCTTGCTTCCAAATGGGTCCGGGCCGTCACTGACGCCGATTTGTTACCATGGATTACAGAACTCGGCAAACCTCACGTCTTGGCGAGTGGCGAGCGGGCCGACTATAGCCGACTGGAGGTGCACCTCCGACGTTACGCCGCGCGCAGCACCTTCGACTACTTCATCCATAAGGACCTCGGAACCTTCCTCCGTCGGGAACTGGACTTCTTCATCAAGAACGAAGTCATGCACCTCGACGATGTGGAGAACGAGTCCGCGCCCCGGGTTGAGCAGTATCTGTCGAAGATCAAGGTCATCCGAAAGGTCGCTGGAAAGATCATTGACTTCCTCGCCCAGCTCGAGGACTTCCAGAAGAAGCTTTGCCCAAGTTCGCCATTTCATAGTGCTCTGGAAGTACGGAATTTCCCCATTCCCGTTTTCGGTCGATTTTTTTTCGGGGATATGGACTACTGAGATTTACTGAATCAGTCTGGGGT
>MPNB01000186.1 GCA_002238805.1 Rhodothermaceae bacterium bin80 | reverse complement strand
CGAAATGCCCAATTCAGACGCTATGAGCAGGGATTGAGCTGGGATAGCTCGGCGGCAACACGAGAACAGGATATGATGTTATAATATTGGAATACTGTTCGTAAGTTCACGTAAAATATGAATATAGATGCAAAAAGGCCATTTTCCGGCCTTATTCATAGGATTTTATGTGAAAACGCGCTTGGCCAAAACTCCCCGGGAATTCAGGCTAGGTGGATAAATTCCCTGAATTCAAATTGCAGCATACCCGTGGATCCTGAAAATCAGCCAGATTTGAATCGTTGTGGACTAGACTCGAACAGAATCTCGCTCAATCGTTGCACAATTTACTCAAAGTCTATTGGCGGGTTTAGCTTGGGCCTCCCGTAGTCGAAAACGGGCGTAATCGCTGTTGTGACTAGTGACCGTGTACGAAGTATCCGACATGTATTGGTATGGGCGAGGTCCTTGTGCATGCAGGGTGTGCCAACCCACTTACTTTTGGTAGTGAAATTTATGGCGCAAGTCGGCTATGTCGATTTGTCCCCAGCAACAAGAACTGAGGTGATGGCCCTTTGGCGGGAAGGCTCCATGGACCACTTTGATCCCCCTTGTCTCTAAGAATTCTGCCACGGGCACAAAGTCCCTGTCAGAGGAGATTAGTACGGCCACGTCATAGTTGTCAACCCATGCCAACTTGATCATGTCCGTAGCCATGCGTACGTCAATGCCCTTTTCTTGGGTTCCGCGCATGTCTTGTGAGCATTGTGGGCATAATTTAACAGGTTCGTAACACGCTGGGCACTTGGGAGGCGATTTCTTCTTCTGTCTAGGTACCATATGCACGCTTATCCCAGGGCGAGTGCCAATGAAATTGGTAAGCCATTGGTTACGTTTGCGTCCCTGTTCTGTCGGTCCATAAGAGCCATAGATGTTTAGCCCTTGGTATTCAGGAGGACTCACACTCTTCACGATTTCTGCTGCTGCCTCCGCGAGTGCAGGCCCAATCTTTACCCAGTCAGTACTAAATGCTTCGTCTACGGCGCGCATTAAAAGCTCGTAGTTCCAATAGTCCAGGAAAATACGGACACGGCAACGCGACCTGTCTGGCGACTCCTGTTTCATTAAAAATACAAGGACGCACGAAGCGTCCTTGGGGTTAAGATGGCCGGGCTCCGAGAAACCCATACTGGGCGGAGTTCCGACGGGTTTGTTTGTTTCTAATATAGACTACAACGATTGATCATGCAATACTGTTGCGATATCTAGGCGCAACCTGATCTTTTTTCGCGGAATTGGCTGCAGTGAAGGGGGATGCGTAGAAGTTAGTTGGTTAAAGGGAGCGTGATATAACACTTTCAACTTATATCACATTCCATGAATTCTCAACATTTTTCTACTCCGGAGCCTACTCCACGAGGTAACACTTCGGCTCAGGACCTCTACTTGGAACTTGTACGCCATTACGCGGATGTGCTGCGAATGTTGACCGAGCGTGTTCCTGCCCTTGGTTCCCCCACTACGCCTGCGGCTGCACCGTCACCGGTGCAGGAGGCCCCCGAGGCCCAATTGGAGGAGGTCCCTGCGTCCTGGGAGGAGGCGTCTGGATACCTGCATGCTCGTAATTTCAGACGAGAATAGCACAAGTTTGCAATTGTAGTGGATTTTTTCGCGGATATTTGCTGTCCCCCTATTTTTCAGGGGATCTCAAAAAGGGCTATTTTTCGTTCTTTTCTTACATGTCGGCGTCCCCTTTTGGGGGGCGTTTCGCCTTGATTCGCCGGGTATAATTTCCGGTGTTAAGTCCCATGGCCTGAAAGACTTTTCGCTGGAATGGTTTCAGATCTGCATCTTGTTTGAGCAGGATACAGTGGGTTTTATTTTGTGGAAGTACGGTGGTCACCCGGTTCTGGTGGTTGAGCTTCACTT
>MPNB01000033.1 GCA_002238805.1 Rhodothermaceae bacterium bin80 | reverse complement strand
ATTAATTCGGGTGCGGGCTTCTGCAGCCTTTAATTGTTCCGCTGCATCGGATACACAGACCAGAAGGACTGGATGGACAGGCGGCGTTAACCAGACACTTCTTATTCTCCTTCCTCCTCTGAATACGTAACCCGGTAAATGGCATTGGCCTGATCATCACTGATCAAAATGGAGCCGTCTGGAAGTGTTTCGATATCGACCGGACGCCCCCAGTTGGTGTCTTCCTCCAACCAGCCTTCTGCAAACACCTCCTGACCTGTAGCCAGGCCGTTCTCGTCAAAATGAACCAGCTTAACCCGATAACCAATCTTTTCCCTCCGGTTCCACGAGCCGTGCTCAGCAATAAATGCCTGATTCTGATATGATTCTGGAAACATCGTCCCCGTGTAAAAATCAATCCCCAAGGGAGCCACATGGGGGCCCAACAAGACTGCGGGTGGGGTAAATTCATCCGCTGTACGGCCTTCTCCAAATTCGGGATCCGGTGTATCACCCTGGTGATAATAGGGATACCCAAAGTGCATACCCGGTTCTGGCGCATGATTCAACTCACATGACGGTAGATCATCCGTGATAGCAGGATCATCACTTATGTTATCGCTGCCATTATCCGTAATCCACAATTCACCAGTCGACGGATGCCAGGCAAAGCCAACGGAATTTCGAATACCACGTGCATAGACCTCTCGTTCCGACCCGTCCGCGTTCATGCGTAAGACCGTGGCAAAAGGATCAGGACGCTCACAAACATTGCAGGGCGCACCTACCGGGACATAGAGCTTTCCATCTGGACCAAAATCAATAAATTTCCATCCATGGTGCCGCTCCGTTGGCAGGTCGTCCACAATGACAACCGGCTCGGGCGGATCCTGCAGACGTGAATCAATGTCATCATATCGGAGGATGCGACTGACAGCCGCAACATAAAGCGACCCTTCACGATACGCCAACCCTGACGGCATTTCAAGATCCTCAGCAATCATGAGTACTTCATCCCCCTTCATGTCACCATCTGAATCTACGACCGCATGTACAGTGCCGTCTCTGCGTGAACCAACATACAATACACCGCTCGGCGATAATGCCATTTGTCTCGCATTCGGCACACTGTCCGCGTATACTTCAATGGTGAACCCTTCCGGGAGACTGATTTTATCCAGTGGAAGGTCATCTGGCCAGTAGATATAGGCAGCGACGAACAGTAAAGCTGCAAGGGCTAACAAAAATATTTTGCGCATGGACAACTTGGGATTTGCTTGGTTAACGTGTGCCAAATTACAATACTGGCCCTAACTTTGTACTACGATGACAAAACACCTATCATGACACTTGGCCCAGATGGCACCCCCCACCTTTACGCATCAGACCTGCAACGGTTTTCCGCATGCAAACATGCCACGCATCTTGATCTAAGAAAAGCGCGTGGTGAAAGCATAGAGCCTGAACCTGACTCGGCAGACGCAAAGCTACTCAGTCAACTGGGGGATGAACACGAGCAGGCATACCTGGATGCCCTCCGGGATGCAGGTAAGAGCGTTGTTTCCATCAAACGCGGCCCCAATGCTTTTGAACAAACTATTGCAGCACTCAGGAATGGGGTCGATGTTGTTTACCAGGGCGCACTCAAAGGTGGTAACTGGCAGGGCTATGTGGACTTTTTAGAACGCATCGAAAAACCTTCTGCGTTTGGAGCTTTCTCCTATGAAGTCGTTGATACGAAGCTCAAACGTACTCCAGACCCCAAGCACATACTGCAACTGGTCATTTATTCAGACCTCCTGGCAGAAATCCAAGGAAAAAAACCCGAATATGGACACCTCCAGCTTGGGCGGGGGAATCGGTCAACACACAGGTTGGCGGAATGCGCAGACTACGTGCGCCAGCTTCGAGACCGCCTCGTACAATTTGTAGAAGATCCCGAAGACACACGTCCAAGACGCTGCTCCGAGTGCGTCCTTTGTCACTGGCGGACGCGTTGTAACGATCAGTGGATAGACGAAGATAGCCTCTATATGGTAGCAGGCATCCGGGGACAACAGGTGGTACGTCTCGAGAATACAGGCATAAAAACCATGGCAGACTTGGCAGCCCTCAAAGAGAGGGACAAAGTAGCCAAGATGGCCCCAAAAACACTCCAGAGCCTACGTACTCAAGCCCAGCTTCAAGTAGCGCGCAATCAAGGAGGCACGCCAACTACCGTTCTTCGGTCCCATGTTAAAGGGAAAGGGTTTGATCTGCTGCCCGCACCAGCCCCAGGTGACCTCTTCTATGACATAGAAGGCAATCCACATTACCGCGAAAACGACGAAGAACAACTAGAATACCTCCATGGAATCTGGTATCGCAAGAAATTCAAAGCACTCTGGGCCCACAATCATTCTGAGGAGCAACAGGCACTCAAGGATCTCTTTGAATTTTTTCAACGACAAATCGAGCAATTTCCAGACGCACACATATACCACTATGCTCCGTACGAACTCACCGCACTCCGCCGTCTGACAACCAAATATAGCTTCGGAGAAGACACACTAGACGGTTGGCAGCGTGAGAAAAGGTTTGTTGATCTCTACGCCGTTGTGCGCGGCGGAATCTTCACATCCGAAAAAAACTACTCCCTCAAAAGCCTGGAGGCCTTCTATATGGAAAGCCGAACAGGCAGCGTTACAACTGCAACCGGATCAATCATCGCTTACAATAACTGGAGACTCAAACGGGACGCGGGGGATCCAACTGCTGACGAGGACCTTAAGGAGCTTGAGAGCTACAACCGGATTGATTGCGAGTCCACCGAGAAACTCCGTGACTGGCTGCTCTCACTACGCACCAATCTCGTCGAGTCGGCACCGGCACAGTTGGTTGGGGCGCAAACTCAAAGATCGCTCGAGCGGGCACAGGCCAACGAAGACTTCAAAGACAATGTTTATGATTCTTCTGTGTCTGCCCGGCTGAAAAAAACACTGATCGACCTGGGACTCTTTCATTACCGCGAAATGAAACCCCAAGCCTGGTTGGTGTACGATGCATCCAAAAAATCCACCGAAGAACTGCTTGAAGACACCGATTGTCTGGCTGGTCTCAGAGCTATCGGAAGAGTACGCCCTGTGCAGCGATCAGTTGAACGTGCATACTCCTTTCCCCCACAGTTCACGAAAATGACCGCTGAGAGGAACGCCTGTGTTGCGTTGGGCAATGGAGATATCAAGACAGTCAATATCCAGGAGTTTGACGTAAAGACACGTCGCATGAAACTAAGGATCGGTAAAAAATCAGCCGGCTGTCTCGACCGTACCTTGGATCTGCTTCCGCCTATGCCCCTTTCCACCGCGGTTATCGAAAATGCCATTCGCAGTCTGGTTAGAAACATTTGCGCTGGAAAAACACCTCCCGCAGTCAAAGATCTCCTTGATCGCAACGCTCCGAATTTGTTAGACATGTCTGTCCTGGACGATGACGAACGTTCATCAGTAGTCCGAATGCAGCAGTCCGTGAGTGGGATGCAGTCCACTGTACTTACGGTTCAGGGGCCTCCCGGTACAGGTAAAACTTTCGTATCGGCCCGGGCAATCCTATCACTGGTTCAGCAAGGATACCGGGTTGCCGTGTCGTCCAACAGCCACGAAGCGATTCGTAATGTGCTTATCGGATGTGCCGATACAGTCAAGCACCGCAAGTACACCCGAATGCCGACCATTGTGCACAAAATATCCAGCAAAGCTAGTCCACGTGCACACCGCAACGTTAAATCTGTGGTGAAAAACGACGACCTCGCACTCTTCAGTGCGAGTATCGTGGGGGGAACCGCATGGCTCCTGTGCCGCCCGGAAATGGCCAATAAGTTCGACTATCTTTTTGTTGATGAAGCCGGCCAAGTATCCCTGGCCAACCTGTTAGGTATGACCACATGTGCCAGCAACATTGTACTGATCGGCGATCCCTGCCAACTCCCTCAGGTTATTCAGGCCAGTCATCCAGATCCGGCAAACCTTTCCTGCCTGGAGTGGATGCTCGGAAACGATCGACTCGTAAAGCCCGGTCGAGGCATCTTCCTGGGAGAAACCTGGCGCATGCATCCTAAGCTGTGCAAGTATATTTCCGTACAATTTTACGAGGGACGTCTCCGTGCAAATCGGGCCACCGCACGCCAAGCTATACATGCCGCCGACCTCCCGGAAGCGGGCGCTTATCTTGTCCCGGTCACACACCAGGAACCCCGTATGCAGCACTGTGAAGAGGAGGGCATAGCCATCCGGTACATCATCAAACGTCTGCTTAAAGGCACATGGACGGATCGCCAAGGAAACACCCGTTCCATCGATCCAACAGATATCATTGTCGTGGCCCCGTTTAATGCCCAGGTGAATATGCTGCGGGATATACTTCCGAACAGCATCAGAGTTGGCACTGTGGACAAATTCCAAGGCCAGGAGGCTGCCATAGCGTTAGTATCCATGACTTCAACCTCAGCCGAGGACACCCCCCGGGGTATGGACTTTTTATTGTCCCGAGAGCGTATCAACGTGGCTCTGAGCCGTGCGAAAGCCCTGAGCCTGGTCTTTGCATCCCAGCGCCTGCTGGCATCAAGCTGCAAAACTACACACCAAATCCGCCTGGTGAACGCACTCTGCGCCCTGGACATCCTAGAACTAGACTTTTGACATGCATTCTTCCAAACATATCAGTGTATTGTTTCTGAACCTTTTGCTTGCATTCCCTGTATTTGCGCAGGAGTCAGAACTTTCTGTTGCTACCATTATGCAGGACCCCGCTACGTACATCGGGGACTGGCCATCCATGCCGTACTGGAGCGAAGATGGGCAAACGCTCTACTTTAATTGGAATCCGATGGGAGCTTTCGAGAGTGATTCACTATTCAAAATCACGCGCGATGACCTGACCCCTCAACAAGTATCCCGCAATGAGCGGCTCAATCGGGGACCTGTATTCACGGGCTGGCAACATGGCGAACATGTTTATGACGCCGATTTTTCCCGTAAGGTTTACGCCCGCGGGGGAGATCTATACCTTTTTGAACGCGCTACCGGTACACAAACACGTCTGACTCAAACACGTGATTTTGAGGGATCGCCAAGGTTTGCGCTGGCAGGGGATGCTGTCATTTTCGTACGTGACAATAACATCTACAAGCTGTTTCTCGATTCAGGTGCACTGATGGAGCTCACCGACCTTAGGAACGGGCAGGAGCCGAGTGATTCAGAAGCTGATGATCAGGACGCTTTTCTTGAAACACAACAGTCCGAACTCTTCGAGGTCATTCGTCAGGAACAGGAAGAGGACGAGCTGCGCGAATCCGCCCGCGAGCGGGATCAAGAGGCCTTGGATCCACCCCCGACGTGGTATGTGGGATCACGATCCATATCTCAGCTCAATCTGGACCCCACTGAGCGCTATGTATCCTTTGTAACCTCTTCCTCCCCCACACAAAACAAGCGAACCCGGGCAATAGACTGGGTCACCGAAAGCGGGTATGCAGAAATGCTTACGGCCCGGGCCAAGGTTGGAGTTACACCACAAAACCGTGCACTCTACATTCAGGATTTGAAACGAGATACCACCTATCAGATTGACTTGCACCAACTGGAAGGAGCCTACGACGTGCCGGAATATTTGCGTGAGGAGGGAGTAGCTGTGGATTCATCCAAGTCCAAGCGTGTACTGTTTAGCTACGGTCCATTCTGGAGCGCAGACGGTAAGCATGCGATCCTGGAAGTTCGCGCTGACGATAACAAGGATCGATGGCTGGCCCGCCTCGATCCAGTTACAGGCACACTTGACCTCCTGAGCCGTCAGCATGATGAAGCATGGATTGCCGGCCCTGGGATCTCCTGGTTCGGAGGTGGCAGTACCGGTGGATGGCTGCCGGATAATCGACATTATTACTTCCAGAGCGAAGCAAGTGGCTACAGTCACCTGTATACCGTTGACGTTGAAACTGGCAACGTCACACAACTGACCGACGGTCCGTTCGAGGTGTTTGATCCCGTACTTTCCCGCAACGGGCGTACATGGTTCTTCACCAGCAGCGAGGGTTCCTCCTCCGTGCGTCACTTCTATCAGATGGCAGTAACGGGTGGGGAGCGCGAGCAACTCACAACACTCGCCGGCCGTAATGCGGCGGTCATCAGCCCCGACGGAGACATGCTTGGCGTCCTGAACTCAACCTCGACGCGTCCGCCAGAGGTGTTTGTACAGATTCCCATGAAAGAAGCCACACGAGTGACACACTCACAAACAGAAGCGTGGCTTGATTATCCGTGGCGTGCACCCGAAACGCGCCGGTTTGAAGCATCAGACGGTGCCATGATACCCGCTCATGTCTTTGAACCAATGGAACCCAACAACGCCGCGGTACTCTTTGTACATGGAGCAGGCTATATGCAGAATGTCCACGACGGATGGTCCAGCTACTATCGGGAATACATGTTTCACAATCTCTTAGCTGATCTAGGCTACGTAGTCATGCAACTTGATTATCGAGCCTCTGCAGGATACGGCCGCGACTGGCGCACAGCCATCTATCGTCACATGGGCGATCGTGATCTGCAGGACTATGTGGATGCATCCAAATATATCACAGAGACCTATGGCATTGGTCCCGATCAAATTGGGATTTATGGAGGCTCTTACGGCGGCTTCATTACACTCATGGCACTCTTCACCGCTCCGGAATACTTCGGCGCCGGAGCAGCGCTGAGAAGCGTTACGGACTGGGCGCATTATAACCACACATATACATCCAATATTCTGAATGCACCTGCGACTGACTCTTTGTCTTTCGCCCGCAGTTCGCCAATCAATTTTGCAGAAGGACTGGAGGATCCACTGCTCATGCCGCACGGCATGGTGGATCTGAACGTGCAATTTCAGGATATTGTCCGGCTCGGTCAACGTCTTATAGAACTTGGCAAAGAGGACTGGGAGATTGCCCTCTACCCTGTTGAGGGGCATGGTTTCCAGGAACCATCCAGCTGGACAGATGAATATCGTCGGATACTCAAGCTCTTTGAGACGCACCTTCGGCCTTAGCGCCCCCAATTGGGGGCAGTCAGATCCAACGGATCTGACCAGTGCACACTTTCCGTCCTGAGTAGCCCACGCAGCTCATGGAGTTGCGCTGCATGTGTGGAGTCCGTGGCCAGATTTTGCGTCTCATGTGGATCCGTATTGAGGTTAAAAAGCTGCTCGGTATGAACTCCGTCCACCTGATACTGAATGTGCTTCCAGCCATCTGCTGTGCGCACCCCGCGTTGAAAATGACGGTACGCGTAGAATACTGCCGCTCGGCCCGGCAACTGAGGATCCTCAATGATGGGCCGCAGGCTCTCACCTTCAACCGTTAAGGGTGATGCGATACCCAAGTACTCTGCAATGGTCGGAAAGATGTCAAAGATATAGACCAGTTGGCTGCGTCTCTCATTCGAGGGAACTCCGGGCCCAGCCACAATGAGCGGAACCCGCATGCTGTGTTCATACAGGTTCTGTTTTCCCAGAAGTCCATGGCTGCCGACAGCCAACCCATTATCGCCTGCCATTACAATGAGTGTGTTCTCCAACTGTCCGTTAGTCTCAAGCGCTGCTATGATTCGCCCAATTTGGGCATCCAGCTCGCTGATCATTCCATAGTACAGTGCAAGCTCCTCCCGTACAATGGCTTCGGTGCGCGGATGCTCGCGAAGCCTCTCGTCGCGAACGTACAATTCGCCATTATCAAACGGATGCTCCGGCAGATAATTGGGTGGCAAAGAAACCGAGTCCGGATGATACCAGCTGGCGTACGGCTCGGGTGGGGTTCTTGGGTCATGTGGTGACGTAAAGGATACATAGGCCAAAAAGGGCTGATCCATTGTGCGTGCCTCGGCCAGAAAATCAATAGCTGCATCCGCATAGAGCATACTTGAATATCCCTCAACCTGTCGACGAGCCGATCTGGGATAAGCACCCGTAGAATCAAATTCATTCAGCTGTGGAGCTTCATGCCCTCCTTGGTTGGGCCAGTGCATACCCCCGAAAAAGATATTATCCGCCGTCTGGAACGCGCGCGCGAATGATGAACGGTCGTTGTGCCACTTGCCGGTGCCAAAGGTCATGTATCCCGCTTCCGCAAGGACCTCCGGCATCATGATATGGTTTGGCGGGATGCTGTCCCCCCTGGCATGCAATCGAAAAAGTGGTCGCCCCGTCATGAGCATCGCCCGGCTGGGAGCACAAAGTGCACCGTGCTGACCACCCATAGTGTGTGCATGCGTGAATACTGTGCCACGCTGCACCAGCGCATCCAGATTAGGGGTTTGTACGGCCTCGTTACCCAACACACCAATCGTGCTGAATCGCTGATCGTCCGTGTACAATACTAACACGTTGGTCGGACTCTCCTGGGGGGCATTACAGGCTGCTATAAGCAGTAAGACGGGAATCAATCTATACATGATCGGAAGACGTTTACAAAGGGAATTCCTAAAATACACAACTGATCGATCCCATCTTGCCGACAAACATCGTACCTTACGGTCAAGAACCATCCTTTCAATATCATGCGCTCCCTATTCGCTGCATTTATTGGCCTGCTGCTTGTTGGAACCAGTGCAGCACAGACGCCCTCCGCTCCACATATTGTCTTCGTGACCGGAGATGAAGAATACCGATCAGAAGAATCCATGCCAATGCTGGCCAGGATTCTGAAAAGGGACTATGGCTTTAATGTCAGCGTATGCTATGCGCTGAATGAAGAAGGATACATAGATCCTAACGTGCTGGATAATATTGAGGGCCTGGAGCAACTTGAGAATGCGGATATGATGGTGCTTTTCACCCGGTTTCGCGCTTTACCCGACTCGCAGGCACACTACATCCTGCAGTTTGCAGAATCCGGCAAACCAATGGCGGGGTTCCGTACGACAACGCACGCATTCCTGTACAAGGACGACGAAGAACGTAAACACCTTAATAACGACTGGCCCACACGTGTCTTTGGACAGCAATGGATCACTCATCATGGTCATTTCGACGACGGCAACGCTCCCCTGACGCGTGTGGAAGTTATTGAGGACATGCAGACGCACCCGATTCTAAACGGAGTTACAGGGTTTGATGCTTTCTCCTGGCTCTACCATGTGGACGGTGGCGAATGGTCATTGTACGGAGACAGTCAACCGCTACTCAGTGGGACGGCACTAAAGTCAGGCCATGCCAATGCAGATCGTCTGGAGCAATTTCCGCTCACGAACCCCGTGGCTTGGACCAAAACATATACGGGAACAAGCGGAACCCCTGCGAGAGTATTCTTCACGACACTGGGACATCCGTACGACTTCAAGGAGGTCTCCATGCGAAAGTTGGCATTGAATGGCATCCTGTGGGCTTTGGGACACGATATCCCCGAGGCAGGTGCCAATGCAGAACTCGCCGCCCCCTACGAACCAAACAATTCCGGATTCGGAGATAAGTTCAAATCAGGCATGCGTCCGGGGGAACTGTAAGCTAGTGCTTGCCCGGAAATTAGGCACCGGTTGATTTAGAATGTTTACGTAGTATCCTTCGGTAGATTTTTGGCCGTATTTGGCCCGTTTGACTTAAAAAGAACTTTACAAACACTGCCTTGGTGCGTGTATCCTGACGCTGAATCGAGATGATTTGGTGAAGGTCGGGGGAATGATATTGTGAACCGATGAACAAAGAGATGTGTACTTTCAAACAATCCTGAACTGCCACTGTGGATAGTATGGCCTCGCAATATTCATTTTCAGGTCACGAAACATTTCCGCTACGACTCAGCTGGTTGAAAAAAGCCGTAGATGTCATTAGCAAAAAGAGCACCATCTTCCATTCCGATTCAGCCATTGCTGAGTTCGGGGTTGGCAAGAACATGGTACGCGCTATCCGACATTGGGGCCTTGCAACAGAAATTATTGAGTTTGATACTGACTCAAAGGAACGCAATCCCTTCCGTGTTTCCGAGTTCGGAACGTATTTGCTAGGCGACGAAGGAGTTGATCCCTATTGCGAGGACACAGCAACGCTATGGCTACTGCATTGGTTGCTATGCCGCTCACCTCACCGGGCCACCCTCTGGCATTTTGTCTTTGGCTATTGGCGCGGGGGGACCCTTGATTTTCGTAGTTTGCAACCGGTATTGGAGAAATGGTTAGATGAGAGAGGTGCCTCCATACCTTCAGATGCGACATTACGTCGTGACTTGAAGTGTCTGCTGAATACGTATGTTGCCCGACACTGGTCAAACTCACACTTGGAAAATGTGGTGGAGTCTCCGCTATCTTCTCTAGGACTGCTCTACAAGGACAGAGGTGAGGTTTATCTTCGTGAGGGCCAACGGCGTGGCTTTCCACCGGAAATTTTCGCCTACGCAGTGCTGGATTACTGGGATCAAAATTTTGATGGAATGAAAACACTGTCGACACATGACGTAATGACGCGCCGGGCGAGTCCTGGACAGATTTTTCTGCTGAGCGAGGAGCAAACCTTTGAGCTTGCAAGCCGCATTGAGAAATTCGAGGAGATGCCACTCCGCTTTGACTCCACTGCAGGTATTCACCAATTTTATCGAATGCCGGGAGCAACACCCCAAGCTATGCTTAACCATTATTATGCCCGTACTAGCATGCGATTGTCTGATTTAACTGCATGACTGTATCTGTCCAAGGCTCGTTTCAGCGCAGCGTCAATCTAGTCCGTGATTTCCATAGTACGTCGGACCTGGGTAGCCATGTTGTTACGACGAAAACCCTGGAGTTGATTGAGCGTGTGGTTGAGACGCTAACCACCACACAGACGATGGGGCAAGCTTGGTCAATCATCGGGCCCTATGGTGGTGGAAAAAGCTCCTTTGCACTGTTCTTAGCCTACCTGTTGCAGGGAGACGTTAATGCGCATAACAAACTCATCAGTGCCGACCCAACCCTATTTAAAAGGCTAGATGATGAATGTGTCGGCATATTTTGTCCGGTTTTAGTAGTTGGATCACAGGAACCGCTTAACGTGGCTCTGTTGCGTGGATTGATTCATGGAGCTTCTTCCTTTCTTGCTTCTTTCGCGCGGCATCCGGGACAGCCCACCAGGAAGGTAAAAGCTTGTCGCAATGCGCTTCGCAAAATCATTGACGAAGCAGAAGCAACCGACGCTCCAGATATCAGCGATAAAATCTTAGTTGATCTGTATGAGCGAACGGCGGCAGCCGTGCATGCTGCAACCAACGGGGGACTACTGCTGATCGTAGATGAGTTGGGCAAGTTCCTGGAATATGCTGCGCTCTATCCTGATCGTAGTGACCTTTATGTTTTACAGAGCCTCGCTGAACGGGCTTCACGCACGGGCAAAACGCCGAATGCGGCTGCGCCAGTACTCATGTTTACGATTTCTCACCAAGCGTTCGATCAATACGCTAGGCGCATGAGCACCACACAGCGTGACGAGTGGCGCAAAATACAGGGTCGCTTTGAAGATTTTGCGTTCGTCGAACCGATCAGCGAGACCTTGCAGCTTTTGGCGCGTGCCGTGCAGGTGGACGACCGAACCACGCTACCCAAAGATGGCTTGACTGTAATTGATAAGCTGCTTGATGCTGCTACCCTACGACCAGACATTAACCGTGCACATGTCCGACAACATCTTGCTAATGCTCTTCCGCTGCATCCAGCCGTAAGTCTGATCGTTGGTCCGTTGTTTCGTCGTCTGGCACAAAACAAGCGCTCGCTCTTTGCTTTTCTGGCCTCAGGAGAGCCAAGTAGTTTTCTTGACGTAATTGCGAGCCAGATATCTGATACTAACCATCGAGCCCCATCCGGTGACACAACATCAATCCGGTTGCCGCGCTATCGTCTTGATCATCTTTATGACTATCTCGTCGGTTCCGTTGGTACGGCCCTTTTCAATGAACGCATAGGCAACCTCTGGGCTGAGACAGAAGCTGTCCTCTCGCGACTTACAATCCCACATGAGCTTGCAGCGCGCTGTGTTAAGCAGATCGCCCTGCTAAGCTTCGCAGGCCCACTTTCTGGCCTATCTCCCACTGCCGAATTACTCCATGCCACCACTGATGCCGCCCCCGAGTCTGTAGATACGGTGTTGGGGTTGCTCAAAAGAGATCGGCTGGTGACTTACCGTCCGTTCACGGGAGAATATCACATCTGGCAGGGGAGTGATTTTGATCTGGATGCATCTCTCCGAAAAGCCCGTGAGCAACTACCCGCACGTACATCGCTCGCGAAACTCTTGGCTGATGTGCTGCCGCCCACGCCAATTGTGGCTCGTCGACATTCCTTCCGCACCGGCATTACGCGCGTCTTTGAGGTAGTGTACGCTTCGGATGAAGCTTGGTCTTCACTTCTTCAGAAACCATATAAATGGGCAGATGGACGCATTATTTATGTACTATCTGAGCATGACGGTGAGGCGGAAAATTTACTTGCCTCAATTCAAGGATTGCTAAATGATTCACAAACGCTAGTGGCTGTGCCTGACGGTGTAACAGCACTGCGTGAGGTTGTCCGTGAGCTTTCCTGTCTCGAATGGGTTCGCGATAATGCCGACGAATTAAAAGGCGATAAGGTTGCCCGCCACGAGGTGAATCAGCGACTTACCGATCTGAGGAGCTATGTTGAGCAGCGTCTCATCTCTTTGCTTATTATCAACGCTGAAGGTCGTAACCCATGTACCTGGATCTATCAAGGTGAGTCGTTCCGGCTCCAAAACGAACGATCCATGCAAGACAAGCTTAGTCAGATTTGTGATGAAGTATTCTCCGATGCGCCGGAAATCTGGAATGAACTACTCAACCGCTGCAATCCCTCGCCAAGTGCTGTTAAAGGTTTAAAGCTGTTGTTGAAAGCCATGCTTAAGCATGACACTGCATGCCGACTCAATATCAAAAAATATCCGGCCGAGTACGGGATGTATACCTCAATACTCGAAGCCACTAAAATTCACTGTCCATCGAATGACGACCCGGAACGTTGGCATTTTACTCGGCCAGATCCAACGGAACACTCCGGTTGTGCAGCCGTGTGGGATGCAGTCATGAACACCCTCCAGGCCGCAAGCGGACAACGTGTATCAGTGCAGCAACTCTACGATATACTCTGCCGCCCCCCTTATGGGGTGCGTGAGGGACTGGTCCCTGTCTTTCTGTTTGCTGTTTACAAGTCTGCTGAAAACGAGATCGCAGTTTATGAAAATGGCACGTTTGTCTCCAGGATTGATTTTCAGACCATTGAGCGCTTCCTGAAAAACCCGGATAAATTCGAACTGCAATGGGTAGAAATCAAAGGAGTCAGAGTAGAGCTACTTCATCGCCTTGCACCGCTTGTCGGTTTGTCGAAATCGGTTCAAAAACCGCTACCATTTGTGCTCCATATCCTGGAGCGAATCCATGGTTTGCCGCCCTATGTGCGCAGGACGGCTACACTCTCGCAAATCGCTTTGAATGTCCGTGAGGCCTTGCATCATGCAATTGAACCAACCACTGTGCTCTTTGAGGATTTGCCAGAAGCCTGTGGTGTAAGTTCTTTCTTAACCAACACTGAGGACACCAGAGGCGATATTCAAATTTTCGTTGAACATCTTCAGGAAGCACTACGGGAACTTAGCGGAGCATACGATACACTCTTGGCTGATCTTCAGACACAGATTGTAAATGTTTTTCGACTACACTCCGAGACACCCGATGATCAACGTCATGAACTCGCCGAACGGGCACGTCTCCTGCTTCCCCATGCAAGCGATTCGAAGTTGAAAGCTTTTCTCGTTCGTGCCGCAGACGAAATTCTTGACACACAGGGCTGGTATGAGTCCATTGCTTCACTCTTGGCAAAACGACCGCCTGTGCAATGGAGAGACGCGGATGTTGCTATTTTTAGCTATGCGCTCCGTGAAGTCGCCCGCAGGTTCTATATGCTTGAACCTATCGTTTTTGATGTACAAAAAGAGCAAGTCGAACTGGGGGTACCCGCAACCCGTACGCCGCCCCTCAAGCGAATTCGCTTAAGCGTCACTGTGCAATACGAGGATGAACACGAACAAGTGATTAGTATCCATCCCGAAGACCATAATCTAATTGATCAGCTATATCGGCGACTTCAGATCGAGATAGAGAAAGAAGATGTAACAATTGAAACGAAGATTGCAGCGCTGGCCCAATTGTCCAACAAGCTGCTCAACCAACGTGAAGTAAATTGTAAACACGATGAATGAACCCCGGCACATAGTTGCCTTTAGTGGAGGTAAGGACAGTAGTGCCCTTGCGATTTATCTTCACAATCCTGAGCGCTGGCGCAAAGTGCTTGGCAAGTCAAGTACCTCCCGGCGACCACCGCTCACGGATGTCGAATATGTATTCTGCGATACCGGCGCCGAACTCACCGAGACATACGACTATCTTGATCGTCTTGAGGCTTATCTTGGGCATCCAATCCACCGGCTTAGAGCCAGTGTACCGCCGAGCAGCCTTAACGAGCCAGACAAGACACCGTTTGATCACTATCTCGAACTCTACGGTGGCTTCCTTCCGAGTCCAAGTGTTCGCTGGTGTACGCGCGTGCTGAAGCTAAAGCCGTTCGAAGACTACATTAGCGAGGATCCGGTGATCAGTTATGTGGGTATTCGAGCGGATGAGGGCAAATGGTGTATAGATCCAAAAACACAACGAAAATATTTCCAGCATCGCAAAGGGTATATCAGTACGAAACCTAACATCACGACGGTTTTTCCGTTTATTGATGACGACCTTGTTAAAGCTGACATCTATCGCATCCTTGAAGACAGCGGTGTAGGTTATCCCGAATACTATCGCTGGCGCTCTCGTAGTGGATGTTATTTTTGCTTTTTCCAGCGAAAGAGCGAATGGGTGGGGCTTCTCGAAAATCATCCAGATCTGTACGAGCGAGCTAAGGCGTACGAGAAGATTGATCTAGAAGGAAACGAACGCTTCACTTGGTCAGATAGAGAATCACTTGAAGAGCTCGCGGAGCCGGAACGCATCGCTGACATCAAGCACCGCACCAAAAAGCGTGAAGAATATCTCCGTAGGATCCGTACCAACATAACACTCATGGAGCAATTTTTCGACGAGGTGCGTGATTTGGAAAATAGCAGCACCGGTTGTAACATATGTCATCTGTGACATCTGCTAACATTGGCAGGAGAGTCAATTCTCTTTTTGGCATTTTTTTAGCAGTTTACTGCCTCTCTCGTTCGCTTGTGCTGCTTCGGCGGCCGTACGGCGCTCCTCTATCTTTTTGATCCTCGAAACCTTGAGAAAGGACAACCCGCATGCCCACAATGAACTGGATGCATCACTCGCTGGAAGATTTACTTATCCACGGACTGCCCGTACACTGTTATATAATATCTTTTGCGTTATCACGAAGGTGTAGTGTCTCAACCGTTGCCGTGCTAGCCAATATCAAGAGCAGAAGTTGTTAGAAGAACTAGGAGATCAGATGGAATACTTACCGGCCGTACAAAACATCCCGGGAAGCATAAAAGCGGAACGAACGGTGCGGTCACTGGAAGGCATCTCTCCACTTTATATGCTACCAAATGATTCGTTCGCCGAAGAAGTCCTGATTCCGGGTTTTAGGACCGCTAAGAAAGTGGCTTGTATGGTGGGGTTTTTCTCAAGTCGGGTACTTGCATCGCTTGCACCTGGCCTTGCGACCTACATTGCCGGTTCCGAAAACAGTTTCAGGCTTATAATCAGTCCCTTGCTCCGCGCGGAGGACAAAGCCGCAATTGAGGACGGGCTAAGCTCTGCGGAATGCGTCGCGGAAAGGGCTCTCGAAGAACTTATCGTCACCGAGGACTTACTCCAGAACCACACACTTAAATGCCTCTCGTGGCTACTACGGAAACACAAGATTGAAATCAAGGTAGCCTTGATGAAGAACGCCCTCTTTCATCCGAAGGTGTGGTTCTTCGAGACTGACGATAATGTGATCACCGCTCACGGATCAGGCAATGTAACCTATCCAGGTATACGGAAAAATATAGAACAGATCGCTATATCTAGATCATGGCAAGACTCGAATCAGCGCTACATAACCGATAAATTGCGTTTCGAATTCGAAAATTTGTGGGAGAACAATAACAAAAACTGTATCGTTATTGGCATACCCGAGGCGGTCCGGCTGCGCCTTTTGGAGTCATACAGTTCAGAATCACCTCCAACAGAAGATGAGTTGAGGAAACTGTATGATCGCGCCAACGAGTCATCGGAAGAATTCGCACCTTTCAAGCCGGCACCTGATCAGTCTGCCCGTTTCGTGATTCCAGGCTGGCTCGAATACGAAAACGGTCCGTTCAAACATCAGGGAGCGGCTGTCGCCGAATGGTGCAATGCCGGATATCACGGTGTGCTGGAAATGGCGACCGGCTCGGGTAAGACGATTACCTCAATGATCGGAGCATACCGCCTCTATCAGGAGAAAAAGCCTCTGCTCATCGTGATTGCAGTTCCTTATGTGCCTCTAATTGAGCAATGGTGCGATGAAATCGTGTCATTCGAGCTAAAACCTGTCAATCTTACGATGGCAGGTAACGCAAAAAAAAGAGGGCGCGAGCTTCAAAAACTGAGACGGCGATTACGCACTAACCTGTCAGATGTTGAAGTGGTTGTTGTTAGCCACGACACGTTATGTACCCCAAAATTTCTTGCTGACGTTAAGGCATTCAACTGTACTCGGCTATTGATCGCGGACGAAGTGCATAATCTCGGAAGGCCCTCATTTATCAACGATCCACCCGAGTTTTTTGACTACCGTCTTGGTTTGTCGGCAACCCCGGTTCGTCAGTATGACGAACCAGGAACGGAAGCCTTATTTAGATTCTTCGGACCCGTCGCGTTCCGTTTCACCCTTGAGGAAGCCATTGGCCACTGCTTGGTCGAATATGATTACTACACCCATGATGTGTACCTCACGCAAAGCGAGATGGATGAATGGTTCGACCTCACGGGTAAGATCAAGCAAAATGCATGGCGCAGCGAGGATGAGGAGCCAGACGAATATCTCGCCAAATTGATGCGGGATCGGCGCGCCTTGCTGGAAACAGCCTCAGGCAAACTTACCACCCTTGGTACTCTCCTGATGGAAGAAGACACAAGTAGTCTACAGCACACCCTGATCTATTCGTCGGATAAAGGGCCGAATCAACTTGAAAGCGTAAACCAGCTACTGCGGGACAGGAATATCCTGTTTCATCAACTCACAGCTGAGGAAACGGCCAATCGGAATCAGACGAAGCAAATCATCAAATCTTTTCAGGAAGCTGAAATCCAGGTTCTTACTGCAAAGCGTGTGCTTGACGAAGGGATAAACATCCCACAGATACGCAAAGCATTTATCCTCGCGAGCACAACAGTCGAACGACAATGGATACAGCGGCGCGGGCGTCTTTTGCGCACTTGCAACGATATAGGCAAGACTCATAGTGTTATTCACGACTTCTTGGCCCTACCACCGAACATGGAGGAGGGGCTTGATTCTGACACGCGAACGCTTGTATACTCAGAACTGAATCGGGCACAGGAATTTGCGAGCCTGGCAAGAAATGCAGGCCGCCCAGGCGGACCACTTGCGGCAATCAACAGAATGGTTGACGCCGCGGTCTTATAACGATCGAGAGACAATTATGCCACTGAACGACAGAAAGATACTTTCGATCATTCTTGAGCAATGCAGCGGGATAGAAGAACGGTGTGATGGTTATAAGGACGTGATAATTGGCGTGATTGTGGATATTCTGGAAAACGAACGTCACCACAGAGTCTCCGCAACGAACATCCAGAAAAAGATCAACGACAGGTGTAATGCTGCTGCGCACATCCTGGAGGATGAACGCAGTCGCGCAACCAGTATCAAAGAGTTCGGCTCATGAAGTTGCTAAGTGCTAGATTCCAAAACTTTCGGATGCTGCGCGATCTTGAGCTTGAGTTCTCACACGATTCCAAGAAGAAACTCACGGTTATCCGCGCAGCGAATGAGTCGGGTAAGACGACGATTCTTTATGGTCTGCAGTGGGCTCTCTACGGAGATGTAGCCCTTCCCGGCAAAGGCGTGGGCTTTCGGCTGCATCCTATTGACTGGGAGGCAAGAGAAGGTAAATCTGTTTCAATCACGGCCGAAGTGGAATTTGAGTTGACTAAGTTTCGCCCCATCTCAGGCATAAGGCACAAAACGAGCCATCGCTATCGTCTCATTCGCTCTACCATTGAAGGCGTCGACAGCAACTCCCGTCGTCCTGCCTCAACGGTGAAACTATTCCAGTTAACCGACACCGGCGCAAGTCCAATTCGTGCACCGGAATCTCTCATTAACGATGAACTGCCACGAGAACTCCGTGAGGTATTCTTCACCGACGGTGACCGAGCACTAAGTTTCATTGAAGCGGATGTTACTCTATCCACCAAACGCGGGCGAGTACAACGGGCGATTCATTCTCTTCTCGGACTCGAAGTGATCAGCGCAGCAATCAAACATGTGCGTAAGTCAGAAGCGGAAGTGAATAAGAAAGCAAAACAGCTTGGCGGCACCAGCGAACTTAATGCAATTGCTACGCGCCTCGAAGCAATTGAAAACAACCGCGAAGCATTGGAAGCTGGCTTGGAGGACGAAAAACAGGGATTCAAGGTCTCTGACGAGAAGTGTGACGAGATTGATCGCGAGATCTCGGCGGTACTTGTGAAGGGCGATAAGGAGAAGTTGAAAAAAGATCTTAACCGTGTACGTGAGAAAATCAAGCAGCTTGACCAACAGCATGAGACGGCAAAAAAGGACCATTCAACACTGTTTCGTGGCCGGTCGATCGCAACCGACCTCGTCACACCTGTACTGGCCAGTGCATTTGAAAAGCTGGATGAATTGCACGACCAAGGAAAAATTCCCAATACCACGATTCCGGTATTGCATGATCGCCTTGAGGCTGAAGTCTGCATTTGTGGAGAAACGCTAAAACCGGGGGAGTTTGGCGCCGAAAAGCGCCGTGCACACATACAGAAGTTAATTGAAAACAATCTGCGCACCGACGAAATCCAAAAAATCATCACCGCGTTGTATTACAGTGCAAAAGAGCAGCGGGCAGAAGTTGTCCCTGGGATGAGTGCATGGTTAGGAGAATACGAGAAAGTCCTAAAGCGCCGTGACTATTTGAAGGAGCAACGGGAGGAAAAGGGCCGAGAACTGCGAGGGCTGGAAGCGAAACTTGACTCGCTGCCCGACACGAACATCCAAGGCCTACGCGAAACGCTCCGCAATTACAAAAAACAGCGCGACCGACACCTGTCCCAGGAGGCTGTCATAAAAACTAAACTTGAGGCCCTGAGAAACGAGCATAAAATACAAGAAGAGAAGCGCGATCGTCTTCTGTACCAACAGAAGAGGGGAGCACTTATACTGGCCGAACTGGATGTTACGCGGGACACGGTAAAGGTTCTACGAGGTGCCTATGAGCGAATTGCAAATGAGGAGTTGCAAAAGGTCAGTAATCTAATGAACAACATTTTCCTCGAAATGATTGGGGCGGACCCCGAACAAGGAGCAATTATCCGACATGCCGAGATCAGCCGGGAATTTGATATCATCGTTTATGGTCCAGACGACCGAACATTGAACCCGGATCGGGATCTGAATGGCGCATCACGCCGAGCACTGACACTTGCGTTTATACTGGCACTGACAAAGGTAAGCGAAGTTGAAGCACCGAACGTGATTGATACGCCGCTCGGCATGACGAGCGGTTTTGTGAAGCAATCCATTCTGCGCACGGCCGTGCGTGAGAGTGAGCAACTGATCCTGTTTCTGACCCATGACGAAATCAACGGTTGCGAAGAGATTATTGACGAGGCCGCGGGAGTTATTCTCACGCTAACGAATCCTGCACACTATCCAAGAATGCTGATCAACGATCCCGAGGTGGTTGAGCGCAAGGTGCTCCGCTGCTCCTGCGATCATAGGAACACATGTAAACTCTGCCAGCGCCGCCTGAATTCCGAGGTTGAGCTGGACACATTATCATAGGAGGATCACGATGGTGAGCCGATATTTCAACCCCTTCCAGGCAATTGATATTAGAGTGCCCGTGCAATTCCACGAAGCATTTAAACGGTATTGCCAGCGAGACGCTGATGTGGTGATTGATGAGAGCCCCTTCCCGCGCATGATTGATTTTTGGTTCCTGTCCGTGTGTGTTGCGTGTCGACTCGGGCTTGAGCCTGCTAACATCACGAAGAACAAAACTGTAAAGATTATTGACGGATCTATATTCGCCAGCGATCCTTGGCGAATTCACACGCTCATGCTCATTGCAATCAGCAGCAAAAATGGGGATGTAAAGATCGTCTCTGAGCCACACAAAATGCTGTCAATCGCTAACGGCCTTGCCATAGCTGGCATCCCAAAAGTCATCGCCATGCTGAAAGACGGTGATGCGGAACCGATCTGGAACCTGTCGGACGCTGTTGATGGACTATTGCGAAAGGAGAAATCTGCATAACCAGAAACAGAGGTGAACGGTTTTGTTCAAGGTCTGCGCCCGAACTGTACTGGCACTCGGTGCGGAGTTGATTAGCTCCGACATCGTCGCGTTTTATGAATTGATCAAAAACGCTTTTGACGCGAAATCGCCAAATGGTGCAGAAATCCATTTCGAAATCGTAATGCGGCACACCGATTATTTAAAATTCCGAGAGAAGGCGTTTGACGAAACCGTAGACATCAATCGACTAAAGGTTGATGTGTGTAAAGCACTGGACGCATCTGCACCAGAAAGTTCTCTGGACCGTTTTCGTGCAGAGATTAACCGAATTACAGAACGAGAAGCCTTTATAGAGGTCCTTGACGAAATGTATGCACGCGAAAACAGGATCATCGTATCTGACACAGGCACGGGAATGTCAGAGCAGGATCTTGTTGATAACTATCTAACGATCGGTACAGCTTCCCGAAAACGCGCGATAGATGCAGCACTTGTTGACCACTCCCTTAGAAAGAAGCCCGTGCCGTATCTCGGTGAAAAAGGAATCGGACGACTTTCTGCTATGCGATTGGGTGATTTGCTGACAGTTGAAACGGCGCAAAAAGATGATAAATACCTAAATATTCTAACAATTGACTGGTCGGAGTTCGATAACCTTGACGCTACACTTGACGAAATCAATATCGTTCCTGAACAGGGCGAGCTAAAGCCAGATCCACATTGGAGTGGAACCCGACTCATCATTGGAGCACTGGCGGCAGATTGGACGAAAGACTATGTCAGAAATCTCTGCGAGTACGACTTCTCGCGGCTTACGGATACATTCGCTGACACGAAGCGGCGCCCAAGAATCGCCCTTTTCTGGAATGGCATGCGCATTTCTGTCGCCCGAATGGATCAAAACCTCTTGGCCCACGCACACGCGTCAGTTAAGGGACGATACGTTAACCGGGACGCCGGCCCTGAATTAAAATGTACCTTTGAAGCATTGAATCTCAACTTTGATCATCCATATGAGGAAGAGAATCGTGTTATTACGAAAGATGACCTGCAAGGACTAATCTCTGGGACTTCCGAGAAAATTCCGTTCTCTGCCCTTGAAGATCTAGGTGAATTCTGTTTTGAAGCGTACTGGTTCAACAGGAAACGACTGAGGGCTATTGACAGTATCGGAAATATGAGAGAAGTACGTGCCCTGCAACGTCGTTGGTCTGGAATCCTACTCTATCGAGATGGGTTTCGAGTTTTGCCATACGGTGAAGATGATGACGACTGGCTTGAGTTGGACAGGCGCGCGCTTGGCAGTAAAGGATATCTCCTTAATAAGGCCCAGTTTGTCGGTCGCGTGACAATTTCACGACTATTGAACCCCAAACTTGTTGACCAGACGAACCGACAAGGTCTTCGCGTTTGCCCTGAGCAAAGGGCATTCGTTGATCTGTTGAATTACGCTATCCAGAAAAGTCTCAGGGATTTTCTTAGTGATGTTGAGTCACGTTATAAGCCCTCAGTACCCCCCGATACAACCAAGGTAAAGACAGATGTGTCAAGGCTGGTGGAGAGAGCAAAAGCCTCTCTCGAAGAAATCAGAGGCTTAGCCCCAGAAGGTACGATTGATGAATTACAGAAAATCGTTACCGAAATCAAAGAAGCTTCTTCGCGTACACAATCACGTATGCAGTCACAAATTGCTGAGGTTGAAAACGAAAAACAACTGATGGTACAAATGGCTGGGGTCGGCCTCCTGGTTGAAGTTGTCGCGCACGAACTGGCAAGATCTACTGAGAACACACTTGTAGCCCTTAAGGCTCTGCACAAGAAAGAGATCCCTGATCAGATACGTGGCCTGCTAAATTCGCTTCGATCCGAAATGATTTCGGTTAGCAAGCGTCTCCGTGTACTGGATCCCCTGAGTGTCTCGGGCCGACAACGAAAGGAGCGATTCTCATTGGATACTTTAATCCAAGACATTCTTAGTTCGCATGAACGGCAATGCAAACGTCATGACGTGAGGCTAATCCTTAACATGGCGAACCACAGAATTCACATCCGCGCCGTAAAAGGCATGATCATACAAATCATTGAGAATCTGATTTCGAACTCCCTTTACTGGCTAGATCTGCGCAGACAGCACGAACCCGATTTCAAACCAGAAATCACAATCTCAGTGGAAACCGATCCTCTTATCGTCGCCTACCAGGATAATGGTCATGGAATAGCGAAAGAAAACCAGGAAAAGATTTTTCGTGCATTTTTTTCGCTGAAAGAAAAATCCAAACGCAGGGGGCTTGGCTTGTACATCGCCCGTGAATGTGCCGAGTACCACGGAGGATCGCTGACACTTAATAAGGAAGTAAATCACGAGACCAATAGACTCCATCAGTTCATTCTAGAATTGCCTAGTGAAGTTGTCGTTTCATGACGAACTTGCAAGAATTACTGACCGAAACAGGTATCCGAAAGGCTGTCGTCATTGACGACGCATTCGACGAAATCCCACAAACTGACGAAATACACGCCGAAGATTGGTCAACGTTTCTTGATGACCTTACAGAAGATGACTGCGAGAGACTCTCGGATTTATATTTTGAATTTGAGAGCGCTGACGCAAATAGCCTACTGGATTCACAGGACTTCATAGATATTCTTTGGAAGAATCGGAACGAATTTTCTGGAGAGGCCATCACGGCGCTTTTCAACGATTATGAAACTTCCAATGCAACTGAGAGAACTCGCCTCAGGAAAATTGTTCAGTTACTCAGAAATGCGGGATTGGCCTGTACAGGGGTAGGGCGCAATTTCATTGCTAAAGCACGCGAAGCCGATTTAATTGTAATTGATCTTTTTCTCGGACCGTGGGAATCTCATGATTTAGATCGCGATATAGAACAAGTGCACGAACTCGTTGCCGACCGTGCAGATAATCCTCCGCTTATCATTCTCACATCTAGTAGTCATCGTCTTGATGAAAAAAGAAATGATTTTCGAGACGAAGCAGGGCTTTTGGCTTCCACTTTTCGTGTAGCAAGCAAATCCGAACTCATTGAAGCTGGCAGGCTCGAATTGATTTTGTCAAGATTGGCCAGTCACTATGGAGATGCGAAGAGGATCGCAGGTTTTTTGGATGCGTGGGATAAAGGCCTCACGAATACACGCAAGACCTTTCTTCAGCAACTGAGACGCCTAGATCTATCAGATCTGGCGCAGATCAAGACACTGATTCTCAGCTCTGAGGGGGAACACTTAGGTGACTATCTCCTGGATGTTGCAGACCGCGTTCTACAACACGAGATTGAAGGGAACGCTGAGACGATTGATGCAACACTGAAACTCAATAAGATCGACTTAGCCAAGTACCCTGCTCCCCATCTTACGGGAACCCCTGATCTGCAAGATCTCGTTTATCGGACGGTATTTATGAATGACGCTAGGCTTAGTCTGTCTGAGGACAACGGCACGCCTCATCTGCGATTCGGGGATGTACTGCGACGGAAAAAGGGGGATGAAGTCTATCTCGTTGTGACACCGGCTTGTGATCTCGTGCGCAGGGGAACGAAGCATATCATGCTACTGCCTGGGAAGCTTGAAAAGCTTGAACCCAAAGACTGGTCGTATAAAGAGATTCCGGTGAGAACGCCAATATTAATATTATCCGACGGGCAGCAAAAATGGATTAAATGGAATCTCAGAGCAGTTAAGACACAATCTTGGGATGATCTCAATGATTCCCTCCGTCAAGATGGATACCTGATCAGAATTGCCCGGTTGCGGGAACTGTACGCACTTACACTACAACAGAAGCTGCTTGCGCGTATGGGGCGAATTGGCCAGCGGGCGACTCTGCCAGCTTCATTCCCGGTCACCGTTTCCCTGTTCTATGTTGATAATGACAAAAAAGCCTGCGAACTCAAAATTGATGGAATTGAGCCTGCTGCCTGCTACATTGGTCGTAGAGGCAGTTCCGAACAAGTGCACCACCTCGTTTTAACTGAGCAAATTTGCGATCAGATTAGACAGGCATTGCAGCAGCTCCCACGGAAGAAGGTGTGCTCGCAGGCACGAGAGAGTTTGACAGCCGCTATAATAGACAATATAGGGTTCATCACAAAGTTCGAGCGAGGCGAAGTAGAGATACCACCCGAGGGAAAGTACAAATACATTAAATCCAGAGATAACAGGAAGACCTATGCAGCTATTGTGCGTAGCAACGAACTTGAGCATGGAAAAACTGTCAAAAACACCGACGCCAGAAAAGCAGCTCTCATCGTTAAAGTACTTTATGAAGATAGCAGTACAGACACTATCTGAGTCTACCTATCAGCCCGTGGATAAAGCCCATCTCTCAGCATTATGGATTGGGCTACACCATCAACTCCTGAATTGTCGGAACGCGCCCACGAGATTGACTGCTGTCCAACGAAATGGCCGACAAATACGTGTATGGTTCTTGTAGCCCCTCTCAAAATTTTTGGTCTGATGAAAAGCGGCCCGGTTTTTCGTACCGTCAGCTGATCTCATCAAAGCTTAGTTCTTATGATGAATGTCTCTATCTGGGGCTGAGCGTCTATCCCCACAACTGTGTTTAGCGGCGATGAATCCTCGTATACTTGGTGTCTATCGAAGCTTTTCGACTTCGTAGGCACGCTGACCGGTCATGTATGAGGAGGTAACTTTAAAATATGTGTTTGTGAAACAGACGGCCCGGTATGGCTCTGGAGCTGCATATAGAACACCGGTGTGCTGAGATTCCTGATTACTTTGGCAAGAGGTCGATACGTGATCATTGCCATATCTTATTCATTGATCACCACAGCTTGCTCTGCTGTCGGGAAATTTTCCGGTACAGTCAATGTAACCTCCCCCGTGGCCAGCCATTCCACGCTGCGCTGCAACAGTGTTCTGAACCCCACACAACGAAGCGCACGATCATCTTCTTGCCCTCCCCAAAGATGACCTGGTAAAAGTGTCAGAACCTTACCCTCACCAAATTGTGTCCACCAGACCATGAGTTCATGCCTTCCAGTCCCGCCAGACTCAGTGTCACTCCATGTGGTTGCCAGCACATTCATTCCTTCCGCTGGACCGCGCTGGCCATGATAAAGTTCATCTTGGGGATGCATCCACACCGTTGGTAAACCCGCCATAACAGGGTGTTCGGCGTCTCGTGTCGTGATTTGCCAGTCATGTAACCGCCCATGTCCAGCACCACGATCTTCCCCAGGAGATATGCGCACTAGGCCCTGCTCCTCATCCCAGTATGCTCCATGACCAGCATCTTTCCCTCGCCATAATAGTCCAACCATGGACTCATAGGCCTCCCATCCCGGGAACGAGTTATTTGCTGCATGTTGAACAAGAACACTCCCGCCCCCCGAGACATACTCTTCAAAATCTTCACGCACACGCTCCGGCCACGACTCTCCGTTATAGGCCAACACCACCACATCGTACGCACCGAAGTCCGGCTGCCAACCATCCCAAGCCTCTTGATCAGCTTCTCTTCCCGGAGAGAGCGTCACATCGACCGAAAATATCCCAACATCCAGGAGTGTACGCTCAAGATGCTCTACGGTACGTTCCCAGTCATGATTATTCTGTCCTGACACAATCAGTACAGACGACTGGTTTGGGATCCCAGAGATTAATATTAGGCTCCATATCAGATGCAATGCGGCAACCATGACTGTATTTTTCAGCGAGTGAGTATCTTACCGTCCATTATACGAATCTAAAGTTCAATCGTGGCTTGCGTTACCGCAAGTTCCAACGTAATTCTTAACCTTGGTGCTTAGGATGGAGTGGACGGGCCTTCAACCCGAAATGGTTCGCAGCGAGCTCTCAGAGATTGTGGGCGATGCACATGTATCGACCGACGATGCGGACCGACTCGTGTATGCAACCGATTGGTTTTGGCTACCACAGATGTGGCTGGACCGCGGTGAAACCCCACGTAAGCCTGACTATATTGTCCGCCCCAAGAATGCGGAGGAAATTTCGGCTATTCTTCAGGTTGCCAACGCCTATCGAATTCCAGTCATTCCCTGGGGAGGCGGATCCGGTTCTCAGGGAGGTGCACTGCCCGTATTCGGGGGCATCATCCTTGATACGAAGCGGATGAACCGGATTATTGAGATTGACGAGAAGTCTCTCACAGTTACAGCCGAGGCCGGTATCAACGGCAAGCAACTGGAATGGGCTGTGAACGAGAAGGGGCTCATGCTCCCACACTATCCTGCCTCGGCAAACTGTGCGACGCTGGGGGGATATCTGGCTCCTCGTGGTACAGGAACAATCAGTACCAAGTACGGCAAGGCTGAGGACCTGGTACTGCGCATGCAGGTTGTCCTGCCGGACGGGCACATTTTGCGCACACCAATTGTGCCTCAACATGCGGCTGGACCCGACTTCTATCGGTTGTTCCTAGGCTCCGAGGGAACCTTCGGTGTGATTACGGAAGCAACCATGCAGCTAGACTACCTACCCGACTGCCGCTTGCTTCGTGCAGTGCTTTTCGACGACCTGACGAACGCAATTGAGGCGGGCCGACAAATCATGACGCGCAGGCTGGATCCCTTTGTGATTCGCCTGTACGATCCCCGTTCAACTGCATCCCGAGTGAAAAAAATTCTGGGATACGAGCTTGAAGGTGCCTACATGGTGCTGGGCTTTGATGGCGATAAAGAAATCGCGGCCCTGCAGGAAGAGAAGGCTATGGATATCATCAATGGGTTCGGGGCTCGTGACCTCGGACGCGAACCCGGCGAGGCCTGGTGGAATCATCGCTACGACTTTTACTATCCTCCGCAAAGCCTCAAGCTGCCATGGATGTATGGGACTACAGAAACCGTAACGACATACGACAAGATTGAGAAACTATATTTCGCAGAAAAAAAAGCAGTCGAGGAAGGCTTCAAAGAGTGGGATATCGACTTCATTGGTCATTTTTCCCACTGGTTCCATTGGGGTGTGATGGTCTACACACGGTTTATCATCCGCAATCCTCCCGATGATGCAAAAGAGGCCGTCCGGCTTCATAATCGGGTTTGGAATACGGCCATGACGGCAGTTCTGGAGAACGGCGGAATGGTGAATGAGCACCATGGCGTCGGGTTAAAGCTTTCCCGGTTCATGCGTCGCCAATATGGGGATGCATGGCCGTTACTGGAGCGGATCAAGAAAACACTGGACCCAAACGGAATCATGAACCCGGGCAAAGTTGGGTTTGGACACTAACATGCAGCAAATGAACACCGTCATTGGCGCCATAGAGAATTGTCGCTTCTGCCTCATGTGCCGACATGTGGCACCAGTAGGTCATATAACTCACAATGAGTCTGTTACTCCGCACGGTATCGCTCTGGTGGCAGCTATGCAACGCCGAGGGCAACTGACCTGGGATACCAGTACACTTAGTGTTCTGTATGCTGAACCTGACGGAGGCAACTGTCGAGCGCACTGTGTGA
The DNA here is from genome assembly GCA_002238805.1 of Rhodothermaceae bacterium bin80. Taxonomy (GTDB): domain Bacteria; phylum Bacteroidota; class Rhodothermia; order Rhodothermales; family Bin80; genus Bin80. Next base: position 7,266 of record MPNB01000033.1, on the reverse strand, counting down.
CTGATCAGCCGTTGCCCGCTGCCATCGCCGCCATTCGTGCAGAAGTGGCTGACAAAGGGCTCGCTCCTCCTGAAGTGGTCCGTGCACATGACCGGATTGTTGAGAACCATTCAGTCTTTGGAAGCTATGAGCCTGCTAATGAGCAGGGAGAGTGGGGATTGTTCGTAGGGGATGCGGGCTTCAACCTCTCTCGGGAGACTATGCATGCAGCCTTGCAACTACTTGAGGCCTGCGGCCTGGATGTCGTACCTGTGGGCTGTGGACTTGACAGTGGGTTTATTCCCTGTTCATTGGGATATCCCAAGACGGCACGTGCGCAGGCCTCCCTGTGCATAGAAGAAGTTCAACGTACCAGTATTAAAAAGCTCCTGGTGCTTTCGCCACAGGACCTCTTCGCTTTTCGCCAGATGTACCGGGAACGACTGGATATTACGTGGCCTGAGGAGATTGTAATTATTGATCTGGTTGATTTTCTGGCCGGTCAAGTTCCAAACTTCAAAATGATACCCCTTGCCGGAACAGCAGATAACGCCACGGCCTATGTCGACCCTACACATGCGGTTCGACTTCCTGGACGTTTTGATGCTGCGCGCACACTTTGCGAAGTCGCTCTGGGCTATACTCCGCTGGAGCTCTTTTGGCGGCAAGATCGTGCACACCCGGTTGGAAGCACAGCAATTCAGTTTACCCGGCCTGATATTGGAGTCCGACTGACTGAAGCACGGCTGGAAGATGCCGTCAATCGCGGAGCGCAATCTATCGTGTGTGATGATCCCGCAACGCTCCATGAACTCCGGCTCCGCAATAAGAGTAACCTGCGTGTACAGGGGCTCTACGAGACATTGCTTGCACGATTAGCCCGTCATTCGTAATGGCCAAGACGGTCGTACTTATTGGCACCTTGGACACCAAAGGTCCAGAAATGGCCTATCTGCGTGACCGGCTTCAGGCACTTGGGCTGTCCACAATTGTGATTGACTCCGGCATCCTTGGAGAACCACTGGAAATCGTGCCGGACATCCCACATGAAGAATCGGCAACCTACGCAGGCTCCAACCTGGAAGCCATGCGCACCGCCGGCAGTCGGGGGAAAGCCGTTGACCTGATGCGTGAGTCGCTCAAGAATCTCGTGTCGAAATTATACAGCAATGGGCGGCTTGACGCAATCGTGAGTATGGGCGGTGCCGAAGGGGCAGTCATGGGAGCAGCGGCCATGATGGTACTTCCAGTTGGCGTACCCAAAGTACTGGTATCCCCTATCGCCTCAGGATACCACTACTTTGCACCGCTGGTTGGTACACGAGACATGATGATTGTTCACTCTGTGGTGGACATTTTGGGGTTGAATCCTATTGCATGCAGCATCTTTGACAACGTAGCCGCAGCACTGTATGGAATGGTCCTGCACGGCCGCGGTCTAGCTGCACCTAAAGGACGCAACGTCGCGATCACCATGTTGGGCAACACCACGACTGCGATCATGGCGGCAAAAGAGCACTTGGAGCGTGCTGGGTACGAAGCCGTTATTTTCCACTCCAATGGCGTGGGCGGTCCAGCCATGGAAGAACTTGCAATGCAAAACCAATTCGTTGGTGTAATTGATTTCACTACCAACGAAGTCTACGACCCGCTTGTAGGAGGCATTCACGACGGAGGTCCCAACCGCCTGGAAGTTATCGGCCGCCTGGGGCTGCCTCAGGTCGTCGTCCCCGGATGCATCGACTTCAGCGTCTGGAACGCCGGCACTGTCCCTGAAAACCTGCGCAGTCGCCCCAAGTACGACCATAACCCCGAATACGTACTCGTTCGTGCCTCCAGCGATGAGATGGCTGAGCTTGGAAAGATATTCGCCCGAAAATTGAACCCTGCTCGGGGCCCCGTCAAAATGGTCATTCCCCTGAGAGGCCTGTCTATCCCAAACGTGCCTGAGGGAGTTTTTTGGGATCCTGAGGCTGACGGCCGATTCATTGGCGAGCTAAAGCAGCACTTGCGGACAGATATTCCGATAGAACTCTACGATTGTCATGTGAACGACCCTGATTTTGGGGTCGCCGTGGCAGATTTATTCACCCAACTAATGGAATCACAGTAAACATGATCGCATCATCACCTAATGACCTTAGTCACCTGCCGAAGTTGACCTCCGGCGACGACGACTTCCGAGCTCAGTTCTTGTCATGGGATATGGGAGACCTTACCATGACGGACATCAAAAATTACCTGCAGCACAAGGATATTGTTTTGGTACCTGTGGCCAGTCTAGAGCAGCACGGACCACATTTACCGCTCTATACGGATACCATCACTGCAATTCACATGTCTCAACGTGTGGCACACCTGATCGGCGTTGTGCATTCGCCGCCCATCTGGATGGGCTACTCACCGCAGCATATGCATGAACCCGGTCAAGGACGCGGCACAATCACGGTTCGAAGTACAACGCTTTTAGCAGTAATGCACGATGTCGCACGCAGCCTGATTCACCACGGGTTCAATCGCATCATTTTCATCAATGGTCATGGTTCCAATGTTAAGGTTGTTGACCCAGTCCTGAGAAAACTCCGTTATGAAACAGGTGCTCTGATCAGCTTTGTTAAGCCGTACATGGAGCGCTACACGGGGATTCTGAAGGGACTGATGGAAAACCCACCCGAGGAGACCCCCGGTTGGCATTCCAGTGAGCTGGAAACCTCCCAGGATCTCGCATGGAATGAGAAACTGGTTCGAATGGACCGGGCAGCATACACCAAAGCGCATATCCCTGATTTTCTACCACGATCCTTTGCCAAGAAAGATGGAATGCCTGACGTAGAGTTTGAGGGATACAACTACTTCAATTTCCCCATGGACCACCATGAGTTTATTGAGAGTGGGGTTATAGGCAATCCACTACGCGCCACTAAGGAGAAGGGAGAGGAAGCATTTCGTCGGCTTTCCGAACATGTAGCCCGTGGAGTACTGGAACTCATGAAGGTACCTGTCGAAGTACATACCCGCGCCTTCGTGGATCGTGTTATGTAAATGGACACCTCAGTATTTCTAGTTTGTGTTCATACAACGAACACGCTGCTCTCCCGAATCACTATACCGTTGATCCTCACACAGAACCCTGAGAAATCGTTAACCGAGGGTTTTGCGAGAGACCCATCAGTTTATAGCAAAACAAAAACTTAACCCGGTGACTCGTAACTTCAAGTTATTTTCGCACAAGTATGCACATTGGAGCCAACACGTATGAATCCGCATAACTCTGATACATCAAGGGGCTAGAACAAGTGGGACCTCATTATTCTGGTCGCTTGCGGCTTGTTGGTGCTCACCTACTGTGATAATGCTTTCGCCCCAGACACGGGTCCGCCACCATCAGAAAAACGCATCCACCGCGCGGGTGCAGGTGGTTCAGGAGTGGTACCATACCGCGTTATCGGAAGAGCAGAACGCGCCCTTGGTTCTTCCAGAGGAGATCGGAAAGGTCGCCGGGGACAGCACGATTGCAACGATACTCGCTGCGACGGTGCGTCAGCACCCGCTGGACTGGGATCGGACCAAGACTTGGGACAATGGAATTGGTGGATATATTGCAGCGACCGTGTTGGGATCTGATGCAACTTAATCCCTCGGATCCGCGGGTGCCGGTGGTCCGTACGTCGGCAGCAGATGTAGATGCAATGGAAGGATTCTCTCGGGACGCATAGCCTAAACCCTCCTCGGGAATTCGGGCTAGTTTCATTTGAACTGCACGCATGATATCTCCCGAAGCGGGGGAAACGACCTTGATGGATTGATCACTGTATTCCCCGAGTTGATGTGAAATTGCTTTGAGATGGTTAATCCGTTCAATCAGCTTCCTTGGCGTGGCTTCCCCCTTTTCCGCGATACTCCTGATACACTTCATCGAACGCGTGCCATGAATCAGACACCTTACCGGGCAACCCAAGTACATACATCCTAGACCTCCTGTAGATCTTCGACAGATCGTGGGGGAATTCCCGCTCGTCTAAAATCACGCCAGCGCTTGTATTGCACACGCACAACGTGATGTTTTTGTGCACATCCATTCCGACAAAAATCGTAGATCCAGAAGTGGAGGAATTGATGTAAGTTTGAGCAGAATTGGTCCTAGTTGGTTGATAGGCACACTCAAACTAATGTAGCTCAACCACCACAACAGACCACTATCTGTGATCCAATGACTTTCAAATACCCGGTTAATGGTATCGTGCTGAATGCACTTGAGGGATTTCCGAAGATTAAGGATAAACTATGCCGAGGGCTCAATGAACAAAGTCGAAGTAAATTGGAAATGGTTCGGCTTTTGAATAATCCATGTCTTCACAGAAAGCTTCTCGGATTCATTGAACAATACCTTGACTCAGCCGGAGAGATAGGCACGAGTATCCTTAATGAGGCAGATCCTGTCAGATTCTTACAGAGATTAGCCGAGCTTTACCTATTAGTATATCTACAATCGCGTGAACCTGTAAATGCAACCCCCGCAGCGCCACAAAATAGTAGGCATCCTGACATCATCCTGGATACCGGATCAATTAAAGCTAAAGTTGAGATCTACAGCCTCATTGAGAACTATGGGTACCAATTCATTAAGCAGTACTACAATTCTGTTTTTCTGTGGTCTGAATGTCCAAGAGGTTATGATATAGATTTAAAATTGGTCGCAAACGATCAAACAGGATTTCATGCTTACGATATCCCCAATCGTGATAAGGACCTCAGAAGATGGCAGACAGACCTTGAGGGTAACGTTAAGAAATGGCTAACAACCGCAAAAGTAGGAGATATCCAAGAATTTGAAGGTGTGGATAATACTTTCAAACTTAGGGCCTCACTGCGTGTGCTGTACGATAACCCCGGCATTCGGAATGTGCAGTTCTACGAGCCAGGAAGCTCAACCAATATCCGACTATATTTTGAAGGGAGCCCCGAGTGTAACGCGAAAAATCAAGTGGGCAGAAAGATTCTTGCAAAACTTGAGAAGCGTCAATGTGGCTGCCCGCATCCAGAATACCTTCGTGTTTTGATCTTGAATTTTGAACTTACTGACTACGGTTGGCTTGACTGGCTTTCCCTCCCCTACATAATCCGAAGTATAGATCAAACAATCAGGGTGCTCGTAGACAAAGCCGGCGATCCGCTCCCATATGATATAGTGATACCTGCCATGCTTGATTACCATTGCTATTGCTGTTTTGGTGAAGCAGTAATTTTGGACACTGAGAGAGAAACACAGATCAAGGAAATGATAACCCAAACAGGACTTGATCAGAAATGTCAGATACGAGTTGAGGAGCCACCGTCTGAACTGATTAAGGCACTCCAGAGATTCAAAACAAACGATCCTGTCTAATGAGGCCACTCCTCCGGTTACTCCCCTTCCGAGCAAATTACTGCGGAATGGAACGCCCTTCACCTCCATATTTCAATCAAGCAATTACTCCTTGCTTCGCCATCATTCGGTTCCGATTAGCGGGGATTCTTCGGAGTGAGTTCTCCAATAGGTAGGCGCTCTGGATTGTGGATCAAAAAATAGAGTTCAGCGAATACGGACTGACGCGATGCTGCTAATACTTTTTCTCTTGGCATGCATGCTCTACAAAGGGTTGGTTGTCACGTTAATTCACCAGTATTGAAGCTGTTGAAGCTCACGAGACCGAAAACTGTAGATTGTGAGTTCTGGAAATTTTTCCTTCTCAGAAGTTTCGCTTGATGCCTGGATGGATGCTTAAGAGTTTTTGCGATAAAAAGGATGGAGTTCATCTGAAAACATATGAGGTGACACAATTTACCTGAATCAGCCCCGTTCTGGAGTCATCTTCGGTCTGATCTTATGGTTCTTAGGAGTTCTGCCAGTTGCCGGGGTATATGCTCAAGAGTTCACAGTGAGTGGTTATGTGGATGACAGACTCAGTGGTGAGCGTCTACCCGATGTGGAGATATATTTTCCAGACTTGGGACGTGGAGCCGTAACCAATCAGTATGGCTTCTACAGTTTTTCCTCAGTCGCGACGGAGATAAAACTGCTCGTGTACCATGTGGCCTACGAGCCACAGGAATATCGGTTTGAGTTGTTTCAGGACACGACGCTGAATGTTGCTCTCACCCTTCGTGACCTCACCCTGGAAGAACTGGAAATTGTTGCTCACCCAGACAGGGCGGTGGACAACATACAGATGAGCCAGCATAACATTGAGGTTGCCCAGATTGAGGGACTGCCGGTGCTGCTGGGCGAGCCGGATATTCAAAAGTTGCTGCAGCTGCTCCCTGGAGTCCAAGGGGGGCAGGAAGGTTCCAGTGGTCTCTATGTTCGAGGTGGTCGGTCAGATCAGAATCTAGTCCTATTGGACGGGCTGCCCGTGTATAACCCAAGTCATGTGTTCGGATTTTTCAGTGTTTTTCCTGCGCAAGCCATGAAGGGGGTCAAGTTGCTCAAAGGAGGGTTTCCGGCACGATATGGTGGACGGCTTTCTTCTGTCATAGACTACACGATGAAAGAAGGAAACCTGAGGGAATTCAAAAAACAGGTGGCCATTGGTATTGTTTCGTCACGGCTACTGATTGAAGGACCGTTCAAGAAAGACAAAGCCTCGTTTTTGCTGTCCGGGCGTCGATCCTTCATTGATCTACTGCTTAAGCTCTCTCAGGTTGGTAATGAGGAGTCAACAAGCTTTTTTTTCTACGATCTGCATTTCAAAGCCAATTACATAGCTTCCAAGAGAGACCGCTTTTATTTGAGTGCATATGCAGGGCGGGATCTGCTTGCATATCGGCTTGATTTTGACGACCGCAGCAATGTGGGTTTTCGCGAGGATGACGCTAAGGTGGATTTAGGCTGGGGCAATCGTTTGCTGGCATTTCGGTGGAACCGGCTTGCGGGTGACCGGACATTTCTGAATGCTCTTGCAGGTATAACCACGTACCGATATGCCCTGGAACAGGCGACAACCTCTAAGGCTGCGAGGGATGAACCAGCCATTAGATCGGAAGGCAGTTGGGACTCCGAGATAATAGATGGGATAATTAAAGTGGGGCTTCAGCTTTTTAAGTGGGTTGGGTGTCAGAATTAGGATGAACAAGTATGTGCTAGAATAGATTCGGGATTGATTTCGTTGTTATCTTAGCTGCGTTTTTGTGACGAAAATCAATCAACAATCATTACCAACGATGGCCCTACGTGTTCAAGATATTAACCATCTCTTAGGGATTGAATCTCCTTGGGAGGTATCGGAGATCAAGCAAGATAAAACGGCT